>DASUGC010000001.1:0-24895 GCA_036274235.1 Vicinamibacterales bacterium
TCTTAAGCTCGCGGCTTCTCGCCGCTCGCCCGCTCGGCCGCTCAGCGCCCTCGCTCCGCTCCGGGGCGTCGCGGACTGGCTCTTAGTTGCGCGGGGCCCCACCCCCGCGCGGACTTTCTATTGTATTTCCTGCTTACTTCCTACTTCCGTCTTAACTTCTGACTTCTGACTCTTGACTTCTGACTCGCAAGCGTCACTTCAGTCTGCCTGGTCTCTCGTCCTTGAGCCAGTAGCTGAACCACTGCCGGATGCGATTGAGCCGATCCGTCAGCAGCCACGGTTCGCCCGTGCGTGAGAGGTCGTGATTGGAACGCGGATAGCGGATGAACTCCGCGGGCACGCCGTTCTTCTGCAGCGCCATGAACCATTGCTCCGCGTCCACGATGGGCGCGCGATAGTCCTCTTCCGATTGAATCAGGAGCGTCGGCGTCTTCACCTTGTCGGCGTACTTCAACGGGGACTTGTCCACATACATGTCCCACGCCTTCCAGGGCGTGCCCAGGAACTCGCCTTCGGTCAGCGACTGCGCGTCGGAGGCGCCGTACCAGCTCAGCCAGTTGCTGATCATGCGGTCGGTCTCGGCCGCCTTGAAGCGCGTGGTCTTTGTCGTGATCCATGCGGTCATGAAGCCGCCGTACGATCCGCCCGTCACGCCCAGCCGATCCGGATCGACGTCAGGCCGCGCGGCGGCGACGTCCACGGCCTTCATCAGGTCCAGATAGTCATCCTCGCCCCAGCGCGCGCGAATCATGTCCTGGAATTCGGCGCCGTACCCGCTCGACCCGCGCGGGTTCGTGTACAGCACCCACATGCCCGCGCCCGCGAGGTTCTGGAACTCGTCGAACCAGCCTTCGTTGTAGGCGGAGTGCGGCCCGCCGTGGATGTACAGCACGAGCGGGTACTTCTTGCCGGCCTCATAGCCATACGGCTTGACGAGCCAGCATTCGATCTCCTGATCGCCGACTGACTTGAACGTGAACCGCTCGCTCGGCGACCACGCGATGGCGGCATTCACGTCCTTGTTGAAATGGCTCACCTGGCGCTCAGTCCCGTCGAGATCGGAGAGGAACAGCTCCGTCGGTGTCTCCTGCGCGCTCGCAATGTACGCAACCTTCGTGCGCGCCGTGTCGTACGTGAAACCGGAGATCCGGCGGCGACCGCCGACGATTTCCTTGCGATCGCCGGTCCTGGGATTGATCCGGTACAGCGCGTTGCGGCCGCCGACCGTCAGCTGCATCAGCAGATCGCCCGACGCCAGCCAGTCAACCGGCCCGCCATCCGTGCGGAGATCGCCGGTCAGGCTCCGGCTGGATCCGGTCGTCACGTCGGCCAGATAAATGTTGGTCGTTGTGTTCGGCCCGTTGTTTGCCGTGAACGTAATCCATCGCGAATCCGCCGACCACTCCACGCCGCTTTCGTTGCCGGCCGCACGGATCCGTTTGGGCGTCCCGCCGGCGACGGCCATGACGAAGAGCTCGGTCTGCAGCCTGTCGCGCGTCGCCGCCGTGCGCTCGGCGTCCGTGCCGAGCGCCGCAATCTGATCGCGGACGGTCTTGACAGCCGTGTCGGGACGCAACTCTGCGTCGGCCGCAAACACGATCCACTTGCCGTCGGGCGAGACGGTGGCATTGCGATGCGAATAGAGCGTGGTCGTCACCGGTTTGGGCCCGGCGCCGTCCTTGCGATCGATCAGGACCTGCGTGGGAGGTCCGTCACCTGCGGGAACATTGCCACCGCGTCCGCCGCCGCCCGCGCCTCTGCCTGCTCCAGGCGTGGCGCCGTTCGCGGCAGCCGTCGCCGTCGCGATCGGTCCGCCACCCGTGCTCGGCACGAAACCGCGGCCGTTGGCTTTGTAACGCGCATCGATGATCTGCATGCCGTCGAAGCGCGCGGGATCGAGCGGCAGCGTGATCGCATTCATGGGCGGCTTCGCCATGGGCGGCATCCCCGAGTACGGATCCGGCGCGCCCGTGCCGCGGCCCGGAATTGATGACGCCGTGCCTTCTGCTGCCGGCCCGCCACCGCGCGGCCCTCCCCCGCCGCCGTTGCGGCCGCCGCCGCCTCCGGCGTTGCCGCGACCCGCATTCCCCGGCGCCGCCGGCGCGCCCGGCACGCCCGTCGAAATCGTGAAGCTGCCGTCTTTCGGCGATGTCGCCGCCGCAGCCGCCGGCCCCGCGCCGCCGCCACGGCCCGCAAAATCTCCGCCGCCCGCGTCTGCCGCGCCGGTTGCACCACCCGCGCCGGTGTACTGAAACTCACCGCCCGCGCGGTCCATCCGCACGGCCCACCGGTTTCCGGAATAGCCGGGTCGCGTGGACGTAAAGATCAACGTCGTGCTGTCGGCGCTGAAACTCGGGTTGGTGCTGTCAAAACCCGGCGCGCTGAATCGCTGCGGTTCACCGGCACCGGGCGCCGTCGAGGCCACCCAGATCTCATTGACGCGCGTGTTCTTCGCCTCGATGACGTTCGTCACCTGCACGGCGACGTACTTGCCATCGGGACTCATCACGGAGTTGCTCAACGTCTTGACGCGATACCAGTCACCTGGCGTGAACGCGCGCCTGGCGGCCGGCTCTTGCGCGAACAGCGACGAAACGGCGATCGACAGGCCAATGGCCAGGAACACAAGGCGCGGGGAACGGATATTCATAGTGGGTCTCCGGGCTATCGCGACATTCTCTGTCAAAATCGCTCAACCATGAAGAACATAAAGGACATGAAGGATGGTTATCAAAACCAGGCTTCATGTCCGTGATGGTTCCGGACTTTGAGGGAAAATTCTGCCTACTCAGCCTTCAGCGTCACGGCGGGATCGACGCGGACGGCCCGGGCGGCGGGAACAAGAGCCGCAACCAGGGCGACAAGCAGCAGCCCGCACGCGACGATGACGATCGCGAACGGCCCATTCGACTGCCAGCCAAAGACCTTGGATCGAACGACGGATTCCAGGGCATAGGCACAGCCCGAACCCAGAATCAGGCCGACCACCGTGGGCTGCACCGCTTCGCGAAACACGATGCGCTTCACGTCCGCCTGACGCGCACCGAGTGCCATGCGGATGCCGAATTCACGGCGGCGCTGCTCCACCAGGTAGGAGACCAGTCCGAATACCCCGATAGCCGCGACCACGGCGGCCAGAACGCCAAAGGCCCCCATGACTGGGGCCTGGAATTGCGCTTCGCCGGCGCTGCGCGCGAACAGGCGATCAAACGACACCGGCGTCACCTTGACCCGAGCGCCCGGGACAACGGCCGCCACGCTGGCCGACAGCCGCTCGGACGCGCCCTCACCTGCACCGCCGGGAAACCATGCCACCAACGGCGAACGCGCGTCGGATTCGCGAATCGGGACATAGACCGTCGGTGAGGGCTCGCGATCCAGCAACGACTTGCGTGAGGCCACGACGCCAATGACCTGAGATGGCACATTGTTGACACGAATCGTCTGCCCCACGGCCTCCGCGTCAGGCCACGCCAGGCGCGCCAGTCTCTCGTCAATCACCGCCACGTCGTCGGCGCTCCGGATGAACTCCGCGTCTTCAAACCAGCGCCCTCGTACCACGGGCACGCCCCACGCCTGGAGAAAGCCGGGCGGGACGCGCCAGGAGCGGATGTCTTTGTTATCGATGGTTCCGCTTGTCACGTCGATGGTCTGCCGGCCCACTGAGACGGTGTCCAAACCGGCGGCAGCGACGCCCGGCGCCGATCGAATCGCGCGGACGGCGTTCTCGATATCCGTACCCGGCAAGGGTTGGCCGGAAGCGTCAGCGAGGCTGACCCACACACGATCGCGATAGTCGAACCCGACCGGCTGAGTGAGATATCGATAGATGCCGGCGCCCATGAACGCGGCGCCGACGAGCACCACCGTCGCAACCGTCAATTCAGAACCGAGAATGACTCTGGCCCACCTGTGAGCACCGGGACCGCCAGCACCGGTGGACGAACGCGCGCGTCCGTGCAGCGAGCCACGAAGCGCACGCCATGCCGGCCAGATGCCGCCGACGATTGTCATGACGAGTCCGAGAGCCACGGCGAATCCCACGACGCGCGCATCGAACACCATCGGGACGAGCGACAAGTTCCGGCCCGCGGTGGGAAACTGGGGCACATTGGCCGCGATGAGCGACGCCAGTCCACGCCCCACCAGCAAAGCGGCGCCGATACCAGCCGCGCCGAGCACGAGACTCTCGGCAACAAACAACCGTGCCACTCGCCACGGGCTGGCGCCGAGTGCCGCACGCGTCGCCACTTCGGCCCCCCGAGTCGCACCACGGCTCACCAACAGGTGCACCAGATTCATCGCCGCCAGCAGCAGGACCAGCAACGCGCCGGCGAAGAAGAGCCGCGCCGTGGGTTTGCCTCCAGCCACCTGCGACGACTCGAGCGAGCCGAGTCGAATCGTCCTTGGCTTGGCTGCCGGCGCCTCAGACTGCAGGAACGCGGCGATTCGTTGAGCCGTGTGTTCGGGACTCTCACCCGGCGGGAGTTGGACCAGAGGAAACGCGTAAGTGTTGGGCCCTGATCTCATCGGCCCCTGCGCCGGGACCACGACATCGGGCGGCGGGTTATTGAGATCGAATGACGAGACCTGGGGCGCCAGAATGCCCACGATCCGGAGTTCTTTGGTGGCGCCCCGGGACGATTCCAACCGGTACATCCGCCCGACCACGTCCGGGCGGCCGCCGAACTCGCGCCGCCAGAATCGATCGCTCAGCCACGCCACCAGTGGAGCGCCCGCCGCGTGATCGTCCGGCGAGAAATCGCGCCCCGCCGTGAGCGGCAGTCGAAGCGTCGATCGGAACCCCGGCGAGACTTCATACGCGAACAGGTCGACGTGCCGATCGTCCACCACGAGCTGGCCGCCGACCGAAGTCGCAACCGACCACTCGACAAAGCCGAGACCTGCGAGGGCGCTGTGCCGCAACAGCGCGGCGTCGGCCGAACGCAGTCCGCCGCCCATGATCGTGTCGGGATCATTGACGTAGTAGGTTCGATCGCCACCGGGAAACGGCAAGGAGCGGAACAGATACCCGTCGGCGAAGGCGAAGATGGCTGACGCGAGACCGAGGCCCACCGCCAGCGTCATCACCACCGTGAATGAAAAGCCCGGCGCGCGCCGGCACGCGCGAATCGCGTACCGGAAATCGCCGGCCAGATCTCCCGCCCACGCGTCTGATGCCCTGGGGTCGAGTCCGCCGCGCCAGGACTGCCACCGCAGCCAGACGGCGTGCTGTACAGCGCCGGCGAGACGCCTCGCGGACCAGGTGCGTCCGCGGCTTTCCACCGCCCGGGTCTGCAGATGATGCGCAAACTCGGCCTCCCACTCTTCCAGCCACAGGCGACGCCGATCGGCCGGCACGAGGGCGGAGATGAGAACAAGGAGGCGCCGCGGCGGGTGCGAGCGTGGCATTGCTTTACCTGGCCGGCGACGGGCGGCGACTGCGAACGGGCTTGAGCGCGTGCAGACGCGCCAGCGCACTATTCAGCGTTGTCAGCCCAAACGACGTGACCGCATAGTAACGGCGAGGAGGCCGGCCTTCCTCTCGGGCGATGCTCACATCCTCCCAGTCCGAGACGACCAGCCCATCGCGCTCGAGCCGGCTCAATGCCGGGTAGACCGTGCCGCCGGGCAGGTCGGTGGCGTCGATGATGTCGAACCCGTGCGACGTGCCGCTGGCCACTGCATGAAGAACCGTCAGCGACGCGACGGACAGCTGCTTGGCCATTGGCGCTATCTAACCAGCAATGCTATCTAGATGTCAAATATTAGCTGCGCGCAGGGCCCCACCCCCGCGCGCTCGCTCGGCGCCCTCGCTACGCTCCGGGGCCTCGCGGGCTTTTATGAGGGGCGATTCATCGCATTAAAGAAAATCCGGAAGCTCCCGAACGGCTGCCCCCGCCACTGCGGGCGGAACCCGAGCAGCAGCACGTGGCCTTGTCCGACTTCCGCGTCAATCGCCGCCGCCTTGCCTTGAATCAAGGACGCGCCCTGCAGGAACCCGGATGCGAGCGGCGATTCCTTGTCGGGATACCGGGCGATCACCGCCCCCTTGAAGCCCTCCAGCGTCTCAAACACCGGCCCGTTGTCGTAATAGACCGCCGCGCGCTCGGGCATGCCGGCCATGAAACGGTTGGTGGCGTCCGGAAGAACCGTGAGCAGGGACCCGCCGACGAAAAACTGCTGTCGATTCACGCCCGCCACCACGTTCCTCACCGGAATCTTGAGTTGATCGATCACCGCCGTGCCGCTCCGATTGAAACAGACCAGCGTCCCGCCGCCGCGCACGAATTCATCGATCGACTTCACTCGCGCGTCTTCTGTCGCCTGTCCGCCGGCTGGAGACTGCAGACTGACACCGCCACCGGCCGCGGCCCCCGCGCCGGCTCCCGCGCCGCCGCCTCTGCCGCCACGGCCACCCCCCGCGGTAAACAATCGCCCGTCGTCGGGCACGACAAGGACATCGATCTTGGTCTTGAGATTGCCTGCGGCGATGTCCTCACCCGACACACGGACGTATTCGAACTCATATTGATCCAGCACCCAGCGCGTCCAGCCCTCGTCTATGCTCGTGTCGGACATCAACAGACCCGCGCGGGGACGCGTGGATTTCGTCACCGGAGGATCGACCCGCTCGCCAGACAGCGCCAGGGCGGACACCAGCGCGTCCTGCGCGTCCGGTGTCAGACCGCTCACGATGTAACGGCCGCTTGCCGCATCGGCGCCGGCCTTCCACTGCACGGTCGCGCCGGCGCGCCAGGCGCGATTGATCGCTTTGAACGTGTTGTTCTGCGCGGGGTTCAGCGCCATCGCCGCGCCGGTGCCCGTGAGCCGGCCTGCCGGCGGCACGATCGCTTTGGCCGCGGGACTGGCGTCAAAGCCGATGCCCGGCGCGCTGTCGAACGGCGCGGCGTCAACGGCCTGCGCGCTGTTATAGGGAACCGGCGACACGACGGGCGTCGGGACCGGTCCCACAAGTTTCATCTTCGAGCGGGCGTCGTCGCTCAAGGGCTTTGTCGCGATGACGGTCCGGACGCCCATCGAGAGCGGCAGCGTCCATCCCGCGGCGTCGTAGGGCGTATCGAGCGGGCCGCCGGGCGACTCGCGAATCTCCGGGTACTTCTGGACCTCGAGCACCTCGCGCGCGACGGCGGCGAATTCCTGGTCGGCCGGCACGACCCATGTGCCCGCCGGGAATGTTTCCCCTTCCGCTTGGACTGGTCCCGTCAGTTGCGTGACGCGGACGCCGCTGAACGCGAGCCGCCGCAACATTTCCACGGCGGCCACCGGATCGCGCTGATCCCGCGGGATGAAATACGCATAGGGCGCTTGCGTGCGGCCGCGGGCGATCTGATCGCGACCTGACTGATAGCGTCCGTACAACAACGTGTCCTTGTACTTGGACGCGTATTCGATGGTCGCCATGGACGCGGTTTCCATGTACTCGACGGCATCGCGCAGCCGCCACGTGCCGCCAAGCCACGGGCTCACGTACAGCGCCTGCGGGCGCCGCATGTTTTCCTGAATCTGCTCCGGAGCTGACGTGCGCGGCGACGGACCTGTGCCCTGCGTTTCCGTCCAGAACGCCGGGATGTTCTTGAACACCGGGTTGTAGTCGATGTAGCCGGGATACCACGCGTCGTAGCCCGTCCCCATGTGCGTGGCCCCGACTTTGCCCTCGCTGTCCAGGCGCTGCGCGATGGCCATGCCGATCATGTTGAGCTCGCTCGAAATGAGCCCGGGCGCGTGCTGCGCGATGGGCTCGGCGAACGGCGGCAGCCAGATGCGCGTGGGAAACGGCGACGACTGGTGGTGCACGTAAATGATGCTGGGTTCCCACTGCCGCCACGTAAATTCCATGACGCGCGACTCGATCGTGTTGAGCATGTACGCGTCGCGATTGTTGTCGTGGCCGACATACTCCTGGTACAGCCGCGGCAGGTTCATGCCCTGGTTTTCGCTCGGCGTGCCGACGCGCGCCATGTAATAGTCGGCAACCATGGACTGGCCGTCCGGATTGATCGTCGGCCAGAGCATCACGATCACGTTGTCGAGCCAGGCCTTCGTGTCCGGCTGGTCCGCTCGGCTGACGAGGTCGTAGAGCAACTGTGGCGTGTGCTGCGGGCCGGCGACCTCGCTCGAGTGCAGGCCGCCGTCCACGTGCACGAAGGCCTTGCCTTCGCGCGCCAGCCGCCGCGCCTCCTCGTCGGTCAGGCCTTCCGGGTGCGCGAGGCGCCGCGCGATTTCCCGGTACCGATCGACCTGCCGCAGATTCTCGGCCGATGAAATCAGCGCGAAGTAGTACGTCCGCCCCTGCGAGCTCTTCCCTGCCTCCACCAGCATGACGCGGTCGCTGGCGGCGTCCACCGTCTGGAAATATGCGAGCACCTGCTCGTAGTTGGCCAGCCGCGAATCGGCGCCGGGCTGGAACCCCAGCACAGACTCGGGTGTGGGTATCGCCGGCGAGGGCGACTGCCGTGCCGGCAGCACGGCGGTGAAACTCAGGATGACGGCGATGGTGGTGATGGCAAACGCGCGCATGACAGCGCGATCATGCCCGATCCCGCGGCGCCGGCAAAACGACGCGGTGCCTAGGCTAGGCGCCTTCCTCGCGCCGCCGGCGGAACGGCCGCTTGTTCATGAATCCCTGAACGGAAAACGCCAGCACCAGCGCGAGTGACAATCCGACGCTGGCCCAGGGCCACACGAAGGCAATCAGAAAAATCACAACGGACGCCGCCGGCGCCCATCGATACTCGTCGTCGATGGCCTTGACGGCGGCCGGATCGTGGTCGTCGGGCAGGAGGTGGCCGTGGCCGATGGCATGACTCCACATCGCGCGAAAGGCCGCCGCGATCATCAGGCCGTTGCCGGCGTACACGAGCGCCCCGATCCGGAACTGCCCCCAGTCGCCGTCAGCCATGTACTCGGCCAGCAACGCCGTCGGAAACGGCACAAAGGTCACAAACAGGAGCAGCAGCCCATTCCAGAACATGAACGAACGGTCCGTGCGGCGGACGATCGTAAAGACGCGGTGATGGTTGACCCAGAGCACGAGGACGACCGCGAAGCTCATGAAATACGCGAGGAAGTTAGGCCACATGTGGCCCAACTTCCAGAGCAGCGCGGCGGCCGGCGCCAGGTCGCGCGTCTCAGCATCCGCGATCAGATCGGCGGCATGAGGGACGCGCAGATCCAGGATGAGGAGCGTGATCGCGATGGCGAAGACGCCGTCGCTGAAGGCCTCCAGACGGCCGGTGGCAGACGACTCCATCAGGGGCGCGATACTAGCAGACCCCGGTGGAAGGCCGTCAACGGCATCGGCGGGAGCGACGCAACTACTTCAGAATCAGGCCTTTGTCCTTGAGGTCTCTCGCGACCGCCCGGCCGACCTCATTGACCAGATCCGTGCTCGACGTGGGATTGAGCGTGCGGCTCACCGCGGAGTACACGAGGTCGCCGGCAGGGAGCGCATACACTTCGGTTTCGACCTGCACGTCGCTGTCGCGCTCGACATAGCCAGGCTCATAGGCGATCGGGCGCCAATACGCGTAGTAGCCCCAGAGCGTCTGGTAATAGACCGGTACGGCGACGGTCCGGCCCGGCACGTAGACATCCTGCCGCGTCACGTCCGTCACGCGCAGAAAGATCGCCGCGTCGTACGAACCCAGTTCGAGGTGCGAACGTACCTGGTCCTCCGCCCGGATGTCATCTTCTGGAATCGTGGTGTAGCTCGAAGTCGCCATCAGCGCTTCGGATCGAAGCTGGCTTGCCAGGGCTTCTTCCATGGCGCGCCGCCGCTGCGGATTCTGCGTAAGGGCAATGGTCACAACGCTCCGGATCGGTTGGATCTGCAGATTGGGTTTGACCCATGTGTGCTCGAGCCGGGTGGCGGCACAGCCGAGAAGACCGAGCGTCGCGGCCATAACGATCATACGGCCGGCCGGAAACCGAAGGATGGCACTCATGAAACACCTCCGTGAATTGCGTTGGTTCCGATTCAAGCACCAATGCAGCAAGCCCGGTGCCAAGAAAGGAGGTTCACTTGTCGCAAGTTGAGAGTCAGACGTCAGAACTGACGTTGGAAGAAAGAAGTACATCGGAGATGGACACGTTGTAGAGCAAGGCCGACAGGGCGCGCGACGACCAAGCGCCTCCAACGGCGCCGAGCGCGATGCCAGTGGCTGTGACCGTAAGCCCGTCGCGCCAGACCAGCCGGCGAACGGCACTGGGCGAAGCGCTGTCCTCCCGAGGACGAACCTGTTCTGGTGTTGAGACGGATTCTAATGGCTTTGGCCGGCTGACCGCAGGCAAAGGGTCCGGCCCACGCCGGTCCGGTTGCCGCACGCCAGCGCCATTGTGTACACTCGGGGGTCTGGTAGGGGCGGGAATAACTCAGTGGTAGAGTGCGACCTTGCCAAGGTCGAAGTCGCGGGTTCGAATCCCGTTTCCCGCTCCAATATTTATCGCCGGGGGCCCCTGCACCCCGGCTGGCGCGCTCCGTTACGCGGCCGCTCCGACGGCCGCTCCACTTCGCGCGCGACACTCTTCGGGGCATCTCGATGGAGTGAGCAGGGTTGGGTTCAGGCGATGAACACACCGATTCGACTAATCGAGCGCTGTCGTCCCGACACCAACTGAAAGAAGTTGGCCAGCGTCAGTCCATTCCGCACTTCTGACTTCTGACTTTTGACTTCTGACTTCTTTTTCAGGGGCGCCGTCGCCAAGCGGTAAGGCAGAGCTCTGCAAAAGCTCCATCCCCGGTTCAATTCCGGGCGGCGCCTCCAATTATTAATCTGGTATTAATCTGGGGGCTTTGCCCCCAAGCCTGCCCACCGAAGCTGCGCGCGCAGCGCGCGATCAGCGGCGGTGGATGGACCGTTGGACCGATCCCCGATTACTCGCTCAGACGCGCTTCGCTTCGCTCGCGCCGCTCGACGGCGGATGGCTTCGCTTCGCCCGGTGGCGGGTTCTTCATCTGCCGGCTGGGCTCATACGTAGAATGAACGACAGGAGTCCAACCAATGCACTCATCCCGCGTCATCCTTGCGGCGTTCGTGTTCGCGCTTGTCTTGATTCTGGCGGCGGTCCGCCCGTCGTCCACCGCAGCCGCCGCGTCGGTTCAGACGCCGGCGCCCGCCATCCAGGTCATCGAACTGAAAGCAACGAAGTACGAATTCACCCCGGGCAAAGTCGATATCCCGATCGGCACGACCGTTCAGTTCAAAATTACTGCGGTCGATCATGACCACGGTTTCGAAATCGAAGGCGTGAAGGACAGCTGCGTCACGATCAAAAAGGGCGAAACCAAGACCGTCGAGTACAAAGCCACCACGGCCGGCAAGGTCAGTTTCAAGTGCTGCCATCTGTGCGGGATTGGGCACGGGAAAATGAAGGGGGAGATGACGGTCAAGTAGCTGACGCTGCCAGCCTGGAGCCCGGGGTCTTCAGACCCCGGAACGCCCAGGGATGGTAAATTCCCAAAATGCCTGCAGCCGTGATCCACGACCCCGCCGTTCGCGCGTCCATCGAGGCGCGCCTCGCGAAACTGACCGCCGACTCAAAAGGCCAATGGGGCCAGATGGCGGTTGATCAGATGCTGTGGCACGTGAATCAGGCGCTTGCGACAGCGCTTGGGCGGGTCCAGCAGTCGCCCAAGAACATTCCGATTCCCGCCGCGGTCATGCGGTTCGCGGTCCTGAAAATGCCGTGGACAAAAAACGCGCCGACAAACCCGTCGCTCATCACCGGCGAGCGTCACGATTTCGCGCTGGAACGCGCGCGCTGTCTGGCGCTCATCGCGGACATCTGCGCGCGTCCGGTAGACGTCGCGCCGCCATACCACCCGACATTCGGTCAGATGACAGGACAGCAACAAAGCCAGCTGCACGCCAAACATCTCAATCATCACCTGACGCAGTTCGGAGTTTAGGGAACGGGCTGCTGGTCCAAAAGGTTCATGGTCCAAGGGTTCGACAAAGTCCGGTCCAAGGTCCCGAGGGTCCAGCCTCGTCAGGGTGCCAGGCGCGCGTGTACAAGAAGCGATCGTGCAGCCTGTGGTGACCGCCCTGCCAGAACTCGATCGTCCTCGGCGTGACTCGGAATCCGCCCCAGAATGACGGCAGCGGCACTTCCCCCGGGCCGAACTTCGCGACCATCTCCTCGGAACTTGGCTTCCAGAATGCCGCGCGCGCTGATCGCGCGGCTTTGCGGGGACACCCACGCCGCGATCTGGCTCTCGCGCGGGAACCCTCCGCCTTCGCTGACGCTCGCTCTGCTCGCAGCTTCGGCGACTCCCCGTAGCCAGGAGCGAAGCGAGTGTTCGGCGGAGGCGGTTGGACCTGTGGACCCTGGCCCCTTGGACCGGCTATCGCCCCCGTGAAGTGGGGGGCACGATACCCTTGAGCCTCATATAGGTCACAAGATTGCCGTAATGCTCGTTGAGATGACCGACGTTTCCAAGGAGCGCCGCCATCCGGGTGCCCTTGCCGCCGCCGAAGGGCATGTCGATCATTTCGACGGCCGTCTTGTCCGTCAGGCTCTTGAACGCGGCATCGCAATACGCCACGGATTCGTCCCACGCCTTGACGATCGCCGGCTTCGTCGCGAGCGAGTCGAACGCGTCCTCCGATTTCGGCGCCTTCTCACCCCTGGCCGCGGAGCAGAACTCGTAGTTCGCGCCGGCGACGTGCGCCACGATCTGGCCGAACGTTCGCACGGTGCCCGGCACAGGCGAATAGCTGTACACCGGCTCTGCCACGTCAACGGCCGAATCGTGAATGTTCTTCTTTGCCGACTCCCACTGCGCGCGCACGGCATCGCTGACCGGCTGAGCCACGCCCGCGCGCGTTTGCGCGGCCACGGGACTCATAGACGCCATCGCCAGCACACCGAGACACACCATCGACCGCTTCATGAACAACCTCCGCCCGTAAGGATACTGCGAGATCAGCGATCCACTTCCCAGGCGTGGTCGATGACGCGGACGGTCATCGCCGGCGAACCGGCGCGATCGATCAGGACGACGTCGAACCGGCAGGGCGCGTCGAGATTGCCGGTCCAGGCCAGATAGTCCAGCGCCATGGCGGCGACCCGCCGCCGTTTGAACGGGGAAATGGCCTCGATGGCGCCGCCGTGGCGGGCCGACCGGCGTGCCTTGACCTCCACGAACACCAGCACCCCGGCGTCGCGCGCGACGATGTCAATTTCTCCAAAGCGGGTGCGGTGGCGGGTGGCAAGAATTGCGTACCCGCGGGCGAGCAGGACTTCGCAGGCGATGTCTTCGCCCAGTTTTCCGAGTTGTTGGCGCTGTGTCGAATCCGGCACGCACGCCGGAAGAGCAAGCGGCGTGCCATGAAAAAATGAGGCCGGGACTCATTTCCTCGTGAGTCGCCAGGAAATGAGTCCCGGCCTCATTTCCTGCACTCATTTCCTGCGGGCCTTGGGCCTGGCAGCCGGCGCCGCCTTCGCTGACTTGGGCTCGACCTTCGCGGCGGCCTTGCCGGCGGGCTTCGCCGCGGACTTTGTGGGAGCCGCGGGAGCCGGCGCGACCGGCTTCGCCTTGCCCTTTCCCTTGCCCTTCGGGTTCGCGGGGCCGAGCAGGACCTCAGGAATCGGCACGGGCTTGCCCAGGATCTTTTCCGCGACTTTCAGCAGGTCCGTGAAGAAGTTGGGGCCTTCCTTCACGCGCCGGTGCGACTGCGAGTAGAGATCCTCCGCAAACTTCACCATGCCGCGCGCGGCCTCGTTCCGCAGGTACGAGGGATCCAGATCCCCGAATCGCACTCGATCGAGTCCGTTCACATCCTTCAGCATCGCCAGCAGAGGCCACACCGGCTTGCCGCCAAAGGCCGAATGATCGTCGGGCAGGCAGTGCATCATGACCGCCAGCAGCATCGACGGATCGTCCGACTGCACGCCGCGGGCGATGAGACGCTCCTGCAGATCCGTGGACTCGTTCACGCGCATGACCGCATGCATGCCGTGCACCTCATCGAAGCCGTCATGGGTGCGAGCCAGATCGTGCAGGTAGACGGCCCCCCACAACCGCGAGGCCTCCTCGACGGCCCCGGTCGCTTCAATCAGCCGGAACGCATGAATCATCACGCGGCCCACGTGGGCCTGGCCGTGAATCTTGCTGGGATGGGCAAAGTCAGAAGGGTGCGGAATCAGGGCGTTCAACGGTGGGCTCTCCAACAGGACATTCTAACGTTTTTTCTTGCGGGAGGGCGGGTCCAGGGTTCCGGGGTGTCGGGTTCCGGGGTGTCGGGTGCCAGGGTTCTGGTTCCGGAGTGCCACGTTCAGGTTCCGGAGTGCCACGTTCAGGTTCCGGTGGTTACGCGGTGCTCGGGTTCTGTTCCGGGGTTAGGCACTCGGAACTTCGGAGTCCCGCGTCGCGGCAGCGAATCCCGTCACACCGGGACACGACTCAGGATTCAGGGTTTACCCGGCTTGAGCGTGGCGCGCACGTAGCGGTTCGTATCGAGATGCGCGCGTGCGGCGTCGCGAATCATGGCGGGTGTCAGCGCCTGAAACACCTTCGGCATGTCCCACAACGTCTCCGGCGGCTCGCCCGCCTGGTACCGCTGCGCGAGCTGGCCGACCAGAAACGCGTTCTGCCGGATGTTGGTTTCGAAGTCCCGAATCAGCGCGGTCTGCACGTTCTTGACCTGCTGCGCCGACGGGCCGGCGTTCTTGAGCGCGGCGATCTCAGCCAGCACGCGGGAAGTCAGCGCGTCCACCCGCGCCGGATCGCTCGTGAAGTCGATCGAGATCGTGGCCTGCGCCACCGGAATGCGGGCCACGTTGCCGCCCACGGTGACGTTGTAGGTGGCGCCCAGATCCTCGCGCAGCAGATCGCGCAACCGGGTCTGCAGAATGTCCGCCAGCATTACGACGGAGACGGCCCGAGCCCGATCCGCTTCGATGGGACTCGGAAATACCAGGACGGTGCGTGCCTTGGGATCGACGCCGCGTTCCACCACCTTGGTCACCACGGAGGCCGGTGGACGGATCCCGGGGTCCTTCCAGACATGGGGACCGTTGGTGGCCGGCAGCGACGCCAGGTATTTCTCGACCAGCGGCTGCAGTGTCGCCAAATCGAAGCTGCCGGCAAAGACGAACGTGAAGCCGCTCGCGTCCGCGAAGCGCTCGCGATAGAACGCGAGCGACTTGTCCAGATCCATGCGATCGACCGAGGCGGCTGTAATGGGCTGCGCGCGCGGGTGATGCTGCGACAAGGCGTCCGTCAGCGTGAGCCCGAACGCGTATTCCGGCGAGGCTTCCTGATTCGACAGGCCATCGCGCATCTGCGATCGCAACGCGTCGAAAATGGACTGGTCGCGGCGCGGCGCCGTCATCACCAGGTGGATCAACTGAAACAGCGTCGTCAGTTCCTGTTTCGTGCCCTGTCCGGACAGGCCCTGCTCGAAGGGACCGATGACGGGCTGGACCGCGATCGGCCGGCCGGTGAGCCAGCGCCGCAAGTCGCCGCTGGAAAATCGGCCGAACCCCATGGCGGAAACCACCTGCGCGGCCGTTTGCGCCGGCACGAGATCGTTGTCCGGCGCGAGCGACAGCCCACCGGGACTGACGGCGCTGAACACCACCTGATTCGCATCGAGCGACGTCGGCAGCGCGACGACCCGCGCGCCGTTCGACAGCGTCCATTCGGTGACGCGGATCGACGCGTGCGTGACCGTCGAGACAACCGTGCCGGCCGCGGGCTCGCGATCGAGCAGTGAGTCCGCGGTGGTCCTTGCCACCCACGGTGTGAGGTCTGCCTTTGCGGCACCAGCCAGCGCCAGCTTGAGCGCCGCCTCAGTCGGGACGGCGCGGCCGGACTTTTCCGGCGCGGTAAGGGCGACCACTCTGTTGTCTTCAGGGAGCCACGTCGCCGCCAGCCTGTTGATCTCGTCGAGAGAAATGCCGGGCAGAAGCTTGCCGGTCGTGTCCGATTCCCATTGCAGGCCCGGCACGGGTTCATCGACCGTGACGTGGCGAACGTACTCCGCCGCCAGCGCGCCGGACTGCTGGCGATCCTTATCGTCGATCGCCCGCTGATACTCCTGCGCCATCGTGGTCTTCTGGCGCTCCAGTTCCGGAGCCGTGAAACCCAGGCGGGCCAGGCGCGCCCGCTCGATGGCCAGCACGGTGAGCGCCGCATCGGCCACGCTGTCCCGCGCCAATCCCGCGAGGTACACGACCTGCAGACCCCGGACGGGCCGGGATACCTGCACGCCGGCGCCGATCAGCGGCCCGTTCGGCGTTTGCGCAACCTCCGCCAGTCGCTGAGACATCATCCCCGCCATGAGTCGCTCCACCGTCGCGCGCCGATAGTCGCCGACTGTGGCCTCCGCCGGCGGGGTACGACGGTTCGAGATGAGCACGCTCGTCGCGGTCGCTTCGCGGTCCGTGGTGATCACAAAGTCCGTTCCCGGCTGCGCCGGGACATCGACGACGGGACGAGGCCGGCCGTCAGGCCGCGCGGGAATCGCGCCAAACCCGTCGGCGATCCGGCGCGCGATCGCCCCCTGATCGAAATCGCCGACGGCAATCACCGCCATCATGTCCGGCCGGTACCAGTCGCGATAGAAGTCGCGCAGGCGCTGCGCGGTAAACGTGCGAATCGACTCCGGTGTGCCGATGGGCGATCGGTCCGCATAGCGCGATCCTCTGACGAGCGCCGCGAACTGCTGGTCGCCCATCCTGAGCGCCGCGCCCTGGCGCATCCGCCATTCCTCGAGCACGACCCCGCGTTCCTTCTCGATCTCGACGGAATCGAACGTGACCTGATGGGCCCAGTCCTCGAGGACAGTGAGCGCGCGGTTGAGCACACCGGCATCGTCGGTCGGCACCTCCACGCGATACACCGTTTCGTCGTAGCGCGTTTCGGCGTTGACCTCCGGACCGAAGCGCATCCCGATGGACGCCATGAACGCCGCGATCTCGTTTCGCGGAAATCGCTTCGTTCCGTTGAACGCCATGTGCTCGACCATGTGCGCCAGGCCGCGCTGGTCGTCGTCTTCGAGCACCGAACCGGCGTTGACGACCAGTTGCAGCTCGGCGCGGTGCTGAGGCTCGCGGTTGGCGCGGACGAAGTAGCGCAGGCCGTTGGGCAGGACCGCCGTGGAAATCGCGGAATCGAACGGCAAGGGCTGCGTCAGGTCCATCGCCGGCACGGCGGCCGCGGGTGCGGAAGGCGCGGGCGGCGCGGGCCGCTGGCGGAGATAGAGAACCAATCCGGCGATCAGAAAGGCGACGCCCAGGACTGCCAGGACGACCGAAGACCGGCGTGAGGCGGAAGGCATTGCCAGAGGTGGGGACGAGATGGTGCCGCGAAGCCCGACGGGCTCCGCGGCACGTCGAACTGCCGAGTTAGATCATGCCATTCAGGTTACGCAGGGCGCGGACGCGCACCTTGCGGCTCGCCGGCTTGGCCTTGATCATGATTTCTTCGCCGGTGAACGGGTTCCGGCCCTTGCGCGCCGGCGTCGCCGGCTTCTTCACGGTGCGCAGCTTCATCAACCCGTTGAAGTTGAATTCGCCGCAGCCCTTGCCGAGGTCAGCCGCGATCAGCTGCGTCAGCGCATCGAACACTTCGCGCACTTTCCCGGTCTTGAGTTCCGTCGCCGCGGCGACCTGCTTGACGACGTCGCCACGAGTCCGGCGCGACTTCGCCGGCGTAATCTTGAATGCCTTCTTCTTTGCGGTCTTGGCCATGTGAACAGTCCTGTCAGCTAACGCGAACGGCAGCATGCCGAACGAGCGGCGAACAGCGTACCATGAAAACCAGCGGCTTTCACGGCAGATCAAGCAATTTTAGTATCCTGACGCTCGATGCGCGTCGTGCTCGCCTCGTTCGGATCCTTTGGCGACCTCCACCCGCATCTCGGACTGGGCCTCGCGCTGAAGGCGCAGGGCCATCAGCCGGTCCTCGCGGTGACGCGGGCGTATCTACCGTTGGTAGAGGCCGCGGGCCTGGAGGGCCGGCCGATTCGTCCAGACGGCGATCCGACGGATCACGCGCTCGTCTCCCGCGTCATGGATCCGATGCGCGGACCGGAGTTCGTGGTTCGGCGGCTGATGATGCCCCAGCTCCGTGAGATGTATGACGATCTCGTCACCGTCTGTCGCGGCGCCGACCTCGTGGTTTCTCACCCGCTGACGTTCGCGGCGCCCATCCTGTGCGAGCAGCGCGGCCTGCCCTGGGCGGCCTCGGTGCTGGCGCCGCTCAGTTTCTTTTCCCGCCGGGATCCGCCGCTCTCGATTCCCAGCCCCATGGCCGCGGCCGTTCACAGGCGATGGCCGGCGGCGTCCGGCCTGTTCACGGGCGTCGGTCTCTCGCTGACGCGATCCTGGACCCGCGCGGTACAAGACCTTCGGCAATCAGTGGGCCTGGGCCGGGGCGCCAATCCCGTTGGACCCGGCCAATTCTCGCCCCACCTGAATCTGGCCCTGTTTTCGCGGGTTTTGGCCGAGCCGCAGCCCGACTGGCCGCCGGCGACGGTCGTGACCGGCGCGGTCCGATACGACGCCACCCTCGGGGGCATGAGCGACGACCTCACGGCATTTCTGGAAAATGGGCCGCCTCCCCTCGTCTTCACGCTTGGCAGTTCGGCGGTCGTCACTGACAAGGCGTCACACTTTTACGACGTCAGCGCCGCGGTCGCCGGCGCGCTCGGCATGCGCGCGGTGCTCCTGACGGGGCACCTGCCGGAGAACCGGCCGGCCGTCTCTTCAGGCCACGTATTTGTCACGCCGTGGGCCCCGCACTCGGCGTTGTTTCCGCGAGCCGCGGCCATCGTGCATCAGGGCGGCGCCGGGACCCTGAATTCGGCGCTTGCGTCAGGGCGGCCGATGCTGGTCGTGCCGTTCGCGCACGACCAGCCCGACAATGCCGAGCGAGTCTTCCGCCTGGGCGTCGCGCGCGTCGTCTATCCGCAGCAGTACACGGCCGCGCGCGTCCGGCGGGAACTCGAATCACTGCTGGGCGATCCGGAAACGATCGATCGCGCCGTTTCGGTTCAGGCGGTCGTGCGCGCTGAAGACGGCGCGGCCGAAGCCGCGCGCGCACTCTCGGCGCTGGCGCGCCGGTCCGCCGGCTCCGCGTAAAGCCACTCGAGGGCCTCACCGAAACGCGCCGCCCAGCATCGTTCCGAGTGGTCTCCGTCGGAGTCTTCCACGTATCGAAGCGCGCTGGTCTGTGTCTTCAATCTGTCGCGGAGCGCCCGGGCATCATCAATTGCCCGCGCGCCTTCATGCGACCCGATGTCGAGCCAGACACGCGGAGGCGGCCTCAGGCCCACCCGTCGAAGCCGTTCAAGAATCACGCGATCGTCCCACCACACCGACGGCGACATCACGAGCAGCCGTCCGATCCGCCCGGGAAACTGCCGGGCTATCGCCACGGTCGCCAGCCCGCCAAGCGACGAACCGCCCAGCGCGACGCCTTCAAAGTCCGTGCGCACGCCGAAATCACGCCGCAGGCGAGGCAGAAGCGTGTCGATCAGAAGACGCCCGTAGTCAGCGACACCACCTCCCCGGCGATCGCGCCGGCCGGTCGGTGTGAACTCGCGGATCCGCCGCTCGTCCAGGTGATCGACTCCCGCAATCAGCATCGGCGGTATCCGCGCGGCGGCAATCAGGGCCTGCGCGGTCTCCGCGACGCGCCAATGCTGACCGGGTACGTGCGCGCGGTCGGGCTCGAACAGGTTCTGGCCGTCGTGCAGCATCAGGACGGGCCAGCCTTGCGGAGGCGGACCGCCGGCGTCGGGGACAAACACCGTGACAGCGCGATGGGACGAGCCGATGGTCAAGCGGGCGAGCATGGGATAAGCGTAACGGGTTTGGCTGGAGAGTTGAGAGTTCAGAGTTCAGTTCCCGACTGACATAATCTTGCCGATGCGCCGCGACTATCACACCTGGTATTCCCTGGCCTTGGAACGGCACATGGAGTTACTCGTCTTCGGGCATGCCGGACGTCCCATGTTCGTGTTCCCCACATCGATGGGATCGTTCTTCGAGTACGAGGATCGAGGCATGATTTCGGCGCTCGCCGGGAAGATCGAGGCCGCTGCGTTGCAACTCTTTTGTGTCCAGACGATTGACGACGAGACGTTTTACTCGAGGCGGCACCCGCGCGAGCGCATCGACCGCTACCTGGCGTGGGAGCGCAGTCTGCTTCACGAGCTCGTACCGTTTGCCAAGCACATCTCCGGGCACGACACGTTTGGCACGACCGGCTGCAGCTTCGGCGCCTATCACGCGCTCACGATGGCCCTGCGGCATCCCGACGTGTTCACGTCCTGCATCGCCATGGGCGGGGCCTTTGACGTCACGCGCTTTCTGGATGGCTACTACGACCAGGATGCCTATCTGCTCTCTCCTCCGCACTTTCTGCCCAACCTGGAGGACCCGTGGTTTCTCGATCGCTACCGCGGGAACAAGTGGGTGCTCGTGACAGGTGAAGCGGACATCTGCCGCGCCGCCACCGAACAGGCCGCCGCCGCGCTTGCCGCCAAATCCGTGCCCCACAGCCTCCATGTCTGGGGCCACGGGTCGGATCACGACTGGCCGGAATGGCGGAAGATGGCGGCGGTCTACCTGCCGTAGCCGCCCGTGACGGTCGGCGGTGACAGGACCTGCGCCACCGCGAAGCCCGGCGCGAAGCGACGGCGCTGATCGCGTCGACCAGCGCCTGGGGGTGGGACCCCGCGCGCACTAATTGAAAGACGGCCATGGGATACTCTCTGCCCATGCGCATCGGCGTTCTGTTTGGAATGGAAGAGAGCTTCCCCCCGGCCCTGGTCGAGCGGATCAATGCGATGAAGATCCCCGACCTGACCGCGGAATTCGTGCACGTGGGCGGCGTGCGCATGGATGAGCCGTCGCGTTACCGTGTGATTGTCGATCGCATCTCGCACGACATTCCGTTCTATCGGGCCTATCTCAAGAACGCGATGCTCGCGGGCACGACGGTCATTAACAATCCGTTCTGGTGGAGCGCGGACGACAAGTTCTTCAACTACGCGCTGGCCACGCGGCTGGGTGTCGCGATTCCGAAGACCGTGCTGTTGCCGCACAAGTCGCATCCGCCGAATACGACCGATCGATCGATGCGCAACCTGGAATACCCGCTGGGCTGGGAGGACATCTTCGAGTACGTCGGATTCCCGGCCTTCCTGAAGCCCTTCGACGGCGGCGGGTGGCGCGACGTCTACCAGGTGCGATCGCCGGAAGAGTTTTTCGCGGCCTACAACCAGACCGGATCGCTGTGCATGACGCTGCAGGCCGCGGTCACGTTCCGCGAGTATTTCCGGTGCTACGTGATCGGCCAGTCGCGGGTCCACATCATGCCTTACGATCCGGGCCGCCCCCACGCGGAGCGATACTTGCGCGACCCGCCGCCGTACGATCCACAGCTCATCGCGCGCGTCGAAGGCGACGCCATCACGCTCTGCAAGGCGCTCGGGTACGACCTGAACACCGTGGAGTTTGCCGTCGAGAACGGCGTGCCCTACGCCATCGACTTCATGAACCCGGCGCCTGACGCGGAACTGCGCTCGATCGGACCGGACAATTTCGCCTGGATCGTGGACGCCGTGGCCGAACTGGCCGTGACCAAAGCCCTGGCGCCGGTGTCGGCGCCGCTCACCCGCTGGAACGCGCTTCTGTGACGACGCCGTCGTTCACCATCGGGATCGAGGAGGAATACCAGACGATCGATCCGAACACGTTCGATCTCCGGTCGCACATCGCCACCGAAATCGTGCACGAAGGCAAGCGCCGCCTGAACGAAAAGGTCAAGGCGGAGATGCACCAGTCCGTCGTGGAGGTCGGCACGGGCGTGTGCCAGACCGTCAAGGAAGCCGCGATCGATCTGTACGATCTGCGCCGGCAGATGATCGCGCTCACCGAAGAGAACGGGCTGCGCCTCGTGGCCGGCGCGACGCATCCGTTCGCCGACTGGCGCGTCCAGGACATCTATCCGGACGAGCGGTACCTGCAGGTCGTCGAGGACATGCAGATGGTCGCGCGCGCGAACCTGATTTTCGGCCTGCACGTCCACATCGGCATCGAAGACCGCGAGACCCTGATCCACCTGATGAACCAGCTGCGATACTTCCTGCCGCATCTGCTGGCGCTCTCGACCAACTCGCCGTTCTGGATCGGCATGAACACCGGGCTGAAGTCCTACCGCTGCAAGGTGTTCGACCGGTTTCCCCGCACGAACATTCCCGACACGTTCGGCTCGTGGGCCGACTTCGAGAACTTCGTGCATCTCCTCGTCCGGACGCGCTGCATCGACAACGCCAAGAAAATCTGGTGGGACATCCGGCCGCATCCGGTGTTCAACACGCTCGAATTCCGCGTCTGCGACATTCCGATGCGCGTGGAGGAAACGCTGGCGCTCGCCGCCCTCATCCAGGCGACGACCGTCAAACTCTACCGGCTCCATGCGAGCAACCAGAGCTGGCGCCAGTACAGCCGCGCGCTGCTGATGGAAAACAAGTGGCGCGCGGCCCGGTACGGCATTGCCGGATCGCTCATCGATTTCGGCCACGAAACCGAAGCGCCCGAGCGCGACCTCCTCCGCGAATACCTCACGTTTGTGGACGACGTGCTCGACGAGCTCGATAGCCGGGACGAGGTGGAGCACGTGCGGTGGATTCTCGACCACGGCACGGGGGCCGATCGCCAGCTGGCGGCGTGGGAAGCGTCAGGGCGGGATCTGCAAGCGGTGGTCGATTTCATGATTGCCGAGACGAAGCACGGCCTGTACTGACGACGCGAACGACGGGCCTGTCCACCGAAGCTGCGAGCGCAGCGAGCGTCCAGCGAAGGTTGAAACGACGGGAACGACGGGAACGACGGGAACGACGGGAATGACAGGAACGACGTGAACAAGGACGTGAAGATGAGTGAGTTGCAAGCGGGGGCCTCCAATGCGGTGCGGGTGTGTCTGAACGTGCAGCCGCACGAGCGCGTGACCGTCATCAGTGACGTGGCCTGTCATGAGATCGGCGAGGCGCTCGTCCGCGAGATTCAGGCGGTGGGGGCGCGGTATGCGTCGTTCGTCCTCGAAGACGAGGCGCCTCGGCCGCTGGCGGCCCTGCCCGATCGCATCGCGGCCGATCTCGAACAGAGCGACGTCAGCATCTTTGCCGCGCGCGTGCAGGCCAACGAGCTGGGCTCGCGAATGGCGATGACCGACATCGTCAATCGCCGCCACATGCGGCACGCGCACATGGTGAACATCACGCCGGAAATCATGACCGACGGCATGCGCGCGGACTACCGGGTGGTCGATCGCCTGAGTCAGAAAGTCATCGACGCGGTTCGAGGCGCCCGGTCGATTCGAGCCACGACACCCGCGGGCACGGACATCACGGCGACCTTCAATCCGGACTATCGCTGGATCAAGACCAGCGGCCTGATTTCACGGGAGAAGTGGGGCAACCTGCCCGGCGGCGAAGTCTTTACGACGCCGGCGGCGGTCAACGGTACCTTCGTTGTCGATGGCGTGGTCGGCGACTGGCTGTGCGATCGGTACGGCCTGCTCGAACGGACGCCGCTGACGCTGGAGATCACGGACAGCCGCCTCACAGCCGCGCGCTCGGACAACGGCGCGCTCCGCGATGACTTCTGGGCCTACACCCACACGGACGAGAACAGCGACCGGGTGGGCGAATTTGCGATTGGCACGAACATCGAACTGCGGCACGTAATCGGGCACATTCTGCAGGATGAAAAGTTTCCGGGCGTCCACATCGCGTTTGGCAATCCCTACGGCGCGCACACGGGCGCGGACTGGTACTCGTCCACCCATATTGATGTGGTGGGATTGCGATTCGATATTTATGTGGACGATGTCGCGATCATGGAGGGTGGCAAGTTCCTCATTTGAGGGTGGAGGTTTTCACCTTGTAGCGCCATGAAGGGCCATGTAGACGGTTGGGTCTGGTGGCCCGGCTGCGCCGGGCCCAGTGCCGGCCGCGTAGCGGCCGCCAGACCCCACCGGTACCGACAGCCTCGACTCGCCTCCATGTCGCCAAGGCAAAACCTACACGGCCCTGCACGGCCCAACAAGGTGAAAAACAATCCAAGATGATCCCGTCGTATCGTCAGTCATTCAACGCCGCATTCACCGACGATCGCTACCGCGCCTTCCGGGCCGAGCTCGAGCGGCGCGCCGGCGTGCCGGTGACCTTTCACGTCTCCGAGACGCCCTGCTTTTTTCCGCAGTCGCTCATCGCGGATCTGACCAGCGCGGCGCTCGCGATGGTGTCGGATCTGCTCGACGACCCGGCCTATCGGCGCGCGGCCGCCGGGATCGTGCCCGAACGCTTCCGGGTCGCCAACAGTGAAACCGTACCGACCTTCGTGGCGGTGGATTTCGGCCTGCTGCGGGTGGGCGATCGGATCGAAGGCCGGCTGGTCGAACTGCAGGCGTTCCCATCGCTCTATGGCTTCCAGGTCACGCTGGCGGAAACGAGCCGCGACATGTGGGACCTGACGGGCGTGTCGGTGTTTCCGCCGAACATCGACCGGACGGAGTACCTGAAGGTTGTCGGTGACGCGATCCTGGGCGGCCACGATCCCGCGGAAGTCGTGCTCATGGAGATCG
Organism: Vicinamibacterales bacterium; assembly: GCA_036274235.1. GTDB lineage: Bacteria > Acidobacteriota > Vicinamibacteria > Vicinamibacterales > SCN-69-37 > DASUGC01. The sequence goes on from DASUGC010000001.1 coordinate 24,629, forward strand.
ATCCCGAGCACCAGAAGACGCGGCCGGATTTTGCGGTGACCGAGCAGTTCTGGGGCGTGCGGGCGATCGACGTGCGATCGGTGACACGCGAGGGGCGGCAGCTCTTCTACGTTCGCGACGGCAGGCGCACACGCATCAGGCGCGTGTACAACCGCGTGATCCCCGACGATCTCGAGCATCAGGCGGTGACCCTGCCCTTCGACTATCGAGACGACCTGGACGTGGAGTGGACCGGCAGTCCCGACTGGTTCTTCCGCGTGAGCAAGT
>DASUGC010000002.1:0-6664 GCA_036274235.1 Vicinamibacterales bacterium
ACGCCACTTATCCCCCGAGGCGCTTGTTTTCGTGACCGCTCCTCGCATCACCGGCCGCCAAAGGCGGCCGCCAGACCCAACCCTCCGCGCCTCCGCGTGATACTCTCCGCCTCCCGCGTCTCCGCGCCTCCGCGCGAGCCAACCGCGTCTCCGCGGGACCGTACTAGAATTCCGCCCATGCGTGTCTGGCCCGGACGTCCCTACCCCCTTGGCGCCACGTGGGACGGCTCGGGCGTCAACTTCGCGATCTTTTCCGAACACGCCACCAGCGTGCATCTCTGCCTGTTCGACGCCGCGACCGACTCGATGGAGCGGCTGTGCCTGCCGCTGACGGATCGCACCGATCGCGTCTGGCACGGCTATCTTCCTGACGCCAAGCCCGGCCAGCTGTATGGCTATCGCGTGCACGGGCCCTGGGATCCGTCGCGCGGCTTCCGGTTCAATCCCGCGAAGGTCCTGCTCGATCCCTACGCGCGCGCCATCGGCCGGGAGCCGGTGTGGCACCCTTCGCTGTTCGGGTATGCGCCGGGCACCGACGGCGACGCCGGCCCCGACATCGAGGACAGCGCGCCGTTTGCCGCGCTGGGCGCCGTCGCGGACACCGGCTTCGATCGCCGCGGTGTCGAGCGCCCACAGGTTCCCTGGTCGGACACCGTCATCTACGAAATGCACGTCAAAGGCCTGACGGCGCTGCATCCGCTCGTGCCGCCGGAATTGCGCGGGACGTACCTCGGACTCGCGTCCGATCCCGTCATCGCCCATCTTCAGCAGCTCGGCGTCACCGCCGTCGAATTGATGCCGATCCACTTTCACGTGGACGAGCATCACCTCGTCGAGCGCGGGCTCACCAACTACTGGGGCTACAACACGCTCGGGTACTTCGCCCCCGACCGGCGTTACGTGGTGTCGAACAATCCGCTCGACGCGGTGCGCGAGTTCAAGACGATGGTGCGCGCGCTGCATGCCGCGGGCCTCGAGATCATCCTGGATGTGGTCTACAACCACACCGCCGAAGGCGGCCATCTGGGACCGACGCTGTCGTTTCGCGGCATCGACAACACCACGTACTACCGGCTGGAGCCCGGGCAGCCGTCGCGCTACCAGGATTTCACCGGCTGCGGCAACACGCTGAACATGCAGGCGCCGCAGGTGCTGCAGCTGCTGATGGACAGCCTGCGGTACTGGGTCGAGGAAATGCACGTCGACGGATTCCGCTTCGACCTGGCGTCGGCGCTGGCGCGCGAGCTGTATGCCGTCGATCGCCTCTCCGCGTTCTTCGATGTGATCCAGCAGGATCCCGTGATGTCACGCGTCAAACTCATCGCCGAGCCGTGGGATGTCGGTGAAGGCGGCTACCAGGTCGGCAATTTCCCGCCGGGCTGGGCGGAGTGGAATGGCTTGTACCGGGATTCCATCCGCCGGTACTGGCGTGGAGACGATCACATGCTGCCTGAGCTGGCCACCCGCCTGGCCGGCAGCAGCGATCTGTACGGGACGTCGGGCCGGCAGCCGCATGCCAGCATCAACTTCATCACGTCGCACGACGGCTACACGCTGGCCGATCTCGTGAGCTACCAGGACAAGCACAACGAGGCGAACGGCGAGGACAATCGCGACGGCGATTCGAACAATCTGAGCTGGAACTGCGGCGCGGAAGGGCCGACCGACGATCCGGAGATCGCCACCATTCGCCGGCGGCAGCAGCGCAACTTCCTGCTCACGCTCGTCATATCGCAAGGCGTCCCGATGATCGACGGCGGCGACGAGATGGGCCGCACGCAACTGGGCAACAACAACGCGTACTGCCAGGACTCGCGGCTCTCCTGGACACCGTGGGATAACGCCGACGAGGCACGGTCGCTGCCGACGTTTCTTTCGCGCCTTCTGGCGCTGCGGGCGGCCGAGCCCGTGCTCAGGCGCCGGACGTTCCTGTCCGGCCGGCGGCCCGGCAACACCGATGTGATGTGGATGCGCCCGGACGGCCATGAAATGACCGACGCAGACTGGAACAACGGCCGCCGCGTGCTGGGGATGCTGCTCAATGGTCTCGGGATTCAGGAGCGCGACGCCAAAGGCGAGGAGGTGAAGGGCGACACGCTGCTCGTCCTCTTCAACAGCGGGCACGAGGACCAGACGATTACCTTTCCCCGCTGGCGCCACGCCGTCGCCTGGTCCCTGGTGATTGACACGAACGACCCCGACGGCCAGCCCGTGCACCTGGAGGGCGGCTCGACGTGGACGTTAACCTCCCGATCGAGCGCAATCTGGCGGGCGCACAGAACCTAAACGACCGGGTACTGTCTCAGTTTGACGTGATTTGCTGCAGGCCGACTCTGCCGCAGCGCGCCGGTATACGGGCAGGTTCGGGTCCTCGTCGTGCCTGCTACAGTCCCCACCTGAGCAGGACGGAACCCACCGTAAATCCCGCCCCGACCGAGGCAAGCAGCACCAGATCGCCCTTCTTGAGCCGGCCCGTGTTCCGCGCGTCCGTGAGCGCCAGCGGGATCGTCGCAGCCGTCGTGTTGCCGTAGCGCTCCAGATTAATGATGACTTTGTCTTCGCCGAGACCCAGGCGATCGGCGGCCGCTTCGATGATCCGGCGGTTGGCCTGGTGGGACACGAACAGATCGACGTCCGTCGCCGCCAGGTGATTGCGCTCGAGAATGCGCCGCGAAATTTCTTCCGTCATCCGGACGGCGAACTTGAAGACCTGGCCGCCGTCCTGCTTCACATAGTGCAGGCGCTTCTCGACGGTTTCGTGCGACGCGGGCATCCGGCTGCCGCCGGCCGGCATCTGCAGCGCCGGCCCGCCGGTGCCGTCCGTCAGGTTGCAGAAATCCATGATGGCCGGCTCGCCGGGCCTGGCCGGTGACAGCACCGCGGCACCCGCGCCGTCGCCGAACAGCACGCACGTCGCGCGATCGGTGTAATCGATGATGCTGGACATGACGTCGCCGCCGACGACCAGCGCGTGCTCGACCGCGCCGGTCGCGACCATCTGGTAGCCGACGCTCATCGAGTACGTAAAACCGGAACAGGCCGCGCCCACATCGAAACCCCAGGCGTTGACCGCGCCAATCTTTGCCTGCAGCGTGCACGCCGTACTCGGAAAGATGGTGTCGGGCGTGGTCGTCCCGACGACGATGAACCCGACGTCGGCGGCGGTGATGCCCGCTTCCCGCATCGCGGCCTCGGCGGCGGGTTTCGCCAGATCCGACGTCGCCACGCCGGGATCGACGATGTGCCGCTCGCGAATCCCCGTGCGCTGCAGGATCCACTCGTTGGTGGTGTCCACCATCTTCTCGAGATCCGCGTTCGTGAGCAGGCGCGGCGGCACGTACGTCGCCAGGCCGGCCACTTTCACGGGTCGCAAACCGCTCACCACAATCGTTCCTTTCCAGGGGCCGTCAGCCCGAAGTACTCGTAGGCTCGCGGCGTCGCCACGCGTCCGCGCGACGTGCGATCCAGGAAGCCGATCTGAATCAGATACGGCTCGTAAATATCCTCGATGGCGTCTTTTTCCTCGCCAATCGCCGCCGCCAGGCTGTTGAGCCCCACGGGACCGCCGGCGAACTTGTCGATGATGGTCTTCAGCAGCCGGCGATCGGCTTCGTCGAAACCATGCCGATCGACCTCGAGCAGTTCCAGCGCGTCGTGGCAGACCTGGGCGGTGACCCGGCCGTCGGCACGCACCTGCGCGAAATCGCGGACGCGCCGCAGCAGCCGATTGACGATGCGAGGCGTCCCCCGCGAGCGGCGGGCGATTTCAGCCGCGGCGTCCGGATCGATCTCGACGCCAAGAATCCGCGCCGATCGCGTCACGATGTCGACGAGATCGGCCTCCTCATAGAAATCGAGCCGATGCACGATGCCAAACCGCGCGCGCAGCGGCGACGTCAGCAACCCCGCGCGCGTCGTCGCGCCGATCAAGGTAAATGGCTGCAGTGGAACCTTCACGGAACGGGCGCCCGGCCCCTGGCCGATGACGATGTCGAGCTCGAAATCCTCCATCGCCGGGTACAGGATTTCTTCGATGACCGGGCTCATGCGGTGGATTTCATCGACGAAGAGGACTTCGCGGGCCTGCAGATTCGAGAGCATCGCGGCCAGGTCGCCCGGCTTTTCCAGGACAGGCCCGGATGTGGATCGAATCGGCACGCCCAGCTCGTTCGCGATCACGTAGGCCAGCGTCGTCTTGCCCAGGCCCGGCGGGCCGTACACAAGCACGTGATCCAGCGCTTCGTTGCGCTGGCGCGTCGCGGCGATTGACACGTCCAGATTTTCTTTCACGCGCCGCTGCCCGATGTAATCGGCGAGCGTGCGCGGGCGCAGGCCGGCTTCGTATTGGGCGTCGTCGTCCAGGCGCGACGAGTTGATCAGGCGGGAGTCGGTCATCAGCGGGCGATCAGCAGTTTCAGCGTTTCACGAAGGAGCGCTTCGAACGAGCGATTCTCCGCTGCGCTCAGCACTTTGTCCACCGTCTTCTCGACGCTCGCGCGGTTATAACCGAGATTGACGAGCGCCGACAGCAGGTCCGTGCGCACGTCGTCGCCGGCCTCGGGCACCGCCGCGGGCCCGGCCGCGGCCTGCTGGGGCAATCGATCTTTCAGCTCGAGCACCACGCGCTCGGCGGTCTTCTTGCCCACACCGGGAATCCGCGTCAGGCGCGCCACGTCCGAGGAACGAATCGCCCGCGTCAGTTCGGAAGGCTCGATGCCGGACAAGACCGAGAGCGCGACCTTGGGTCCGATGCCGCTGACCGAAATGAGCCGCTCGAAGAGCGTCTGTTCCAATGCCGAGGCAAAACCAAAGAGCTGGAGCGCGTCTTCGCGCACGTGCGTGTGGATGCGGAGCTGGACGGCCGATCCGGCCTCGCCGATCGCGTACATCGTGGAGAGCGGAACCAGGACGTCGTAGCCGACGCCGCCGACGTCAATAGTGAGCCGTTGGAGCTGCTTCTCCCGCAGCGTCCCGCTGAGGTGGGCAATCACGGAGCCTGCCGGCGGGCGATCTGTTCGGGTTTCATGTGCCGCCAGCTCCGCGGCAATCCAGGCTGCGCGGCCCCCGCGGCGATCGTCGCGATGGGCCCGCTGTTCTGCACGTGGCAAATCGCGACGGCCAGCGCATCGGCCGCATCGTGCGGCGCCGGCGCGGTGTCCAGGCCCAGCAGCAGTTTCACCATCTGCTGCATCTGGCGCTTGTCCGCGCGGCCATAGCCCACGATGGCGGACTTGATGGCCGCCGGGGTGTATTCGACGATCGGCACTCCGGCCTGGACGGCGGCCAGCACGGACACGCCGCGCGCATGACCGAGCACGAGCGCGCTCTTGACATTCCGGGCATGAAAGAGGTTTTCAATCGCGATGCAATCCGGCCGGGCGGACGCAATCAGGTCACGCAGCGTCCGATGAATCTGACTGAGACGATCGGCCAGGGCCGCGCGCGGCTGGCAGGTGATGGCGCCGCAGACAATCAGTCGATGCCGGCGGCCGTCGGTGTCGATGCAGCCGTAACCCGTCCGAACGGATCCGGGATCGATCCCGAAGACTCGCACCCCTCGACGCTGCCCGGGGCGACCCTGAGCCTGACGAAGGGTCACGCCAGCGAGGCCTCGATTTCCTGTTCCTCGATGTCGAAGTTGGCCCAGACGTTTTTGGTGTCGTCGTGCTCTTCGAGCGCGTCGATGAGCTTCAGCATCTGCTGCGCGGCCTTGCCTTCCAGTTTGATGTAGTCGGTCGGCACCATCGCGATCTCGGATCGCGCGGGCTCGATGCCGAGCGATTTCACCTTTTCGGCGACCGCCGGATGCGCCTCCGGCGTGGTCACGATTTCCCAGGCATCGCCGTCGTCGTTCATGTCGTCGGCGCCGGCTTCCAGCACCGCGTCCATCAGGGCTTCCTCGCTCGCCTTGGCCTTCTCGACGACGACGAGACCCTTCTTCTGGAACATGCGCGCCACGCTGTTCGGCTCGCCGAGCTTGCCGCCCCACTTGGTGAAGGTGTGCCGAATCTCGCCGACGGTGCGGTTCTTGTTGTCGGTGAGGGTCTCGATCAGGACGGCCACGCCGCCGGGGCCATAGCCCTCGTACGTGATTTCTTCGTAGGTGACGCCTTCTTCCTCACCCGTGCCGCGGCGGATCGCCCGCTTGATGTTGTCGGCGGGCATGTTGACTTCTTTGGCCGCCGCGATGACGGTCCGAAGCCTCGGATTCATGTCCGGATCGCCGCCGCCATTCTTGGCCGCGACGGTCAATTCCTTGATGATGCGCGTGAAAATCTTGCCGCGCTTTGCGTCGGCCGCGCCCTTCTTATGCTTGATTGTGTGCCACTTGGAATGGCCTGACATGGTGACCCCTCGGAACACAGGATTCTAACACTTGATCTGGGGGCTTTGCCCCCAGACCCCCTACTCGCTCACTCGCAAAACGTGCCTCCTCTAGATTGCGCTTAGGCACGTTTTGGCTTCGTTCGCGAGGCTCGGCCGCTCACTGCGGCCTCGCTACTACTACGCGGGGCTTTGCCCCCAGACCCCCTACTCGCTCACTCGCTAAACGTGCCTCCTCTACATTGCGCTTAGGCAAGTTTTGGCTCCGTTCGCGAGGCTCGGCCGCTCACTGCGGCCTCGCTGCTACTACGCGGGGCTTTGCCCCCAGACCTCCGCCTTC
>DASUGC010000003.1:0-3515 GCA_036274235.1 Vicinamibacterales bacterium
ACCGTTGTGGCGAACGGAGGCAACACCACCGGCGTCGATGCGGCGGCGGACCGGTCCGTCAGCGATCGCAGCGCCGCGTCCATGGCCGCGGCGGACGGCTGCACAATCTCGCCTCGCCGGACGACCGGCGGCGTCGCCAGCACCACATACGATCCGGGCGCGAGGCCGTAGGCGCGATAAACGCCACGGTCGTCGGTCATCCACGGCGTGCTCAGGCCGGTCACGAACTGTGTGACGGTTGCAGGCGAACTCACGATCACGCTGACGTTCGCGGCCGGCTGTCCGTTGACGTCACGAACGACGCCCTCGATGACGGCGCCGCGCGCCATGTAGAGCGTCACGTCGTTGACCGTCGCGCCGGCTGCGACGGACAGGCGCGCGGCCAGCCGGCCCGGGCGCCGGGCGCCATATTCCGCAGGCAGAAATCCCGCGCGCGTGGCAGTGATCGCGTAATCGCCGGCTGCGAGACTCTCAAAGACAAATCGCCCGTCCTCATCCGTGATCTGACTGATTTGCGAGGGGCCCGCCAGCGAGACCATCGCTCGACGAATCGGCTGGCGGCCGTCCTCGGCGCTCACGACCACGCCTGATACGCGCGCGCCCTGTCCGGCAGCTCGTGAGTCCCGGGACTGTCCGGACGGACCGGCCAAACCAGTGGCGCCTGCGATGAAGAAGCAGAGCCACGCGAACGAGGCGAAGTGTCTCATTTCACCGCCTTCAGCGTCAGCGTTTCCGTGTGTTTGTCATCCCAGGCGAGCTTGACGCGAGTCGCGGACGCCGAAGCTGCTTCCAGTCGCGCCGGATCCTGCCAGAGGCGATTCTGCTTTGCCGTGACGGCCACGACGAAATACTCGCCGGCGGGCAGCTCGATTCTGTAGCTGCCATCGTTCGCGACGCCTGTCGATCCGATCCGCGTTGGGCGGAAGCCGTATTTCGACCACTGCGTGCGATCCGTCGGGAAATAGATGACGACAGCAGGATCGCGGCTGCTCGCACCGACGACGGTGCCGGACAGCGTGGCGGCCTTATCGGTCACCGTCACGACGATCTCGTCCAGGCCGCGAGCCGCAGCGGTGTCGATGGGCCGCGTCGTGTAGTCGGCGCCGCCAATGACAATCGACTTGACCATCGGCAGGCCCATGAATCGCAGCGTGTATTCCCCGGTCTGCACGCCATCGACGTAGAACGTGCCATTCGTGCTGTCGAACATGCCGCCGGGCACGCCAAGAGTGAGGTCGCCGCTGGCCGGCTCAGCCCGCACAGGTCCCGTCGTCGGCGGCGCCGGACTTCCGCCGGAAGCGCCTTGAATGGAAAAAGCGCCGGATTCGATGATGACGCGTCCGCGTAATCGCACGTTGGGCCGCAGTTGAACGGATAGGCCCGTCACCGCGCCGCCGCCCACGCTGACGCGCTGTCGCGCCGTGTAGGTGTCGGTTGTGCGATCGCTCAGATAGGCATAGCCCACCTCGGATCCGGGAATCGTTGCGCCTCCGCCTGTGTCCTCCCTGAATCCCGGCGGCCGCGGCAAGGCCCGTCCATCGGTCTCGCTCAGGTAGGCGTAGGAACGCGACGCAATCAGCGAGTACTCGCCATTGGCGACTCTGAGAAACGTGAACGACCCATCGGCCTTCGTCCATGTCGTCGCGACTTCACCTCCGGGGGGCAGGCTTTCGTTCCCGATCGGCGTCAAGCGGATGAGCACATTGCCGATGACATCGGATGGACCGGCCAATCGTCCCGAGACGGTCGAAGCCGGGACGGGCGCCCAGGTGAAGTTGACGTTGCTACGTTCTTCGCCGAGCGCGAGCGCGATCGGCAACGCCTCGGCCATCGCGCGACCCGCTGGATGAAATAGCGGCGGATACGCCCGCGGCTCGCGACCCGGAGGCAGGGGATATGCGCCGCCGATTGCCACGTAATCGTGCTCGCCGGCAAAGGCGCCGTCCGGCTTTGGTACGCCGAAGCTTGAGTAGGACCAGGACTGGCTGTCTCGCGACGCCGTAAGGATTTCGCCGGTGCGTGCCGCCGGCGCGGACGCGGACACGGACGGCAACATTACGATGTACCGTCCGGCCGCCAGTCCGTTCAGGCGATACACGCCGCGGTCATCGGTCGAGACGACGCGGCCCGAGGCCAGTTGCGGCGTGCCCGCGAACATCACGACCCGCAACGCGCGCACGAACACGTTCACCATCGGCTCGCCGGCTTCGTCCACCACCGTGCCGCTGATCGTCGAGGGCTTGCCGATCGCGATCCTGGCGTCAAGAACGTGCCGGCCGTTCTCGATCGCCACGGGCATGACCGTGATGCCGTTCTCGATGTCAGCGCCATAGGCCCCATCGAGATATCCCGTCTTGCTGGCCCGGAGCGAGTAGGAGCCGGCGGGGAGGTTGGTGAATAGAAACCGGCCCTTCGCATCCGTCAGTTGCAGCGGCGAGGGCAACGTTCCGCTGGACGGCGAGATATGAACTACCGCGCCGTCGATCGGCGTGGCGGTGGCGGCATCCACAATCGTTCCGGCGATGACGGCCGTCGCCGCCGCAGGCGTGCCGGTTGAGGGGGGCGCCTGCTGGCCAAAATTGACGGCGCCGGCCAACAGGACGGCAAGAGTGCGTCGCATGTCGATAGAGACACCATCGCACCGGTTTCGTCTCGCAGGTCCCGTGCGTGAGACGATCCGCTCGATCCGGGGTTACTGCACAGTGAACGCGCGCGTGTCGGACCTGGAATCGTTCGTCGCGGAGCATCGCCAGGGGGTGCATCGGTACCTGACCCGGATGGTTGGCCGGGCAGAGGCCGCGCAGGACCTGACGCAGGAGGTCTTTCTGCGCGCGACGCGCGCGGGCGTGCCGCTCACAACGGATATTGGCCGGCGGGCGTGGATCTTCAGGATTGCCCGCAATCTCGCCCTGAACCATCTTCGGGACGGGCACCGGCGCCCTGAGCCGGTGGCCCTGGTCGAACGCGGGACGGCGGCGACGCAGGAAGTGCGATTCGCGGTCCGGCAGGCGCTGGCCGCCTTGCCGGACGCGGACCGGGACGTGTTCCTGCTGCGCGAATCAGCAGGGCTTTCCTACGAGGAAATCGCGGCCACGAGCGACACGACGACCGCCGCGGTGCGATCGCGGCTGTATCGCGTCCGCCTGGCGCTGCGCGAGACGCTCGCCGGCTACGTGAACGATCAACGACGGGTTGGCATCCGATGGACGAACAAGGAAGGACATGACGGTGACTGAACACGATGCCCGCTTTGAGGTGGTGTCCGCCTTCGCGGACGGTGAGCGCGTGGATGCGGAGGCGCTGCGCGACGCGCTGGCCGACGCGGCCGGCCGCGACTTCTTCATCGACCTGGTGGCGATGCGGGAAGTCGTGGCAGGCGGCGTGATGACGGCCTCGGCTGGTGGACCCACGCCGTCCTCACCCGCGACAGGCCGATGGCTGATAGGCGCGGCCGCCGCCATTGTCGTCGTTGGCCTGGGCGGCTATGCGATTGGTCATCAGCAGTCGAGGGTGGT
>DASUGC010000004.1:0-2357 GCA_036274235.1 Vicinamibacterales bacterium
CGTGATCCTGCTCGGCTTCATGGCCTACCTGGGGGCGACGATGACGCTGCCTGGAATCGCCGGGTTCATCCTCACCATCGGCATGGGCGTCGATTCGAACGTGCTGATCTTCGAGCGCATCAAGGAGGAGCTGAAGACGGCGAAGGGCGCGCGGGCGGCCGTGAACGCCGGCTTCGATCGCGTCTGGTGGACCATCGTCGACACTCACGTGTCGTCATTGATTGCCGCGGCCTTCCTGTTCCAGTTCGGCACCGGTCCGATCCGCGGCTTTGCCACGACGCTGACGATCGGGCTCATCTCGAACGTGTTCACGGCTGTCTTCGTTTCGCGAACAGTCTTCGAGCTGGTGCTGTCGCGGCGCCGGCAGCTTCAGACCATCAGCATTTAGGCGTCTCATGAAGATTTTTGATAACGCAAACTTCAACTTCCTCAAGTGGCGCTGGTACGCCATTGCCGCGTCCCTCGTCGTGATCCTTGCCGGGGCCGGACTGATGGTCACGAAGGGCCTTCCGCTGGGAATCGACTTCTCCGGCGGCGCGGCCTTCATCATCCAGGGAGCCGGCGAATCGGACATCCGGCGTGCCCTTGATGTCATCCCCGGCGACAAGGTGATCCAGCAGTACGACGACCCCTCGAAAGGGCAGATCCTGGTGCGGTTGCCCCAGGCGGGGGATGGAAGCACGCTGGAAACACAGGCGGAACAGATTGAGCAGGCGCTCGCCAAGGCCGGCTTGAAGACGACGATCGTCAACCGGGAGCTGGTGAGCGCGGTGATCGGCGCGGATCTTCAGAAACGCGGGATTTACGCGACGCTGCTCTCGATCCTCGCGATCACGATCTACATCGCGATCCGGTTCCGGCCCTCGTTTGCCATCGGCGCCATCGCGGCGACCTTCCACGATGTGTTCGTCACGCTCGCGTTCCTCATGTTCTTCGGCTACGACCTCTCGCTCAACGTCGTCGCCGCGCTGCTGACGATTACCGGCTACTCGGTGAACGACACGATCGTCATCTTCGATCGTGTCCGCGAAAACCTGCGTTCAATGCGCCGGCAGCCGCTCGAGGAAGTCGTCAACCTCAGCGTCAACCAGACGCTCTCGAGGACGATCATCACGGCCGGCACGACGTTCCTGTCGGTGCTCTCGCTGTATCTGTTTGGCGGCGAGGCGTTGCGTGGATTCGCGTTCACGATGCTCGTCGGCATCGTCAGCGGCACCTACTCGACGATCTTCATTGCGTCGGCGATCGCGATCATCCTGAGCCAGGGACGCCGCCGCAGCGGTGCGGCCGTGGAGCCGGCGCCCAACGCGCAGGACAAGGGGCGCAAGCCCCGGCGGGCTCGGGCTTCATAGTCCCTGGTCCTTCGTCCTTTGTGCTTGGTCCGTACTTAGTCCTTAGTCCGTCCGTGGTCCGTGGTCCGTCCATGGTCCGTGGTCCGTCCATGGTCCATGGTCCGTCCATGATCCATGGTCCGTGGTCCGTGGTTGACCAACGGACGAAGGACCAGCCGTGACGTACTTAGCCGCGGCCCTCCTCGGCGTCCTTCAGGGGCTGACGGAGTTCCTGCCGATCTCATCGACGGCCCACCTCCTCATCGCGGAGGAGTGGCTGGGTTTCGAGGATCCGGGCGGGGTGTTCACCGTCATGATCCAGCTCGGTTCGGTCCTGGCCGTGATGTGGCTGTATCGGCACAAGATCGTCCACGTCGTTCGGCGCCTGCCGTACGAGGCCGGGGCGCGCCGGTTTGCCGCCGCGATTGTGATTGCGTTCATTCCTGCCGCCATTGCGGGCGTGCTCTTCGCGGGCGCGGTCAAGAGCCGTCTGTATGACACCGGCAGTGGAAGCCCGGCGCTCGGCGTCATTGCGGCCGCTTTCATCGTGGGCGGTCTCGTGATGCTCCTCGTCGAGCGTTTTCGGCCGTCTCCCGACGTCCACGACGCGGATCGCACGCCCGTGGGTCGCGCCCTCGGGATCGGACTGGCGCAGGCGGTGGCGGTGATTCCCGGCGTCTCGCGCTCGGGCGCGACGATCGTCGGCGGCATGCTGATGCGCCTCGACCGCCCGGCAGCGGCCGAATTCTCATTCTTTCTGGCGATGCCGACGATGGTCGGGGCGTTCGTGCACGACCTGTGGGAGGTGCGCGAGCACCTGGCGGCGGAACGGGTCGCGGAAATTGCGATTGGTTTCGCCACGGCCTTCCTGGCCGCGGCGCTCGTCGTCAGGCCGTTTCTCCGCTACGTGGCGCGTTCCGGTTTCGCCCCCTTCGCCTGGTATCGAATCGCGGCGGGGGTGCTGATCCTTGCCTCGATGTGGGCGCAATGGCTCTAGGGTCGTGGGTGCGGCGGCGGCTGCTGACC
>DASUGC010000005.1:0-2599 GCA_036274235.1 Vicinamibacterales bacterium
TCGCTGTGTCAGAGCGTCTACGCGCAGATCCACCGGGCCGTCAGATGACGGTGGGTATGGTGGACGTGGGCGTGACGCCGGGCGCTCATCGAGAAAATGACGGTAGCACGAGGCGCGTGCGATCGGCAACTGCCAGGTCGCGTTCGAAGGCTGGACTTATCCCGGCGTCGCTATCGCCCAAGCAAACACGCATTGCGCGCGATGCTTTCGGCCCTGTCGAACGCGTCGGCCTGCTGTTCCGGCAACGGGCAGTTGGGGCCCTGCTTCCGCGCCTTGCACGCGGCGGTCCATTGCGCGTCCGCCGCGGCCTGGGCCTTCGTCAGACAATCGGCGACCGACTCGTGCTTCGCAGCCGTGGCCGCCTTGAGGTTCTCCGCGGTACGCGTTTCTGTCTGCCGTTGATCGGCGCGCTGGGCCGGCAAGGCCACCACAAAATAGTACGCCGCGAACACCACGACGCAGGCGACGCCGCCCAGAAGCTTCAGGGCCGTGGCGTGCGTTTTTGGCTTCTTCGCCGCAGCGGCAGCGGCCCGTTCGGCGCGTTCCGCCAGCATCTGCTCGGTGCGCGGGTCCACGTACAAGTTCTCGACTTACCGCGCACGCATCATCAGCCTTACAGAATTGGTATCAATTCAGCGGCCCAGATCCAGCGGAATCACCGTCTGACCTGCCATCGCGACCGGGCGTTCCCCCTGAAGCGTGCACGTCGCGAATGGACTGCCATTCCGCAGAATCTGGCCGCTCAACGCGAGAACGGCGGAAGAACGCTGGCCGCCCTTAGGCACTGGTTCTGTAGACACACTACTCAATATTGTGTAGAGTCTCTACATCATGCCGTCCGCGCCTCTCCTCCATGGCACGCTCGATCTCCTCATCCTGCGGACGCTGCTCGCCGGCCCGAGCCACGGCCATGCCATCGCCAGACATATTCAGCGCACGTCCGAGGACCTGCTGCAGGTGGAAACCGGATCGCTCTACCCCGCCCTGCATCGCCTGGAAGCGCGGGGCTGGATCACGGCGTCGTGGGAGTTGTCGGACAAGGGCAAGCGCGCGCGGTACTACCGGCTCACTGCGGCCGGCCGCAAACACCTGGGCAAGGCCCGGTCGAAGTGGCTCGCCATGTCGCGGGCCATTGGGCTCATCCTGGGTCCGGCAAAACCGGAGCGCTCATGAGCGCGTTCTTCCGCAAACTCCAGTGGCGGTTGCGGAGGCGCCGCAAGGAAGCGGATCTGCGGGACGAGCTGCAGTTTCACATTGAGGAAGAGGCCGCCGAACGGAGCGCGGAAGGTGTGGCTCACGATCGGGCACAACTCGCGGCCCGACGGGAGTTTGGCAACCGTACGCTGGTGGAAGAAGACGCGCGCGCCGCCTGGGGCTGGACCTGGGTCGAGCAGTTCGGGCAGGACCTGCGCTATGCCGTTCGCGCCATCAGCGCGGCCCGCCTGTTTTCCAGCCTCGCCATCCTCTCGCTCGCGCTGGGCATTGGCGCCAACACCGCCATCTACAGTTTCATCGACGCCATCCTGCTGCGATCGCTGCCGGTGGTACATCCGGAGTCTCTCGTCACGCTGAGCACGGTCACCAGGCAGCCGGAGGTTCACGGCGAGAGCCGCCACGACGACAGCTTTCTTGATCCGGCGGACGGCTACGGTGACAGCGTCTTCGCCTATCCGGCGTTCGAACTGTTGCAGTCCACAGGCGCGGCCTTCTCGGACGTCTTCGGCTTTCAGAACGCCGGCAACCTTCACGTACTCGTCGGCAGCCTGGCGGAGCTTGCGAACACCGAATACGTCACCGGCAACTATTTTTCCGCTCTCGGCGTGATGCCCGCCGCCGGCCGCCTCCTGATGCCCGATGACGATCGCGCCGGCGCGCCGGCCGTCGCCGTCACGAGCCATGCGTTCGCGCAACAGTTTTTCGGCAGTGCCGACCGGGCACCGGGCCGGCAGCTTCTGCTCAACGGCCAGCCCTATCTGATCGCCGGCGTGACGCCGCGCGAGTTTTCCGGCGCGGACCCCGGTACGGTGCCGGCGATCTACGTGCCGATGCACACGACGCTGCGCCTGGCCACCACCACGATTCACACGGGCACGACGAGCTTCACGGATCCGAATTTTGAGTGGGTGATGGTGATGGGGCGGGTGCGGCCTGGCGTCAGCCGCGCGGAGGCGCAGGCCATGGCGGCGCCGCCGTTTGCCGAATGGATGCGCACCGTCAATACCGAACGCGACCGATCCGATCTCCCGCGCCTGCTCGTGCGCGACGGAAGCGCGGGCTTGAACGGCGTGCGGTACCGGTATGCCACCGCCCTCTTCATCCTGTTCGGCGTGGCGATTCTGATCCTGGCCGTCGCCTGCGCGAACATCGCCAACCTCCTTCTGGCGCGCGCGGCCTCACGGCGGCGTGAGATTGCCGTTCGGTTGAGCCTGGGCGCCGGCCGATTCCGCATCGTCCGGCAACTGCTGACGGAAAGCGTGCTGCTCGCGACGGTCGGCGGCGCGCTCGGCACGGCGATCGCCGTCTGGGGCGTCCGTGCGCTCACGGTGCTGCTGACCAGCGGGCGCGAGGACTTCATGCTCACGCCGGCCGTCAACGGGCG
>DASUGC010000006.1:0-24057 GCA_036274235.1 Vicinamibacterales bacterium
TCCCTCGAAAATGGAAACCAGAGTTTCCTTTATCATTACGCCGGAAACTCTGGTTTCCGTTTTCGAGGGAAACGACTCCCGAGGTCCTATGACCCTGGCCAGGCGGCACATTCTTAGCAGTCTTGCGCTCGCGCTTCCGGCCGCGCTCATCCTGTTTTATCTGGTCAACGTGCTGGAAGCGCGGGATCGTGTCGCCCTGCTCGACCGCGCGGCCGAGGCGCACGTGTCCTCCATCATGCGCGACGCCTGCGAGCAGGACCCCAGGTGGTTTCTCGCCGGCCCGCGCGCAGCCCGGCCCACGCAGGCCGAACGGCAGGCGATCGACGCCGACGTGACGCTGCCACGGCCCAGCGCGGATCAACTGCCGTTCGAAATCTTCGCCTACGACGATCAGTACAGCCCGTCGAGCAGCGCGGGGCCCAGGTTTCCGGATACGTTCAAGCGCGCGCTGCGCGCGTCCTCGTCGCTCAAACAAGTCTCCGGCGAATACGAAAGCAAGACCGGCACCGGGTTGCAGACCGCCGTAGTGACCGGATGGACGCCAGGGCCGTGCGCCATTCTCCTGTTCCGGCAGCAGCCGGCCCCCGGCCGGTTCTGGACCCGGACCATCATTTTTGTGGGGCTCTTCGCGGCCTTTTTTCTCGTCGGGCTCGCGGCGACGATGCCGACGGGCATGCGGATGCGCAACCTGTCGCTGGCGGCCCGGCAATCCGCCAAGCAGGACTACAGCGAGATCGTCCGCGTCAGCGGCGCGGACGAAGTCGGTTCCTTCGGCGCGCTGTTCAATGAAATGGCGGCGGACCTGCGCCGCAAGACCGTGGACGCGCGCGATCGGGAGGAGATTCTGCGCCGCTACGTCGAGAACATGTCCACCGACGTCGGCGAGCCGCTGGCCGAACTCGAGCGGCGGCTCGGCGGCATCCTGGACGCGCACGCGGATCCAGACATCGCGCTGGCGCTGAAGGAGGCGCATCGGCTGTCGATGCAGGTCCGCAACAATGCGGCGGTCATCCGCCTGCGCGGTGTCACCGACGAGTCCGCGCGCGAGCCGGTGGATCTCTCCTCCGTGGTGGCCGGCCTCGTCGCGGACCGGGCGCCGCTCGCGGCCGCCTCACACGTGCGGGTTGACACGTCAAAAGCGACGACATCGGCGGTGATTCAGGCGGATCGTTTTCTGATCGAACAGGCGGTCGGCAACGTGCTCGACAACGCCATCATCTACAACGATTCCGGCGGCCTCGTCCGCATCGAGCTGCACGCCTATGATCAGGGCCGCCGCATCTCGCTGCTCATTGCAGACACCGGACCAGGCGTGTCCGACGAACAATTCGAAGGCCTCACGGCCAACAAGCGTTTCCGCGGCGACGAGTCGCGGACGCGGCGCGCCGGCGGGCGCGGGCTGGGCCTGGCGCTGGCTCGTGAAGTCGCGGACCGGTTCGGGCTCAAGCTCGATCTGCGTCAGCCGACCTCGGGCGGGCTGGAGGCGGAGTTCTCGACGAGAACGAGCTGAGGCCGACTAACGGTTCGTCAGTGACTTTCTAATCCACTCGGTGAGCGCATCTTCTGACACCTGGCCACCGCCGAGCGCCAGAAACTCAGCGACGACCTCCGCTTCTGGCGCGTCGAAATCGCGACCGTTCAGGCCGAGGAAGGTCGCCATGGCCAGGAAGCCAACTCGCTTATTGCCGTCGGTATACGGATGGTTGGTCACGAGTCCAAACGCATGCGCGGCCGCAAGCGCAGCGAAATCCATGGACTCGTCGTGGTGCCACTTCTGTCTGGGCCGAGCCAGAGCCGATTCGAGACCATTCTCGTCGCGAACCCCGGCCAGCCCGCCATGTTCGCGCAACTGATCGCTGTGGATCGCATCGACAACCACCCGGCTCAGCCAGGTGGGCTCGGAACGGTGACGGTGCTACCCACGGTCCAGCCCAAGCCGGGCAGCCTCCAGCCAGGCTACTGCTTCTCCCCGAACCAGTAGCACAGCCCGTCCGGCGCGATGACATAAAAGACGCGGAAGGTTGTGCCGCCGTGATCTTCGATGCCGATCTCGCCCGCGCCCTTGCTGATTCCGTACACCTTGAATTCGTCGAGGAGCGCATCGAGCCCGGTCACATGAAAGGCACAACCGTCCTGCGAAGGATCGCCGCCGGATTCGACGAGCGCCATCTGCACGGCGTCGCGCGCCAGGACGACGGTCTTGTGCGGGGTGTCGCTGCGGGAGACGATTCGAAACCCGAGTGTCTGCTCGTAAAACGATACGGCCCGATCGACACTCGCGACCGGCAGCGCCATCGCGTTGTTCTGATAGCCGAAGGCCTTGTCGAGCGTGGCCTTCATTGAGCCAACCCCGCCAACGCAAGCAGCGTGGCCAGCACCACGCGAATGCCGCGCAGGCTGACGGTCTTCTCCACATCGATCCATTCGTCGGGCGCGTGCGCGCGGTCGCTGGTGCCGCCGGATTCGAGACGGATGGCCGGAATCCCCAGGCTGATCGGCAGGTTGGCGTCCGTGCTGCTGTAGTTGAACGTGGGCGTGAGGCCGGCGGCCATCGCCGCTTCGGACGCGATCTGCACGATGGGCGCGGTACTCGCCGTGCGGCCCGACGGGCGCGCGCCAATGAGTTTGACATCGGCGGCGACCTTGCCCTCGGTGGTGGAGCGGGCGCGGTTCTCGCCGTCCACGGCCGACCGCACCATCGCCAGAAACGCCGTCTCGACTTTTTCGAGCTCGAGCGGCGATTCGGATCGCATGTCCACTTCCATCCAGACGTCCTGCGGAATGGAATTGACCGACGTGCCCCCGCCCACGCGGCCGACGTTGAACGTGGTCTTTGGCGATGGCGGCACCTTGATCGCCTGGAACTGCTGAATCGCGGCCGCCATCGCAAACGCGGGATTCACCAGGCCGAACGCGCCATAGCTGTGACCGCCCGGGCCCTTGAACGTCACGAGGTACCGTTTGCTGCCCACCGCGCCCGTCACGATGTTGTCGCCGGGGCCGCTGCCATCGAGCGCAATGAACTGCGAGATCCTGTCCTTGTAGCGGCCCTTCGTGAAGAGGTACTTCACACCCCGCAGATCGCCGAGGCCTTCTTCGCCGACGTCGCCGACAAAGAGAATGTCCGCTGTGGTCCGGATTCCGCCGGCATCCATCGCACGAATCATCGCCAGCAGCACCGCCACCGATCGCGTGTTGTCGCCAATGCCAGGCGCCGACAGCCGTGTGCCGTCCCGCTTGACCCGCACGTCGGTGCCTTCCGGGAAGACCGTGTCGAGGTGGGCGGCAATCGCAATCAACGGCCCGCCGCCGGTACCGCGGCGAACGCCCATCACGTTGCCTTCGGGGTCGCGTTCCACGTCGCTGAGACCCGCCTCACGCAGCATCTGCATGAACGCGGCGCCCTTCCTGTCTTCTTTGAAGGGCGGCGCGGGGATCTCCGTGAGAGAGACGATGTCGGCGATCAGTTGATCGTGGTTGCGATCGATCGTATTCATCGCCGACGCGAAGCGCGCGTCGGCCATCACCTGTCTGACACGGGCCGCCGGCGTCTGCACCGGTCCCTGCGCCAGCGATTCCATGCCCGCGAGGACAACCAGGGCCGCGATTGAGGTGGCGCGTTTCTTCATCACGTCTCTTTCAGAAGGGGGCCAGTGGAGTGATGGGTGTCGTGCTTCCGCTCCCATCAGTAGCGCAGGAAATTCAAATACTCGTCACTGCTCCGCGTGAGCCCGCCGAACGCGACCTTCGGCGTGCCGTCGGACTCCAGAATCGCATAGTAGGGAAGCGCGACTGTTCCGAACAAGTCCTGCTCCAGTTGCTGGTAGCGCCGGTTCGACTCGTCCGTGCCGTCCGTGTACAGCTCCACCAGGACGAACTTCGACAGTTCATTGGCGATTTCCTGGCGCGTGAACATGTTGGCTTCCATCCATCGGCAATTGGTGCACGTGTAGCCCGTGAAATTCACGAGCACGGGGCGGTTCGTCGATGCCGCCGCCGCGAGCGCATCCTCATAGCTGGTCAACCAGCGCAGTTCGCCGCGCGCCACGGCCGCCGTGGAATCGATCGGAGGCAGGAAGGCCTCGAGCTCGCCCAGCCGTCTGCCCGCCAGACCGGATCCAAGCCAGGCTGCCAGCGCGAGCGTCGCCACCGAAGCCACCCATCGTCCGGCGCGCGGACGCGGGAGCCGCGGCGCGCGGCCAAGCGGAATCAGGCCGGCGAGATAGAGCACGAGCAGCAGCGCGATGACGATCCAGGACACGAGCACGACCTGGCGCGTGAAGATTCCCCAGTGCCAGACCAGATCGACGTTCGACAGGAACTTCATGGCCGCGGCCAGTTCAGCCATGCCCATGACCGCTTTCACCGCAATGAGCCATCCGCCGGAACGCGGCAGCGATTTCAACCAGTGCGGCGCCAGCGCCAGCGCCACGAACGGCGCCGCGAACACCGATGAGAACGCGAGCATGCCCGCCAGCGGCCACTGCCAGTCGCCCTGCGCCGCCACGACGAGCAGCGTGCCCAGAAATGGCGCCGTGCAGGTAAAGGAGGTGAGCGTGAAGGCGAGGCCCATCAGCAACGTGCCGGCGAAGCGGCCCTTGCCCGCGTCGGCTCGCGCGGCCGCGGTCACCAGCCCTGATGGCAAGGCGATTTCCCAGACGCCGAACAAGCTCATCGCGAACGCGACGAACAGCGCGGTCACGCCGATATTGAGCCAGGGATTGGCGGCAAAGCGGCTGAGGCCCGATGCGCCAAACGCCACGGCCAGGACGAAGCCCACGGCCGTGAAGGTGAGGACGATGCCCAGGCCGTAGACGAGCGCTTCCGTCACCGCATCGCGACGCGAACGGCCCTGGCGATTCGTAAAGTACGAGACGGTGATCGGCACCATCGGAAATACGCACGGCGTCAGGAGCGAGAGCGCGCCCATCAACGCCGCCAGCGCAACATAGGCGCCGAGAGTACTCGCCTGCGACGCGGCCAAATCCGGCACGCGCGCGCGACCGCCCGTCACGCCCGACGGACCTGTCGTACCTGTCGTACCTGTCGTACCCGTCGTACCCGTCGTACCTGTCGCTGTCAGTTCCACGTCCTTGGGCGGCAGACACTGGCGCTCGTCACAGACCTGGAAGTGAACGACCACGCGCAGCGACGCACCCGTCAGATCGGCGCCGGCCGCGCTGGTGATCGGCACCCGAAAGGTCGCGTCTTCTTTATGGACCTGGGTGTCCATATTGAAGTTGGGATCAAAGGCGACGTGCGGCGGCGGTCCGGCCGGATCTCCGGCGGCCGTGAATGATTGTCCGGGCGGTACCTTGATGGTCAGCGCATTCGGCGGCGGGTTCTGTGTGAGCGAGTACACCTTCCAGCCGGGATCGAGCGTCAAGGTGACGGCCGCATCGAAGGTCTTGCCCGCGATTGATGCGTCAGGCCCGAGCGGAGCGATCGACCATCGCGCGGGCGTGGGAGCCTGTGCCTGCACCGACCTGCACGAAATGGTCGCGACGACCAGGAGAATCAGCGTCCAGAAAGAGGAAGGCCGCGGCCGCATAGGGAACAGACAATTCTACCCAGCCCCTTAACTTCCGGGCCAGCGGCCGGGTCCAATTGAACATATGGCCGGTGTTCGGGGATTCCTGGCAATCGTCATCGCGGCCGGCGCGACGGTGTCCATGTCGGGGCAGCGCGCCGGGCAGCCGGCGCCGCTGGCCGGCCTGGTTCGCCAGGCCTGGACCGTCGATGGTGTGGAGCGATCGGCGCTCGTCGCGGCGCCGCGCGCGGCCGCCGGCGGATCGGCCGCGCCGCTCGTGCTCGTCTTTCACGGGCACGGGGGCACGTCGGCCAATGCCGCGCGAACGTTCAAGATGCACGTGGCCTGGCCGGAAGCCGTCGTGATCTATCCGCAAGGGCTGCCGACGGCCGGTCAGATCACGGATCCGGAAGGCCATTTGCCGGGTTGGCAACACGCGGCCGGAGGCAACGGCGACCGCGACCTGCATTTTGTCGATGCGATGCTGGAGTGGGCCACGGCGCGCTATTCGATCGATGCGAAGCGGATCTTCGCCGCCGGCCATTCGAACGGCGGCTCGATGGTCTATGTCCTGTGGGCGGCCCGTGCGGATCGATTCGCCGCCTTCGCACCGTCTTCTTCGGTCTTTCCGCTCGCGGCGGTTGTGTCAGCGAAACCAAAGCCGGCGTTCATCGTGTCAGGCCGAGTCGATCCGCTGGTGCCCTTTGCGACGCAGCAACTGAGTCTTCGGGCTGTGCTTCGCCTCAATCAGGCCTCGAGCGCCGCCCAGCCCTGGTCGGGCGGCGCCGAACGGCACGCGTCTTCCATCGGCGCGGACGTCATCACGTACATCCATCCCGGCGGTCATCCGATGCCGGATGATGCCGGGATGCTGATGGCGAAGTTTTTCAGGAGCGTGAAGTAGCCAGCCGTGCGCGGGCTGCGGCATGTTGTTTTTAGGCCGGGGACTTCGTCCCGGACCCCTGGCTCGCTCTCTCGCCCGATTCGTCCGCGTTGGGCCTTCGGACAAATCGGGCTCCGTTCGCGCGGCTCGCTCGCGCTAGCCGTGCGCGGGTTGCGGCATGTTCTTGAAGAACTCCTCCGCCCGCTTGTCCATCTCTTCTTTCGTCAAGTCTTCCTTGCGGGTGGCGATCCACCACGTGATGCCTTCGGGGTCTTTGAGCGTACCGCCGCGGTCGCCCCAGAACTGATCGGCCATCGGCATGGTCTCAACTCCGCCGGCGTCGAGCGCGCGACGGAACAGCGCGTCGCAATCAGGGACATACAGCCAGAACGAGACGGGCGATCCGCCCAGTTCCTTCGGGCCCTTTCCCATCATCACGTCATTGATATAGAAGTGCGAGTCGCCGATGGCGATCTCGGCGTGCATGATGCGGCCGTCCGGCCCGAGACTCCGGCCGATTTCCTGCGCGCCAAACGCGCGCTTGTACCATTCGATCGTGTCGGCCGCATGGTCGACGTTGAGGTGCGCCGTGATGGTGTGGAGACCTTTCGGGACGTGAGATGCGGCTCTGGCCATGGTGAACCTCCAGAAAGTGTTGGGGACGTACCTGTTTTTCACAGTCTTCCACATCCCAGGGCAGAAGACTCTGGAAAACAGGTACGTCTCCAGATCGAGACCCCGGCAACGAAAAATCGACAACCTCCGTCTACCTACCCATGCCGAAGGTCCGTCCACGCCTGTTGCTTATCGCACTCCTGACCGTCGCCTGGGGCCTGGTCCCGGGCGCGGCAGTCCAGCGATCGCCCGCAAGTCCTGTCGTCATTCCGTTCGAGCTCGGCACGCGCCACATTTTTCTGAAGGCCACCGTCAACGGATCGCGGCCGCTGTCATTCATCTTCGACACGGGAGCCAACCAGGCGCTTCTGCGGCTCGACGTCGCCAGGGAATTGAATCTGCGCCTGGAAGGCGAGGTCCGGTCCGGCGGCGCGGGGCCGGGCACGCAGGTGGGCAGCCAGGTGCGGAAGGCGACCTGGTCGCTCGTGGGCCTTGCAGGATTCGAGCAGCCCGTCAGTTTCGCGCTGCCGCTGGCGGAACTGCCGTCTGCGATTGGCCGTGACGTGGACGGCATCATCGGCACGGAATTCATCCGGCAGTTCGTGGTCGAAGTCGACTACCTCGCGCGGACCCTGACGCTTCACGATCCCAAAACGTTTCGATACTCCGGCACCGGAGAGACGCTGCCGATGGATTTCACGCCCGACAACCATCCCGTCCTGACGGCGACGGTGACGCCTGTGGGCGGCCAGCCGATCGAACGCCGATTCCTGCTCGATCTCGGCTCCGGCGCCGCGTTGATTCTCCACAGTCCCTTTGTGGCCGAACAGCAATTGCTGACGAAGGGCCACACGACCGTGCGATCAATCGGGGCGGCCGGCGCGGGAGGGCGCAGCGTGGGCCAGATTGGCCGCGTCGAGGCGTTGCAGATCGGATCCTTCGCGTTGAAGAACCTGCTGACGACGTTCTCGGAAGACCGGGGCGGCGCGCTGGCGAATCCCGCGCTCGCCGGCAACATCGGCGCGCAGATCGCGAACCGGTTCCGTGTCTTCCTGGACTACGGCCGCAGGCAGATCACGCTCGAGCCGGCCGCCACGTTCGGCGATCCGTACGATCGCGCGTTCAGCGGCATCGCGTTGCGCGCGAGCGGGCCCGGCTACCATACCTTCCATGTCCGGGAAATTCTCGAGCACTCGCCGGCCACGGACGCCGGCGTTCGCGAAGGCGATGTCATCGCCGCGATCGACGGCACGCCGGCCTCCGCACTCACGCTGACCGCCATCTATGAAATGTTCGACAAGCCCGGGACGTACACGCTGGCCATCGAGCGCGACGGCAGGATGTTGACGACTGTGCTCAGGCCGAGGCGGATGGTCTGAGGGGCTGGCCCTCCGCGTGTCTGGGTAGCTGCACGCGGACGACAGTCGCGTCCGTCTGATCTGACGATTCGATCTCGACGGTGCCGCCGTGTGAGGTGATCAGCTCGCGAACGATAAACAGGCCGAGACCGAGGCCGCGTGATCTGTCGCCGCGGCGGCGAACGGCCTGAAAGGGATCGAACACCGTCGTCAGGATCGACGCCGGCACGGCGCCGCTGTTCTGGACCTCGAGCCGGACCGCGCCGGTCGCCGTGCCGTCCAGGCGAATGACGATCGGGACGCCTGGCTTGCCGTGCTGCCCCGCGTTGGCGAGCAGATTCGACGCCACCTGGAGCAGCCGGTCCGGATCCCATGTCCCGATGAGATCGCCCGTGGTCTCGAGGCTGATGCGCCAGTCCGGCTGGGCCAGTTCCATTTCCGCGACGGCGTCGGCGCAGAGATCCTTCAGGTTGGTCGGCCGTGGATGGACGGGAAACTGTCCCCGTGAGCGCGCGATCGTCAAATCCAGCAACTGGTCGATCATCCGGGACATGCGCTGTCCGCTCGTGAGGATGCGGCCGAACGGCCGGGCCGGCGCCGCCGACGCGGTGCCGTGCTGTTCCATGCTGATGAGGCCCACCTGCGCGGCCGTCAGAATGGCCGAGAGCGGGCTTCTCAGATCGTGCGCGAGGACACCGGCGAACAGCTCGTTGTAATGAATCGTTTCTTCGAGCCGGGCCATCGCCGCGAACCGCGCGGTCACCGAGGCGAGGTGGTTGGCGATGGCCTTCGCGGTCTCGATCTCGGATTCCACGAAGATGTGCGGCGTGTCGTAATACACCATGAACTTGCCGAGCAGATGCCCGGCATTGACCAGCGGCACGAAGGCCAGGGCGCCGAGGCCTTCACGCGCAAAGACATCGCGATAGGCCGCGAAAGCCTCGTTGGTCTGGATGTCCGAGACCAGAACCGGCTGCGGATCCACAGCGTCCCGAGGCCATGGCGAATGCCCGTCCACGGCGCGGCGGTACGGATCGGAGAGATTGCGCCACGCGCGGAACCGCATGACGCCGTGAGCGTCGGCGATCAGGATCGAAGACCGGTCGGCGCCAAGCGCCGAGTGAATCGCGTTCATCGCGGCCTCGAACACCTGCTCCACGCGGGTGGCCGCCATGACGGCCTGCGCGAAACCGTAGAGTTCTTCGGTCCGCACGCGAGCCGCGCGCTCGGCGTCGAGCAGCCGCAGGCGTTCGATCGCCTGGCTGGCGTACCGCGCCACGAGGAGCAGGAACTCCCGCTCGCCATCGCTCGCCTGGCCCTCGGCTTCGAGGGTGACGCCGAGGGCGCCGACCGCACGGCCCTGGGACAGCAGCGGCAGGCACGTCACCCGGTACGCGCGCCCGCGTGTGACGACCGGTCCGATGTGGGGATACTGCCGCAGCAGTTCTTCCTGCGAAGGAATCCAGATGGCCGCGTTGCGCCGGATCGCGTCCAGCGCGGGGAACGGCTCGGCCAGGTCCAGATCGACGGCCGCGAATTGGCGTGCCGCGGCGTCGGAATAGCCGACAGACCGCACGAGCTTGACGGTGGATCCGTCGATGAGCCACAACCCCGCCGTCGACGCATCCACCGCCGTCGCCACGTGGTCAACGATCGCCTCGTACACCTGATCGGGCGTGACGGCGTCCGCAATGGCGCCGCTGACTTTGAGCAGGCGGGCCGACTGTTCCTCGCCGCGGCGACGATCCTGATCGCGGCGGTGGACCTCCACCATGGAATCGCGAAGGGCACGCTCCACTTCCCGCCGATGCGCGATTTCTTCCGCGAGCGCCGTGGACGCCTCATCGACTGGCGTGTCGAGATCCGTGTGATTGGCCGCCTGGGTATGCACGCGGCACACGGCCCGCAGGGCGGCCGGTTCCTTCTCGAATCGGCCGACCGCATAGCCGCACAGCAGACTGAACGGCTGAACGCGCTGCAACTCGTTCCACAACGCCTCCAGCTGGAGCGCCGCGTCACGGTAGCCCGACTCCCAGAGGATGTTCACCATTTCGCCGAACACCCGAACGCGCGCAGACGAGGCCTTCGCCGCGTGCGCGGCGACCATGCCGCCGACGCCCACCTGAAACAGCGCGCGATCGGGGGCCTCGCCTCTCATGAACGTCGCGAGGGTTTCCTCCGCGTCGACAAAGAGCACGGGCGGACTCGCGCCGGGCCGCAATACGCCTTCGGCTTCGAGACGAGCTCGAATCGCTTCGCGATGTTCGGCCGTCCCCACGACCATCGCGGCGTCGCCGGCGCGCAGGCCCTCGGCCAGAAATGCCGCGGCGCCCTCAATCAGTCCCGGGTCGTCGGCATAGAACTTGACACGGTGATCGGCCGGGGCCGCCAGCGACGCGGCGGCTTCGGCGCCGCCGGAGGGCGACCGCGGGAACGGGTTCACAGCTGTCGATCATAAAAGGGCCAAAGGGAGAGGGCAACCGTCTCCCACGCAGTGATAAGTTCTCTCTCATGTCCACCCGCCTGAGCACCGCCGCCGTTGCCGTGGGATTGCTGATCGCGACGTCCGCCGCGGTGGTCGTCAGCCAGCGCGTCACCGCCACCAAAGATCGGCCCGGTTATCTGGGCGGCGGCGTGACGCTTCTGCCTAATGGCTGGCGTATTTCACCGGCGGGCCGGCATTTCTCAATCGGCGACCTGCCGCTCGCGATGACGCTGTCGCCGGACGGGCACGCGCTCGTGGTCACGAACAACGGTTATCAGCGCCCGTCGCTCAAAGTGTTCGACCTCGATCGTGAGACGTCCGCCACGGTGACGATGGACGACGCGTGGCTGGGGCTGGCGTGGCATCCGGACGGCAAGCGCGTATTTTCGTCGGGCGCGGCCTCGAACACGGTGCTCGAGCTGGGCTGGGACGGCGCCCGGCTTCGGGCCGGGCGCAAGATCAATGTCGCGAAGACCGTTGCGCCCGTCGCCGCCGGCGCCACGAGACCTCCAACGGCTCAGCAGACGTTCGTCGGCGGCATCGCCGTGAGTGCGGACGGCGAGCGGCTGTACGCGGCGCATGTCTACGGTCAGTTCGTCAGCATGGTTGACGTCGCGACCGGCGCGTTGCTGGCGAGCGCGGATCTACCTGCCGAGCCGTACACGGCCTTGCTCTCCCATGACGACGCCACGTTGTTTGTGTCGGTGTGGGGCGGCGCGCGGGTGCTGACGTTCGATGCGAAGACGCTGGCGCCCAAAGCGTCGATCGACGTCGGCGAGCATCCCAACGCGATGGCGCTGTCTCCGGACGGCCGCAGGCTGTTTGTCGCGTGCGCGAACACCAATGCCGTGTGGGCTATCGACCTGGCCGCCGGTCGCGCGACCGAGCAGATTTCGACGGCGCTGTTTCCCAAAGCGCCTCCGGGATCCACGCCGAACTCGGTCGCGGTGTCTCCGGACGGATCACGCCTGCTCGTGGCGAATGCGGACAATAACGCCGTCGCGTTCGTCGACATCTCGTCGCCCGGATCGAGCCGGGTCCTCGGCTTCATTCCGACGGGCTGGTATCCCACAGGCGTGCTCTTTAGTCGCGACGCGACGCAGATCTTTGTCCTCAGCGGCAAAGGCCTCGCGTCCATGCCGAACGTGCGCGGACCGCAGCCGGGCCTGGGCCGGGGCGAAGGGCAGTACATCGGCTCGTCGCTGGAGGGCTCGCTGTCCATTCTCCCGACGCCGGACGCCGCGGCACTCGCGCAGTACACGAAGAAGGTGTACGACCTCACGCCGTATACCGATGAGGCCCGGCTGGCGCCTGGATCGACCGCCGGGTCGCCAATTCCGGCGCGCGTGGGTGATGCGTCACCCATCAAGCACGTGTTCTACGTGATTCGCGAGAACCGGACGTACGACCAGATCCTGGGCGATCTCGATCGGGGCAATGGCGACCCGAGCCTCGCGCTTTTCGGCGAGAACACCACCCCCAACGCGCATGCGCTCGCGCGCGAGTTCGTGACGTTCGACAATTTCTACGTCAACGCGGAAGTCAGCTATGCGGGCCACGCATTCTCCACCGGAGCGTACTCCAATGACTTCGTCGAAAAGATCTGGCCGACGAACTACGGCGGACGAGGCGCCACGTATCTGAGCGAAGGCGGCGGCACGATGCGCACGCCGTACGGCAACATCGCGGCGCCGCCCAACGGCTATATCTGGGACGCCGTCGTCCGCGCCAATCGCACCGTCCGGAGCTACGGCGAGTTCGCGGCGCGCGCCCGCGCCGGCGCGCCGGAGAGCGAGCCGTCCACCGCGGCCCGCGCGGTCCAGCGCGGAGAAATGATAGCCACGGTGCCCGGGCTCGAAGGGCGCGTGCATCCTTCGTTCCCGGGTTTCGATCTCAGCATCACCGACAACCACCGCGTGGACATCTGGCTGGAGGAATTCAAGGCCTTCGAGTCGAACGGCCAGCTGCCCGCGCTGTCGATCATCCGCCTCGGGAACGACCATACGAACGGCACCCGCGCCGGTTCGCCCACGCCGCGCGCCATGATCGCGGAAAACGATCTTGCCCTGGGCAGGCTGGTGGAGGCCATCAGCCGAAGCGTTTACTGGAAGGACTCCGCGATCTTTGTGGTGGAAGACGATGCCCAGGACGGCCCGGACCATGTGGACGCGCACCGATCGGTGGTCCTCGTCATCAGTCCGTACGCGCGGCGCGGCGTCGTGGACAGCACGCTCTACACGACCTCCGGCGTGCTGCGGACGATGGAGCTGATTCTGGGGGCTGAGCCGATGACGCAGTACGACGCGGCGGCGACGCCGATGCACGCGGCGTTTCAGAGGACGCCCGTGATGACGCCGTACGCCAGGAAGGACGCCAGAATTCCGCTGGACGAGCGCAATCGCGCGTCCGCCCCTGGCGCGGCGGCCTCCGCGCGGATGGATTTCGATGAAGCCGACGTGACGCCCATGCTCGAGCTGAACGAGATCCTGTGGCAGTCCGTACACGGCGCCGGCGCCCGGATGCCGCCGCCAGTGCATGCGGCGTTCGTGCGACCGACGCTGGAGAGGGACACGGACGACGAGCCTGCGGGCGCAAATCAGAAGTCAAAAGTCAGAAGTCCGAAGTGAAGGGACCCTGGCTCATACTGTGAGCATGCGTAGTTCTATCCTCGTGATCCTCGCGGGCCTGGCTGCTGTCTCGTTGTCGGCGTCGCGACAGAACCCGGCGGCTCTGAACACCGCCGCCATTGATCGAGCGCTCGGCCTCACGGGCCAGATGCAGGGCGATGTCTATCGGATTGGCTTCCCGCGGACCGATTTGTCGGTCACGGTGCACGGGATTGCCGTGAAACCCGGACTGGCGCTGGGCAGTTGGGCGGCTTTCCGGAAGGCCGGCGAACAGGCGGTCGTGCATGGCGATCTGGTGCTGCTCGATGGCGAGATCAATCCGCTCATTTCGAAACTGCAGGCAGCCGGTCTGCAAATCACCGCGCTGCACAATCACCTGATCGACGAAACGCCGCGACTCATGTACCTGCATTACTGGGGCCAGGGCGCGGAATCCACGCTCGCGGCGGGGCTCAAAGCCGCGCTGCAGACCACGAAGACGCCCCTGACAGCCCCCGCGCCACCGCCGGCCACGCCCGCGGATGCGGGCTTTGACGCCGCGGCTTTTCAAACAGCTGTGGGTCGCACTGGTGCCGTGAAGGGCGGAGTCCTCGGCATCAGCATTCCGCGTCCCGAAAAGATCATGATGATGGGCGTCGAACTGCCGCCCGCGATGGGCATGGCGACGGCGATCAACGTGCAATCCGCAGGGAGCGGGAAGGTCGCGGCGACCGGCGATTTCGTGATGATCGACGACGAGGTGAATCCGATCGCCAAAGCATTACGCGCGCACGGCATCGCGATCACCGCGCTGCACAGCCACATGATTCACGGGACGCCCACGCTCTATTTCATGCACTTCTGGGCGGAGGATACGCCCGCGAATGTCGCGGCTGGACTGAAAGCGGCGGTGGGATTGCTGACTAAGTAGAACTCATCTCACAAATGGCGCGGCATTCGACCGGCGATGCATCCCGCCTGGCGGCGTTGCTCCTCCCTCAAATACAGCCAGTATTCTCGGTCGTCGCGCCTTGCCAGCCGGGCGCCTCGCGCCCTCGGTGCTCGCGCCATTTGTGAGATGAGTTCTAGTGACGGCGCGGACACCGCGAGGCCCCGAGCGCCCGGAACTAACCAAAGATGGCCTGCTATTTCAGTAATTGCGCGATCTTGTCTTTGACCGCCGCGCCCCAGATGTCATAGCCCTTCGCCTGCGGGTGCAGATTGTCCGTGCGGAACGAGTCCGGAAGGAACACGCCCTTGTCGTCCAGGAACTTCGGGCCGATGTCCATGTAGAACACGTGTTTCTGATCGTCGAGCCTGGCGATGATCGAGTTGGTCTCCGCAATCCTGGCCCGCACGGGATCGCCGGGCAATGCGCGCGGGAAGATCGCGAGCAAAAGAATCTTGGCGTTGGGGAAGTCGTGCCGCATTTCGAGCACGACGGCGCCAACGCCCTCGGCGATTTCCGGCGCCGTGTTCGTGCCCATGTTGTTCGTGCCAATCATGAGCATGATCGCTTTCGGCTGAAAGCCCTGGCCCTCGCCGTTGTGCAGGCCCCACAGGACGCCCTGCGTGGTGTCCCCGGCGACGGCGAAGTTGGCGGTGCGGATGCCGCCAAAATATTTCTCGAACATCGCCTTGTTGTCGTCGTTCGACACCCACCAGTCGGTGATCGAGTCGCCGTGCAGGAGCAGATCGATGTTGCCCTTGTTCGCGATCTCGACGAAGCCCTCATGCCGCGGCCCCATCCGCTGCTGCGTCTGTGTGTACGTCGCCGCGACGTTCGGCCGGACAGGCTGCATCATCAGGATCGATTCGTACTTCTTGAGAAGCGCGCGCGCCGGCGACGTGTCGGTGGCCACCAGCTTCTTCAGCGCGCTGTTGATTTGCGCGATCTCTTCCGGCGTGGGGCGCAGCATCGCCACTTCCGGCGGCACCGGCGCCGCCGGCCCGATCACGACGGGCGCAAAGCCACGGCCGCCCTGCCCGCGCCCCGGCGCGGCGCCCGCCTGCGGCGCGGCCCCCTGGCCGCCTTGCGCCGGCGGTGGAGTCTGCCCCGCCGGAGCCGCAAATCCCGCCGCGCCAAGAATCAGAACCAGGGAACCGAGAGCCGCAAGCCGAAGCCGGGTACGCATGAGCGAATCTTAAACCGACGGACCCTTGGACCGGACCCTTGGACCCTTCGGACCGAACCTTTGGCCCCTTGGCCCCTTGGACCCTTGGACCCTTGGACCGACAATCCTTATAACAACGTACCGCGCAGCGTCACCAACGCGACCGTGAAATAGATAACCAGGCCGGTGACGTCCACGAGCGTGGCGACGAACGGCGCGGACGACGTCGCCGGGTCAAACCCGAGGCGCCTGAGGATAAGCGGCAACAGGGACCCGATCAGCGTGCCCCACACGACGATGCCGATCAGGGTGATCCCGACGGTCAGGCCAACGAGCGGCCAATGCGGACCGTACTGGCCCGGATCGAACACCGACCACACCGTAATGCGCAGGAATCCGATCAGCCCCAGGATTCCCCCGAGCGTCGCGCCCGCGAAGAACTCCCGTCGAATGACCCGCCACCAGTCACGCAGCGTCACTTCTCCCAGCGCCAGCGCGCGGACGACGAGCGTAGACGCCTGCGATCCGGAGTTGCCGCCGCTCGAAATGATCAGCGGCACGAACAACGCCAGGACGACGGCCTTGGCAATCTCCGCTTCGAAGGCTTTCATCGCGGTCGCCGTCAGCATTTCGCCGAGGAACAGCGCCGTCAGCCAGCCGGCGCGCTTGCGGATCATCCTGGCGAAGGAGATCTCCATGTACGGCTCGTCGAGGGCTTCCGATCCGCCGATGCGCTGGATGTCCTTCGTCGCCGCCGCTTCCGCCACATCGAGCACGTCGTCGATCGTCACGATGCCGATCAGGACGCCCGCGGAGTCCGTCACCGGCAGCGCGGTCCGGTCGTGCTGCCGGAATTCGGCGACCGCGGTTTTCTGATCGTCGGTCGCCTTGAGCGCCACGAAGCGCCGATCCATCAATTCGCTGATCCGCCGGTCCAGCGGGCTCAACAGCAGCTCGCGCGTCCGGATGTCGTCGATGAGCACGCTCTTGTCGTCCACGACATAGATCACGTTGAGCGTTTCGCTGTCCTGCCCGTGCTGGCGGATGTAATCGAGCACCTGCTGGATGGTCCACGACTCGCGGATCGCCACGTAGTGCGACGTCATCAGGCGGCCGACCGAGTCCGGCGGATAGCCCAGCAGTGAGACCGCGATGCCGCGTTCGGCATCGTTCAGGAGCGTCAGCAGTTGTCGCGTCGCCGCCGCCGGGAGTTCCTCCAGGAACCGGGTGCGGTCGTCATCGGCCATGTCGTTGAGAAGCGCGGCGACGTCTTCCTGGGCCATGCCCTTGACGAGCGCGGCCTGGGATTCGAGCGAGAGATATTCGAAGACTTCCGCGGCAAGTGTGCGCGGGAGCACGCGGAAGACGACCACCTGATCCTCGACGCCAAGCGTCGTCAGCAGCTCGGCGAGATCGCTCGCTGGACGATTGCGCGTCATGTCGCGTAACCGCGCGAAGTCGCGGGCGCGAACGGCCGAGGCCAGCTCGTCGGCCGGCCTCGCCACCTCGCGCAGCAGCGCCAGAGCCTGATCGCGTTCAGGCCCGCTCATTTGTTGGTCCATATGTTTCAACGCCGTTCTGACGATGTCGTGATGGTGGACGTGCGGTCCGACCGACCGTGTCGCGTCGAGCCACAGGCGGTGGATGAGATCGAGATCGGAGGGTCGCAGGCTGGGCGCGTGGGCGCCGAGATGGTAGACGTCGTGACGGCCGCTGCGATGGTGAATGACGAGCTGCACGGAGAGATCGTCCGGTTTGGCGGCGCGCTCCCAGGCGTCGCCCATGAACCGCGCCTGCGCGTCCACCGTGAGGCTCGCCGATTCGCCGACGTGAATCTCCGCCGAACGCAGGCGGATCGCCGTGTCCGTCACCGCGTCGAACACGTTCTGGGCCGACACCGTCATCAGTTCGACGGTCCGGCCCACGCGCTCGGCCGCGGAGACGACGGCCGCAAAGAGCGCCTGCTCGTCATGCGTCAGGTTCGTGTGCGGATCCAGATCGGAGTCCGCGCCGTCCAGTCCCTGCAATCGCACGGAGACGACCACGACGTCCCGGCCGCTGGAAGATTCCAGCGCGCGCACCAGATGATCGAGCCCATGCGGATTGCGGACGGGGACGAGAAGTCCGCCTGGCCGTGCGTGCGCCCGTTCGACCGACAGATCGACGGCCGGAAGCAGGTCCGGCAGCTCGGCGTCGGCGCCCACGGCACCGGGCTCTCGCCGGGGCGCGATCACCAGCGCGACGAATGCGCCGATAAGCGCGAGCGGCGCGAGCAAGCCGGGCAGGCTGCGGGCGATGAGCGCGATGACCGATGCGGTGACGCTGCCGCCGATCAGCCAGAGGCCGAGTGGAATCCGGGCGCCGAGATTGAGCGGGACCCTGAATGCGCCGGTTGTCGTGGCGCCCTTCGATCGCAATCGAATCAAGGCCGCGACATTCGTCAGAATGACCAGCCCCAGCACCAGCGCGTACGCCTGGCCGAGCCAGGAGACACGCCCCGCGCTCGCGACCAGGATCAGGATCGTGACGGCCGCCGTGACGTCGCTCGCGCGCATGGGTGTGCCGTACCGCGGGTGAAGCTCGCCAAAGGCCTCGGGCAGACTGCGCGCGATCGCCAGGCGCCGAATCGTCTGATCCGCCACGCTCATCGCCGCGTGTGCGGGCGGGCCCAGCATCAGTGCGGCCGCTGTGGCTACAAGCAGCCCCATCAGGACATGCGCCCAGCCTGGACCAGCGACGTGGTGCACCAGGCCGAGGAGCGGCAGATCCGTCCAGGCCGCGACGCTTTCGGCCGGGACAAGCTTGGTCAGCAGCAGGGCTGGCAGCGCGGCCAGGGCGATTCCTGAAATCACGGCCAGCCGGCTGATTTGCCGGAGGTACCGCAGGCGCGGCAATGGGAGGCGGTTGGCGGTACGCGACCATGTGTCTCCGCTGCCGGCGATGGGCAGCGCCATGGCGACCGCCGCGAGAATGGCTCCGGCCGCCCAGGGCCAGCCCGCGGCCATGAAATCGGCACCGGGCTCAGCCGGCATGAGCGACGGCCACCAATAACGGCTGGGGGCGGCGGCCGGCGTCAGCAAGCCCCACGTGATGGCTCCGATCAGGATGGCGATCGCGATCCACACGAAGTTGACCCGCGTCTGCTGCGCGAGACTGAGGCCAAAGCGCGACCGGATCCAGAAGAACGCGACAATCGCGGCCGCCAGCAGCGTCGAAATATCGAGCGCGGTCAGATGTTTGGCGAGCGGCGCGAAGGCCGCGGTCGCAATTGGTGCGTTGGTCGCGTAACTGCCAATCACGAGTGTCGCCAGCGCCGCGAAGAGCACCCGCTCCGCAAGGAGCAAAGCCGAAGCGCCGCGTGCCGCACGCTCGCCGAAAGCGCGGCGCGTGCTTCCTGCGGCGCCGCCGGGAATCAGCAGCGCCCAGGTTTCCGTGTCGGCTGCGCGAATGGCCGCGGCCAGCGCGCAGGCGGCGGCAATGATCCACGGCGCCCACGCGCCGACAATCGCGTGCGTCAGTCCGCTGACGACGAACACCGCCACGCCCAGTTCCGCAATCGGCTGAGCCGTCGTCGCCCACACCGGCGCCGTCGAGACGAGCGTCGACAGGACGACGCGGATCTCGCGCGGCGATCGGACGGTGAACGTCGGTGTCATCGCGGCCTGACCGTATGTTAGGCGCGAAGCCCCGAGCGTAGCGAGGGCGCTAAGAGAAGGACCGCGCGAGGCGCGAGCGTGGCGAGTCTCGAGCGCGGCCGCGCGGCGGGGAGCCGCGCGGAGCGAGCGGGGGTGGGGCCCCGCGAGCCTTGAGTAAAGACGTCAGGGCTGCTGCAAATCCCGGCCGCGCGTCTCAGGCCCGGACCAGATGGCCACGATCATCAAAGCCCCACCGGCGATGATGAACGTGGCCATGGCGCCCGGCAGTGAGAAGCCATTGTCCTGGAGCCAGGGAATCGCGTACGGGACCAGCGCGCCCATGGCGGCGCCGCTGTGGTACGCCGCGGCCATGCCGCTGCCGCGCAGAGCGGTGGGGAAGCGCTCAGCCAGATAGCCGGGGACGACCCCCAGGGACCCGGCCGCGAAGAGGCCCATGACGAGCGCGCCGATCACAAGCGTGGCGATGGTCGTGCCGAAGGCGTACAGCGGCGCCGCAAGGACCCCGATGCCCATGGCAATGGTCACGGCGCGTCTGCGACCCAGCCGGGTCTCGGACAGCCGGCCCCAGAGCGCCGCGCCGATGATGCCGGCGAGATTCACGACGGTGACAAACAGCAGCGGCGATCGGCCGGCTTTGGCCAGCATCGTCGGATACCAGAAACTCATGGCCTGGTAGGACATCTGAAATGCGCCGACGAGTGCGAACGTCTGCGCAACGATGCGCCAGTAGCCTGGAGGAAAAACGAGGCCGGGACTCATTTCCAACCCTTGGGGTACTGGTAATTGACGCACCCCAATCCGTTGGAAATGAGTCCCGGCCTCGTTTTTCCGCGCCAGCCATAGCGGACTCTCGGTGACGCGGGACATGACCCACAGGCCCACGAGCGCGGGGGCTATTCCGATCCAGAGGAAGACGCGCCATCGCTCGCCGGCGTGGCAGTCCATGCCCGCACAACCGCCTTGATAAATGAGGGCGGAGAGCACGACGCCCGCGGAGTAGCCGCCCTGCAGCAACCCCGAGGCCACGCCGCGAAGGTTTCCCGGCCAGTGTTCGAGCGTCAGCGGCAATCCCGCCGACCATGCCGCTCCCATGCCGAGGCCGAAGGTCGTTCTAAGAACAAGGAGCGCCACATATGAGGGCGCAAATCCACCCAGCGCGGCAAAGGCCGAGTACCAGACTATCGAGGCCGCCAACACTGGTTTTCGTCCCCAACGGTCCGCAGCAGAGCCGGCTGCGATCCCACCAACGACCCGCGCGAGCAGCGTGGCCGTACCAATGAGACCAGCCGAGGCGCTGCTGATGCCGAACGTCGCCTGGACGTCCGGGATCAGGAACACAAACATGTAGAAATCGAACCCGTCCAGCAGCCACCCGAGGTAGGCGGCCACGAAGGCGCGCCGTTGTTCCGACGTGAGAGTCCGCCACGGCATGGCTATCCGCATATTTGACCACAGCGTGCGCAAAACCGCGCTGACGGGCGCGCGTGCCAAAGCCGATAGATCGTCATAACGATGCGAGTGCGGCCGATTTCCGTTTTGTCACTGGTCGCGGCCGCGATCTGCCTGACCGGCGTGGCCGTCCGTGCCCGCCAGGAGCCGCCCACCTTCCGCGGCGGCATCAACCTCGTCTCACTGAATGTGGTGGTCAAGGACAGCCGAGGCCGCGCCATCCGCAATCTGTCCGGCGGCGACTTCGAGGTTTTCGACCAGGGGAAACCCGTTCGCCTGGCAGATTTTCGCGTCGATGATGACCCGGTCAGTCTCGCGGTGCTGCTGGACACCAGCGGCAGCATGACCCTGGGCGACCGGCTGGACACAGCCCGCCGAGCGGCCACGACCTTGTTCGAGCAGTTCGGTCCGACAGACGAGGCCGGGCTGTTCACATTTGACAATTCGCTTCGAGCCGTCGTCCCGTTCACGATCGATCTGCGGAAGCTGCGGAAAGGCCTCGAGCAAGTCTCTCCATTTGGATCGACCTCGCTCTACGACGCCGTGGCGGCCGCCGCGCGGCGGCTCGCGGATCGGCATGCGTCGCGCCGTGCCGTTGTGGTGATTACGGACGGATTCGATACGAGCAGCGAGATCAGCGCCGTCGCGGCCGCCGGGCTGGCCGGATCGATCGACGTTCCCGTGTACGTGCTTGCGGTCGCCCATGACGAGGGCCGGACGGATCCGCGCGCCACGGCCGTCGAGCCGGTAGCCGGCGGCGGAGTCGCACGCCTGGACGACCTGACGGAACACACGGGCGGCCTGTCGTTCTCCGCCGAAGGTCAGCTCGAGACGGGCCTTGCAGTGAAGCAGATTCTGACGGATCTGCGCACGGCTTATCTGCTGGCGTTCACGCCGGATCCCGCGCCAGGCTGGCATCAGCTGGTCGTGCGAGTCACCA
Organism: Vicinamibacterales bacterium; assembly: GCA_036274235.1. Lineage (GTDB taxonomy): Bacteria > Acidobacteriota > Vicinamibacteria > Vicinamibacterales > SCN-69-37 > DASUGC01. The sequence goes on from DASUGC010000006.1 coordinate 21,637, forward strand.
AGAAGAATGCGCGCGTCAGAACGAGGGCAGGATTCTGGATGACGGCGCCCGAGACGTTGCTCCGTCATCCCGTTGCCCCGTTGGCCCGTTAGTCCGCTTTCCCGCTAATCCCGCGTTCCCTTCAGCTCGATCGTCTTGTAATCACCACAAACGGCTCATGCGCGTGATCCACCTGCAGTGTCGTGTGGGCGATGTGGAACCGCTGCTTGAGCATCAATTCCAGTTGCCTGCGAATGGCGTGGCAATCCTCGCGCGGCGCGACGAGTACGTGAGCCGTCAGCACGGGATGCCCCGGCGCCAGTTCCCAGACATGCAGATCATGAACCTCGCTGACATGTTCGGTGCCCGCCATCGCCCGTCCGATGGCTTCCGGCACCATCGCTTCGGGCGCGCCCTCCAGCAGGACGCGAATCGCGCGGCGCTGCAGCAGGACGGCCGATCGAATCATGAGAATCGCGACGAATAAAGACGCGACCGCGTCCGCGCGGCTCAAGCCCGTGAACACGATCACGAGCCCGGCCACAAACGTGCCGATAAACGCATACAGGTCCGTGAGAATGTGCTGGAAGCTGCCCTCCACATTCAGGCTCTGCCGGTTGGCTTTGGCCAGCACCCACGCCGCGGCCAGATTCACGGCGACGCCAATGCCGGCGACGATGGTCACCAGCAGGCCGGCCACCTCGGGGGGCTCAATCAGGCGCCAGATCGCCTCGTAAATGACGAGGATGCCCAGGACGAAGAGAATGGCGCTGTTCGCCTGGCCGCTCAGCACTTCCGCGCGGCGCATGCCGTAGGTGAGGCGGCCGTCTGAGGGCCGATCGATAAGCCTGATGACAAAGAGCGACAGGATGAGCGCACCGGCATCGGTCAGCATGTGCGCCGCATCCGACAGCAACGCCAGCGAATGCGCGATGATCGCCACGACAACTTCAAAGGCCATGAAGCCGAGGATCAGCGTCAGCGCAATCGTGAGATAACGCCTGTCCGCGTGCGCGCTGACGCCATGTGCGTGATCGTGATGGTCGTGGCCGGCGTGGTCGGGGCCCACGTCTCAGATCATAAACTGCCGGAGTTCAGCGAACGCCCTGGCGAAATCGGCGGGGCGGTGATTCGCATTCAAGCCGCTGGTGCTGGGCAGGACCCACAAGCGTGCATCTCCGAGCGGTTCCTCCTGCAATCCGATGACCGCACGCGGGCGTTCGAACGCGACGCGATATGCGCCGATGCCGACGACGGCGACGACGCGCGGCTGATAGCGGCGAATGGTCCGCAGCAGCCGTACTCGTCCGGCGCGAAGTTCCGCGCTCTCCAGTTCGTCGGCAGCCACCGTGGCCCGACGGACCAGGTTCGTGATGCCACATCCCACCGCCAGCAGCTCGCGCTCTTCGGACGGATGAAGCAGCCGCGTCGTGAAACCGGCGGCATGGAGCGCCGGCCAGAATCGATTGCCGGGCCGCGCAAAATGATGGCCTGTCGCGGCCGAGTACAGCCCCGGGTTGATCCCGCAGAACAACACATCAAGATTGGGCGCGATGACGTCGCGGAGCGTCCGCCCGGCGGCGGCTTGGAGATCGGCGGCGGTCGGACGGAACATATGGGCATCATGCCATTGCCTTCCGAAGAACTGCTGCAGCACCTTGACCAGACGCGCGCCGCGCTGCGCGCCGCCGTGGACAGCATTCCGCCCGCGCATCGGGAACAGCGGCCCGGGGCGGACCGATGGTCGGTCGCGGAAGTACTCGAGCATCTGGCGATTGTCGAGCGACGGATTGCCGGACGGCTGTCGGACGCGCTTGCCGCCGCGCGCGCGTCCTCGGCGACGAGCAGCGCGGGTTCTCTTGCCGCCGCCATCGATCCGAAGCAAGTCGCGCAGTTGGCCGATCGCAGCCAGCGTTTCAAGACATCGGAAGCCTCGGAGCCGCGCGGCGCACTGAGCGCCGATGCGGCATGGACCGCGCTGGAAGAGGTCCGCGCCGACGTGGCCCGGCTCGTCCGCGAGAGCGACGCGTACGGCCTGGAGGATCCCATCGCGCCGCATCCTCGATTCGGTCCGTGGACATTCCGGCAATGGGTCGTGTTTGCCGGCGGCCACGACGCCCGCCACGCCGATCAGATTCGCGAAATGCTTCCGGCGTTTCGAGCGCCCGCGCCGGCCGCATCGGTGCTGCAAGCGATCGGTCGAACGCCGCTCGTGCGATTGCGATCGGTCGTGCCGGCTGGTGCGGCGGACGTCTACGTCAAGCTCGAGTTCTTCAATCCAACCGGCTCGTACAAAGACCGCATGGCGCTCGCCATGATCGAGGGCGCCGAACGGCGCGGCGCCCTCCGCTCCGGCATGCGCGTCGTCGAGTTCACCGGCGGGAGCACCGGCTCGTCGCTGGCCATGGTCTGCGCAACCAAGGGATACCGCGCTGTCCTGGT
>DASUGC010000007.1:0-23832 GCA_036274235.1 Vicinamibacterales bacterium
TCGCGCGGCTCACTCGCACGGCTCGTTCGCGTCTCTGTCTGGAGGTACGAGTGGCTACTGACGTTGTGATGCCTCAAATGGGCGAGTCGATTTTTAAGGCGGGGGGACTTCGTCCCCGCCGCACCCCCCTTACGCGCTCACTCGCGGGGGCCCCGATGCCCCGCTCCGCTCGCGCGGCTCACTCGCACGGCTCGTTCGCGTCTCTGTCTGGAGGTACGAGTGGCTACTGACGTTGTGATGCCTCAAATGGGCGAGTCGATTGCCGAGGGCACGATCGTCCGCTGGATCAAGAAGGTCGGCGATCCGATCGACAAGGACGAGCCACTCTTCGAAATCTCGACGGACAAGGTGGACGCCGAGATCCCATCACCCGGCGCGGGTGTGCTGCTCGAGATTACGGTCAAGGAAGGCGAGACCGTACCCGTCAACAGCGTGGTGGCGAAGATTGGGGCGGCGGGGGAAAAGGCGGGTACGGGTACGACAGGTACGACGGGTACGACGGGGTTGGTCGCGGCGGCTTCCGTTGATGCGGCATCCGAGCCGGTTCTCGCGGCTGCTCCTGCGTCGCCGGGGAAGGCTGAGACGCTGGACGATCTGCGGCGCACACGGTCGTCGCCGCTCGTCCGCAATATCGCCAAGGCGCATGGCATCGACATCAGCACGCTCAACGGGAGCGGCATCTCAGGCCGCGTGACCAAGAAGGACATCACCGCCTTCATCGAGAGCGGCCGTGTCCGCCAAGGCGCCGGCGGGCCAGGGGTACCGGCAGCGGGCTCGGCGTCGGCACGCGCGCCCATCGCGCCCCCACCGCCCGCGTTCCAGCCGGGCGAGAACGTGCGCATCGAGAAGATGGGCGTGATGCGCAGGAAGATCGCCGATCACATGGTGATGAGCATCCACACCTCACCACACGTGTACTCGGCGTACGAAGTTGACTTCGGCCGTATCGACGAGCTGCGGCGAAAGCACAAATCCGCGTATGAATCGGCGGGTACGAAGCTGACCTTCACGGGGTTCATCGCCAAGGCCACCGTTGACACGATCCGGCAGTTCCCATTCTCGAACGCCTCGATCGACGGCGAGAACATTGTCTACAAACGCGACGTCAATCTCGGCATCGCGGTGGCGCTCGAGAGCGGGCTTATCGTGCCGGTCATTCGCAACGCGGATGAAAAGAACCTGCTCGGCCTGTCGAAGGCGATTCAGGACCTGGCCAATCGCGCGCGGACCAAGCAACTCAAGCCGGAAGAAGTTCAGGCCGGCACGTTCACCATCACCAACCCCGGCATTTTCGGCGCGGTGTTCGGGCTGCCCATCATCAGCCAGCCGCAGGTGGCCATCCTCGGCGTCGGCAGCGTGGACAAGCGTGTTGTCGTCATTGACGACATGATCGCCATCCGGCCGATGTGCTATCTCACGCTCGGCTACGACCATCGATTGATCGACGGCGCCGACGCCGGGCGATTCCTGCAGGCGCTGAAGGAACGTCTTCAGGACTTCGACGAATCGTGGCTGTAGACAAACAAGCAACGGCTCGCGAACGGCGCCGCGATCTGTCCGGGAGACGTGCGGCGGACGAATCGCGCGAGAGAGCGAGTCGGGGGTCTGGCGAAGCCCCCGGATCAACAAAGATCGCGCCGATCGCGCGCACGTTCGATGTGCGCCGCCTCGGCCGCGTGGATTACGGCGATGGCCTGACGTTACAGGCCCGGCTGGTGGAAGAGCGGCGGGTCGGGGACATCGGCGACACACTGCTGCTGCTGGAGCATCCGCCGGTCATCACGCTCGGCGTCAAGACTCGAGGCAAACCCACCAACATCATCGCCTCGCCCGAAGCGCTGGCGGCCGAAGGCGTCTCGGTGTTTGAAACCGGCCGCGGCGGCGACATCACGTACCACGGGCCCGGCCAGCTCGTCGGTTATCCGATCCTGGACTTGCGGCCGGATCGTTGCGACGTGCATCGCTACGTTCGGGATCTGGAAGAGGCGCTGATACTCGCGCTGAACACGTTCGGCATCGAAGGCCGCCGCCTGAGCGGGCTCACGGGCGTGTGGGTTGGGCCAACAGGGCGTGAAGAAAAGATCGCTGCGATCGGCGTTCGCATCAGCCGGTGGATCACCAGCCACGGGTTCGCGCTGAACATCTCGACCGATCTCAGGCACTTCCGGCTCATCGTGCCATGCGGCATTGCCGACAAGGGCGTCACGTCCGTTGAACGCGTGCTCGGACGCAAGGTCGCGATGGCTGATGTCGAAGACGCTTTCGCGGCGGCGTTCGAGACCGTCTTCGGCGGCGTTGTTCGTTGTTAGCTGAATCCCGCCTTCATCAGCGAAGTCACTGTCTCTGTTTTCTCCTGCGGACTGAGCGCCGGCACGCGGCGCTGGAGCACTCGGCCGCTTCCCAACTCGAGAGGCAGCAGTCCCGCCCGGGCGCGGACGCCGAGTTCTCCGTCGAGCATCGTCATGGCGCTCAGCGATTGCCGCGAGCCGTAGAGGAGTGCGTCGATGACGCGGGCGCTTGGCGCGGCAATCGCCTGAGGACCCGGCGGCCAAAGCCTTGCGATGGATTGCGAGATCGCCAGAAGTCGATGCGCCGGCACCAGGTCGGTCAGGAGTTCGCCGCCAATCGTGGCGGCAGACCAGGCGACGGTGATTGACGGCGGCCGGCCGGTAACACTGACCGTCGTTCCAGTCCGGCCCGACTCGATATTGACCAGAGACGCCACGATGGGCTCAATCGCCGAGGCGGCCGTGCCGATCAGGCGATTCCCGGGCACGTGCAGTTCGCGCGCGGCCGTCTCCATGAGCGGAATCTGTGACGGCGCCGCGAATACGAAGGGTGCGTTCGTTCCCGCCCGCAGCAGGCGCGCGATCAGCTGGAGGCCGATATCCCCGTCCCACGCGCCCTTCACGGTGTCGTCGGCGAGGACAATCACGTCTGCGCCCGCAGCGGCGAGCGGATCGGACGCGCCAGTCAGCCGCGCGTGCGATCCGTCTATCGGGCCGGACTGGAGAATGTCCAGCGCCTTGCCCTGCGCGATGCCTGTGTTCTCGTCGATCAGCAGGATGTCGCGCGCCGGGCTGCGCTCGGCCAGTCGCTGCGCGATCGCTGCGCCGATTGGACCGGCGCCGAGAAGTGCCACTCGCGACATGGCTAATTGTAGGGGGTCGCGACGTTCGACCCGGACAGAATGATTCCGACGCGCCGGCCGGCGGCCGCGAGCTGCCCGGAGAGCAGCGCGCCGATGGCCGTCGCCGACGCGCCCTCGGCGATCAGGCCATCGCGCGCCGAGAGGTCAGCCATCGCCGTGACGATCGCCGGCTCCGGGACCCGCACGACGCGATCGACGAGGTCGCGCACGATCGGAAATGTCCGGCTGTCCGGCTCCATGTTTCCGGCCAGCCCGTCGGCCACGGTCGGGTGCACGTCCACCGTGACCGGCCGTCCCGCGGCCAGCGCCGCGGTGAAGACCGGCGAGGCCTCAGCTTCAGCGCCGACAATCGTTCGAGGCGCCACATCCGCGCGCGTCCAGATCGCCGTGCCCGAGAGCAGGCCGCCGCCGCCGAGCGGCACGATCAGCAGATCGAGTTCCGGGCGCTCACGCAGCATTTCAAGCGCAACCGTGCCGGCCCCCGCGATCACATCGGGGTGGCTGTAGGCTGAAATGAACGTCACGCCGCCGCGCGCCACTTCCTCCTGCGCGCGTCGTTCCGCCTCGTCGTACGTCGGCGCTTCGATGGTGACGGCGCCGTACCGTCGCAACGCGTCCTTCTTCTTCTGCGGCGCCGTCGCCGGCACGTGGACCCGGACCGTAATTCCCAGTTCAGATCCTGCCTTGGCGAGCGCCAGCCCATGGTTGCCGGCAGACGCCGTCGTCACGGTCCTGGCCTCTGGATGTGTTTCGCGAAGGCGCGCGATCGCATTCGTGGCGCCGCGAATCTTGAACGAGCCGGTGACCTGTTCCGTCTCGAGCTTCAGCCAGACGTCAGCGTCAGAGGCATCTGACAGCCATCCGGATCGCACGAGCGGAGTCGTGCGTACGCTCCCGGATATCCGCGCGGCCGCGCCGGCGATGTCTGCGGCCGTCGGGATCACGCCTGGCCGGGCCCCCGAACCGAGCCGATCAGGTTGGGCAGGGCCGCCACAAAGCCCGATCGCGCCATCACGCGGTCGCACCCGGCGTCCCGCGCCGCCTGCAGCCGTTCAGCGTGCACGTGGGACGCATAACCGACGACGGGGATGCCTGTCAGTTCCGGATCCGATCGAATCTCACGAATGACGGCGATGGGATGAATCGCATCGCAATCGAGGTCAAGAATCACCAATGATGGTCGCCCCTCACGAACTGCCGTGAGCAACGCGTCGTGCTGCCGAAGGAACCTGATCGGCGCGGCAATGGACTGCGCGGCCGCGCGGATGCGCGACTGGAACAGCAGATCGTCGACGCCGACCATCACCATGGCAAGATGATACCGGACATGCTGATTCGCACCGCGGCCGTGCCGCCCTTTCACAAGAACGGCTACGTCGTGACCTGCGAGCGCACGCGGCAGGCCGTCGTGATCGATCCCGGCGATGAAGCCGGGGAACTGCTCGCCAGCGTCGCGAACGATCGCGCGAAGGTCCAGGCCATCCTGCTCACGCATGCGCATCTCGATCACGTGACAGGCGTCGCGCAGGTGAAGCAATCGACCGGCGCGCCGATCTGGATCCACCGCGACGATCTGTTCCTCTACAACGGCGTCGTCGAGCAGGGGCGGATGTTCGGCTTCAGAGTCAGCCCGCAGCCGGCCATCGATCGCTTCTACAACCCCGGCGAGCCAATCCTCTTTGGCGACGCCGTCGTCGATGTCTACGAAACACCCGGGCATTCGCCGGGCGGCGTGTGCCTGGCCATCGGCGCCACGACGGAAGCGCCTCGGGATTTGTTTGTCGGCGACACGCTCTTTGCAGGTTCGATTGGCAGAACGGACCTGCCCGGCGGAGATCTGACGACGCTGCTCGAGTCGATACGCGGCGTGCTGTTCAAGTTTCCTGACGAGAGCCGCGTCTATTCAGGACACGGGCCGGCGACGACGATCGGCGAAGAGCGGCGGACGAACCCGTTTCTGGTTTAAGGCCGAGGGGCTCCGCCCCTGCCGCACCTCCCCGACCCGCTCACGCCGGCAAGACCGTGAACGCCACGCGTCCCACCGTGAGGACGTCGCCGGTCCGGAGGACGGCGCGATCCACGCGCGTGCCGTTCACGAGCGTGCCGTTCGTGCTCCCGAGGTCTTCCACGCGAAGCTCGTCGCGATCGTTGGCGTGGAGCCGGCAATGCACGCGCGACACCAGGTTGGCGTCCACGATGAAATCCGCGGGGATGGCGCGGCCCAGGGTTTTGTTTGCACCGGGCGGCAAGCGGACGATGAGATCAGGATCGTGACTTTCGAGAATCCATCCAGGCATAGGTTACTTGAGGACCTGTTTCAACCAATCGACCAGCGGCGACACGACCGCGGCTGGAATCGTCTGTTCGGGCAGCGAATCGTATTCATCGGGCTCGCCGGTGGCGGCGGTGAGAAGCACATGGTTGACGCCCGGCACCACAACCTTGGTCGTGGCGGCCGCCGGCGCGTTCTTTCTGGCCGTGCCGAGCGCCGCCAGCCGGTCGGCATTCGCCGGCAGCCGTTCGCGATCCAGGGCGCCGTGCAAAATCAGCAGCGGTTGCTTCACTTTCTTCATGGCGGCCGCCGGATCGAACAGCAGCCAGCTCCTGAACCATGCGGTGTCCGCCTGACGCCGGATGTCGGCGGGAATCGTCTCCCAGCCTTTGCCGGTGACGACGGCCTCGTTGACGCGCTGCTGCAATCCCACGCGGGCATTTCGCTCTGCCGACGTGGCGCGCAGCCGGTTGAGCTCTTCCTGCTGCTGTTCGAGGACGGCCTCGCGGCCCGCGAGACCGGTGGCGCCAATCACCCCAACCGCGCGAATCCTGGATCCCTGCCCGGCCGCGGTGAGCGCGATCGCATGGCCGTCCTCGTAGGAAATCACCGCGATACGTTTGGGATCGATCTCGCGCCGTTTGCCGAGCCACGTCGCGACGCTCATGACGTCCTGCGCGTACTCGGGGATGCCGGCGTGTTCAGGCCGTCCGCCGCTTTGCCCGATTCCTCGCTGGTCGAACCGCACGACGAAGAACCCCGCCTCCGCCAGCCGGCCGGCGAGCTGCCCGAAAATCGACACACCGTAGTGCGTTTCGTCCCGATCCTGGTTGCCCTGGCCGCCCACGAGAATCACGGCCGGCAGTTTCGCGGCGGTCAGGGAGGGAATGGTGACGGTGCCGGCGAGCGAGAAGCCCGAAGCGGGAATGAAGACGTCCGTGTCGCCGGGGTTTCGAACGCGCTCCTCGCGCGACATCACCGTGCTGATGTCATCCCGGATGACGACGATGCCTTGTTCGTTCAGCACGACCTTCGCCAGGCGATTGCGCGTGTCGATGGAGACCAGCACCGTGACGGCGCCGCTCGTGCGATTGACCGTGATTGTGTATTCCCGCAGGTCCGTCGCGGCATCGGGATTGACGATGCGCCGGGGCGTGACCTTGGTGACCGTCGCGCTGGCTTCGCCGTCCGGGGCGATGAACACGGGAAACCGGCTCCCGATCTCGAACGACGGCAGCCTCGCCGCCAGGACTTCATAGGCCGCGAAGTAATTGGGCGGCAGGACTACGGCCCGCGGCGAGACTTCGTGCGTCACACTGCCACGGTTCATGCCCTGCGTGACATCGCTGATGGCTGTGGTCAGGCCGAAGCTCGTCGAGATCGCCAGCGTCTGGTTGCGCAAGGCGCCTTCAATCACCAGCTTCCGCGGCTGCCAGTCGAGACTGTAGGTCATCTCGAACTTCGTCGTGACGACGTCGAGCGGCGGAGCGATCTGGCCGTGCGAGGAAATCGTAAACGCCCCCTGGTCGCGCGTCACCGTGACGAACTCGGATCCGATCCGGACGCCGTGAAACGCGACGAAGAACCGCGAGGTGGCCTTCGGATCGCCCTGCGCCGACGAGCGCACACTCGCCGCCACCAGCACCGCCGCGGCCAGCCACGCGCCGGCACGGGAAAGCCGCGCGCCGCGTCCAGGTTTAAGATCGCGATCAGTCGTGGTCATGGACGACATCGCCACTCAGTATCGCACCATCATCGACGCGCCAGACGGCGCCGGCTGGATCGAAAGAACGGATCGCGGACGCCTCCGGTTCGACGGCGCCGATCGCATCCCGTTTCTGCACGCGCTGCTCACGAACGATGTGGCCGGCCTGGCGCCCGGCTCCGGCACACTCGCGCTGTACCTGACACCGCAGGGCCGGACGATCACGGATCTACACGTTTTTGTGCGGCCCGATGACGTGCTTGCCGACGTCCCGGCGGCGCTGGCAGCGCGGCTCGCCATCGCGCTGGATTCCCTGATTTTTGCCGAAGATGTCCGCGTCACGGATGTGTCAGCGTCCACGGCCCAGATTTCCGTGGTGGGCCCGCGCGCCGTGGCTGTGCTCAGCCAGCTCGCCGGCACGACGGTAACCGCGCTGAAGCAGCTCGCGGCCTGGTCGCATGTCCCGGTTCCGAATGGCTTCGTGGTGAGAACCGACGATTTCGCGGTGGGCAGCTGGGATCTTCTTGTCGAGGCCGCGGAGATGCCGGGCATCCGCCAGGCGCTGGCGCATCATCGAGTGGTGCCCATGACCGATGCGTTCTTTGAGACGATTCGCATTGAAGCCGGCCGGCCAAGGTTCGGCGTCGATTTCACGGAAGAAACCATTCCACTCGAGGCCGGCCTGCTGGACCGGGCGATCAGCCGGACCAAGGGCTGTTACGTCGGCCAGGAAGTCATCATTCGCGTACTGGACCGCGGCGCAGGACGCGTCGCCAGGCGGCTGGTCCGGCTATCCATCGATCCGGGCCCGGAGGCGCCACCCGCGGAAGCGCGCATTCTGGTTGAAGGCCGTGACGTGGGGCGCATTACCAGCGTGTCTCGATCGCCGCACGACGCCGGTTCAATCGCGCTCGGCTACGTGACGCGTGACACCGCCGAATCCAGCCCGCCCGTGACACTGGCGTGGGCTGACAGGACCGCGACGGCGCGCATTACCGGTCTTGCCGGCTGATCAGGATCTCAATCACCTCATCGTCTGCCGGCGGCAACTGAAGCGTGCGGAGTTCTTCCCGCTCGACCCAGCGGAGTTCCTGCCCGAGCTGAGCGCGCGGATCGCCCCCAATCTCGCATCGCCGGAAGTGAAGTCGGACCGTCCGTTCAGGATAGACATGCTCGGTCGAGAGGATCTCGTCGCCGACGACGGCCGGGACGTCCAGTTCCTCGCGGAGCTCGCGGGCCAGGCACGCCTCATGAGTTTCGCCGGCCTCGCACTTGCCGCCGGGAAACTCCCAGTAGCCGGCCAGGTGCGTGTGCTCGAGGCGCCGCGCCAGCAGGAACCGGCCGTCGCGCTCGATCACGCCGGCGATCACAACCACCGTGGGCCGGTCAGCGGCCACCGCGGCGCCCTTTCTTCATCGCAGCATTCTCTTCATGTTTCCTGTCACGCGCGAAGGTCCGGCAGCCCGCTTTCATCGGGCACACCGGGCACAGTGGCTTCCGGGCCGCGCACAACGTCGCGCCAAAATCCATCAGCGCCTGATTGAAATCGTAGACATGCCGGTGCGGCAGCACGGCCTCGGAGAGCGACCACAGATGCCGCTTCATGGCGTGGCTCCGGGCGTCGCCGCTGGCGACGAACACGCGATACAGGACGCGCGCCACGTTGGTATCCAGGATGGCGGCGCGCTTGCCGAACGCGAAGCTTCTCACCGCGCCGGCGGTGTACGCGCCGATGCCTTTGAAGGATCTGAGCGTCGGCTCGTCGTCCGGCAGCGTGCCGTCGAATCGGGCCACCGACTCGCGCGCGATCGCCTGCAGGCGCCGCGGGCGGATGTTGTAGCCCAGCGGGTACCACGTCCGGACGACTTCGCGATCGTCGGCGGCGGCGAGCGCCTCGAACGTCGGATAGCGCTCGAGCCACTCGTGATACTTCGGCAGCACCCGATCGACCTGCGTCTGCTGGAGCATGATTTCCGAGACGAGCACGCGGTACGGATCCCGCGTCTCGCGCCAGGGCAGTGTCCGGCCGTGGCGCGCGTACCAGGCCAGCAGACGGCGCCGGAACCATTGGCGGCGCCGCGGATCGGGTTGCGGACGAGCGTTCTTTCGGCGACGCGTTGTTCCCACCGGACGTAAGATTATGGGCTGACGACGGTTTGATGCGTATCTATACGAAGACCGGCGACACGGGCGAGACCGGGCTGTTCGACGGCAGCCGCGTCTCGAAGGCGGACCCGCGCGTGCAGGCCTATGGCGACGTGGACGAACTGTGCGCCTGGCTTGGCGTCGTTCGCGCCCAGGATCCTGGCGCGGATCTGGATGAGTTGCTCACGCGCATCCAGCGCGATCTGTTCGCCGCCGGGGCCATGCTGGCGGACCCGTCCCATCGGATCGCCGCGCGTGTGGACAAGGCCCGGCTGACTCCGGACGACGTGGCGCGGCTGGAACAGGCGATCGACAGCTTCGAGCGGGAACTGCCCCCGCTTCGGCGCTTCATTCTTGCCGGCGGCGTGCCGGCCGGCGCGTCTCTGCACCTGGCTCGAGCCGTCTGCCGCCGCGCCGAACGCGCGATCGTCGCGTTGGGGCTGGCCGCCGACGAAGCGCTGGTGATCACGTACATCAATCGGCTGTCGGATCTTCTGTTCGTCATGGCCAGGCTCGTGAATCATCGGGCCGGCCTTCCAGAAACCGAGTGGTAACCGACGCGGCGTACGCGCGTTGCCTGCAGATCGCGCGACAGCACTACGAAAACTTTCCGGTTGCCTCGCGGTTGCTGCCGGGCGCCATGCGGCCGCACATCGCGGCCGTCTATGCGTTCGCCCGTATCGCCGATGATTTCGCAGACGAGGGGACGCGTACGACGAGCGCGCGCCTGGCGTTGCTCGACGACTGGCGCGATCGGCTCCGTGCCGCCGTCATCGGCCAAACGGCTTCCGACGGGTCCGATGCGGCGGCAATCTTCATCGCCGTCGGTGACACCATCCGGCGATTCGAGCTCGATCCGCAGCTCTTCGAAGACTTGCTGAGTGCCTTCCGTCAGGACGTCCACACGAACCGGTACGCGACCTGGGCCGACCTGCTCGATTACTGCCGGCGATCGGCGAACCCTGTGGGCCGATTGGTGCTGCGGATCGCCGGTTATCACGAGAGTCGTCTGGATCACTGGTCGGACGCCATTTGCACCGGCCTGCAACTCGTGAACTTCTGGCAGGATCTAGGGCGCGATGTTCGGATGGGGCGGCTGTACGTGCCACTCGAGACCGTTAGGCGCGCCGGCGCCGATCCGGCTGATCTCCAGCGCCAGCGGCTGTCGCCAGAATGGGAAGGCGCGCTGACTGAGGCCGCAGGCCGCACGCGCGCGTTCTTTCGCGAAGGCCGCCCGCTGCCCGATGCCGTGCGCGGCCGGCTTGGCCTGGAGTTGCGCGCCACCTGGTTGGGCGGCCTGCGCGTGCTCGATCGATTGGCGGCCTCACGGTTCGACGTATTCACGTCGCGCCCGGCGCTGGGCTGGCGGGATGCGCTGCTTATCGGCGCGCGCACGGTCGCGTGGTCCCGCGATCGGTCGATTCAGAAATCTCCGCGGCCGGCATCATGACGCGCAAGACCAGTTTCTACTACTCGTTCCTGGTGCTGCCGGCGGCCGAGCGCCGCGCGATCACGGCGGTCTTCGACTTCTGCCGCGCGGTGGACGACGCGGTGGATCTGGAGCCCGATGCCGCCCGCGCGATCGCCGCGTTGGACGGCTGGCGCCGCGAAGTCGAGCTGGTCTTTGGTGGCGGCCAACCGGCCACACCGCAAGGCCGGGCGCTTCAGCCATTCGTCGGCCCATTCCATCTTCCTCGGGCGCAGTTCGACGCGCTGATCGACGGCGTCGCGATGGACGCCACACCACGCCGGTACGCGACATTTGCCGAGCTGGAACCCTACTGTCATCGTGTGGCGTCCTCGGTGGGCCTCATGTGTGCCGAGATTTTTGGTTACAAGGAGCCGGGCGTACTCGACTACGCGCGCGATCTCGGCGTCGCCTTGCAGCTGACGAACATCCTCCGGGACGTAGCCGTCGATCTTCGTCGCGAGCACGTGTACCTGCCGCAGGACGAACTCGCGGCATTCGGGTGTACGGAAGCCGATCTCCGTGACGAAGTCGCGCATGCCGCCGGCCATGTCCGATCGACACAGGTCCGCGCGCTGCTGGCCTCGCAGGCCGCGCGCGCGCGCGACTACTTTGCCCGGGCCAGCGCGGCGCTCCCCAGGGTCGATGCGCGCCGATTCGTGGCCGCCGAAATCATGCGGGCGATCTATTTCGATTTGCTGCAGCGGATCGAGCAAGCTGAGTTCGACGTCTTCAGCTCCGTGATCCGCGTGCCGCGTCCGCGGCAGGCCTGGCTGGCGGTCGGCGTCTGGACGACCCTTCGCTGATGAGTCACGCCGATGCGACGCCGTCCGATCGCGCGCCGTTGCGCGCGGATGCCGTCGTCATTGGCGCCGGCTTCGCGGGGCTGTCCGCCGCCGTGAAGTTGGCCGCCGCTGGACGATCCGTGATTGTCGTCGAACAGGCTCCAAGGCTGGGCGGGCGCGCGACGTCATTTACCGATCGCGAGTCCGGCGAGCGCGTTGATAACGGACAGCACGCCATCTTCGGGTGCTATCGCGAGACCTATCGTTTCCTGGAGGTCATCGGCACCGCAGGACTCGTTCCACTTCAGAAGCGCTTCAGTTTGACCATGGCCGGCGCCGATGCGCGGCTGGAGACACTCACGTGCCCATCCTGGCCGGCCCCATGGCATCTGTTGGCCGGTCTCCTGCGATGGCGGGCCCTGGGCCTCGCGGATCGCGCGAGCGCGCTGAAGCTCGCCAACGTCCTCATGCGCGTGCGCCGCGATGGCGCGAAGGCCGCCGCCGATCGAGTGCCGCCCGATCAAACCGTCGCCGAGTGGTTGAAGCGGCACGGACAGTCCGCCAGGCTCTGCGACTGGCTGTGGTATCCGCTGGCAATCGCGGCGCTCAATCAACTGCCGGACACAGCGGCCGCCGGGCCGTTCGTTCGCGTGCTCGGCGAACTGTTCGCGCCCGATCCGTCGGCCGCGGCGATTGGCCTGCCGACGGCGCCGTTGGAAGACGTGATCGGTCCTTCGTCTGTCGCGTATCTGCGCGCGCGTGGCGGCGATGTCCTGCTGAAGTCGGCTGGCGCCGTCGCCATTGATTCGGCAGGCGCCGTGCGCGGAGTCTGGGCCGGCGATCGTTTGATTGAAACGAACGTGGCCATCAGCGCCGTGCCGTGGCATGCCGTGGATCGGATCTGGCGCGATGGCGTCCCGGACGCGATCGGCCCGCTCGTCCAGCGAGCCGTCGCGCTGCCGGCGTCTCCAATCGTCACGGTCAATCTGTGGTTCGATGCGCCGACTCCGGACGCAGCGATCCCGCCATTCGTGGGGCTTGTCGGCGCCCCGATGCACTGGCTCTTTTTCAAGTCGGCCATCTTCGGCGGCGGTACCGAACATGTGGCGGTCGTGGCGAGCGGCGCGGATCGGCTCCTGCGGCAGGACAATGCGGCGTTGACTCGGTTGGCCGCTGAGCACGTGTGCCGCGTGGTGCCCGTCACGCGCGGCCGGCAGGTGCGCCGCTCGGTAATCGTCCGCGAGCCGCGTGCAACGTTCTCGCTGGCGCCCGGCCTTCCGCCCCGTCCGCCCGTCGTGACGCCCGTGCGGGGCTTCTTCCTTGCCGGCGATTGGACTGACACGGGCCTGCCGGGAACGATCGAAGGGGCCGTTCAGAGCGGGCACAGCGCGGCTGATGAGAGCCTGCGATTATGATCTCTCTCAAATGTCTTCGGTCGTCGTCCATTACGGCGAGCTGACGCTGAAAGGCCGCAATCGGCCCTGGTTCACGTCGATGCTGGTGCGGACCATCGGGTTCGCGCTGCGCGGCCTCGACGTGCAGGATGTCCGGCCGGTCATCGGCCGCATCGTCATACGGCTGGGCCCTGACGGCGATCGCCAGTGGGACGAGATTCGCGAGCGGTTGTCGCGACTGCCCGGGATTGGCAATTTCGCACGCGCAACCCACGTCGCTCCCGATCTGAGCGCAATGGCCGACGCCGTCGCCGCCGAAGCCGCGGGCCGGTCCGCGCGAAGTTTTCGCGTGACGGCCCGTCGCGCCGACAAGCGCTTTCAAACACCCTCTCCGGAAATCGAGCGGACAATCGGGCGGCGCGTGCAGGACGTCACCGGCTGGCCGGTGAATCTGGAGCACCCGGATGTCCACATCCGCATCGAAGTCCTGTCATCGGATGCGTTCTTCCATTTTTCGCGCGAGCCCGGCGCAGGCGGGCTTCCGGTTGGCACCAGCGGCAGCGTCATGGCCCTGCTGTCGGGCGGCATTGATTCACCGGTGGCGGCGTGGCGCTTGATGCGCCGCGGGTGCCGGGCGCACTTCGTGCACTTCCACAGCTATCCAATCCTCTCGAGCACGTCGCAGGAAAAGGCCCGCGAGCTCGTCCGGCTGCTCACGCGCTTCCAGTTGCGCTCGCGCCTGTTGCTCGTGCCGTTTGGCGCGATCCAGCAGCGGGTCGTCGTCTCGGTCCCGCCCGCCTTGCGCGTGGTCGTCTATCGGCGGCTCATGATGCGCATTGCGGAACGGCTCGCCGTGAGGTATCGCGCGCACGCGCTCGTCACGGGCGACTCGGTGGGCCAGGTCGCGTCGCAGACCATCGACAATCTGGCGGCGATCGGTGAAGTGACGACGCTGCCCATCCTGCGACCGCTGGTGGGCTTTCACAAGGAAGAGATCACTGCGGACGCCCAGCGAATCGGTACATACAAGACGTCGATCATTCCAGACGAGGACTGCTGCACGCTGTTTACGCCGCGCTATCCGACGACAGGCGCGCGCCCCGGCGAGGCCGAAGTCGCGGAATCGGAGCTCGACGTGATGACACTTGTGTCAGAGGCGGTTGCCGCCGCGTCCGTGGAGGAATTCAGATTCCCGATGGTAGACTTGCCGGCCGAGGCGGTCCCGGGCAGTCCCGACGGCACGGCGGCCACGCATAGTCGCAGGAGACTTCAATGAAATTGACTCCCGGAAAACTCGCAGGCATGAAGGCCGTCTCCAATGAGCGCGGTGTCATCGCCGCCGCGGCCATGGACCAGCGAGGCTCGTTGCAGAAGGCGCTCGCCAAGGACAAGGGCGGCGACATTTCCAACGAGATGATGGAGGAATTCAAGATCCTCGTCGCCGAAGTGCTGACGCCGCATGCCAGCGCCATCCTGCTCGATCCCGAATGGGGCCTGCCGGCGTCGCGCCGTCGTTCGAAGAATGCCGGGCTCCTGATGGCGTACGAGAAGACCGGCTATGACAAGACGGGCCCGGGCCGGCTGCCTGACCTCCTCGACGACTGGTCGGTCAGGCGCCTGAAGGAAGCCGGCGCCGATTGCATCAAGATTCTTCTGTACTACTCGCCGTACGACTCCAAGGCAATCAACAACAAGAAACACGCATGGGTTGAGCGCCTCGGCGACGAGTGCCGCGCCAACGACGTGCCGTTCTTTCTGGAGTTCGTCGGGTACGAGGAGGGCGCGGACGAAAAGGGCCTGGAATTCGCGCGCAAGAAGCCCGAGATCGTCATCGAGTCCATGGCGGAGTTCACCAAGGACCGGTACGGCGTGGACGTAATGAAAGTGGAAGTGCCCGTGAACATGAAATTCGTCGAGGGCGCTTCATCGTCTGCCGGCGGGCCGTCCGCCTACACGCGTGATCGCGCGAAGCATTTCTTCCTGGAAGCCGCGAAGGTGGCGACCAAGCCGTTCATCTATCTGTCCGCCGGCGTGAGCAACGCGGAATTCACGGAATCGCTGGCCCTGGCCGCCGAATCCGGCGTGAGGTACTCCGGGGTGCTGTGCGGCCGGGCCACCTGGAAGGACGGGATTCCCGTCTACGCGAAGGAGGGCGCCGCGGGCTTCAGAAAGTGGCTCGAGAACAAGGGCGTCGAGAACATCAGAAACGTCAACACCGCCATCCAGAGCGCCGTGCCGTGGTATTCGTTCTACGGGGCGAACAGCGCGGACGCGCTGGGCTGATCAAACGCCCGGCTGAAGCCCGGCGGTTACGAATCTATCGCTTGATTATTTCCGTCCCGCTGACCGGGCCCAGGCACGTCGTGCCCGCGTACGGAATGCGAATCTGATTGTTCGCTTCGAGTGTCGCCGTCCCGCTGATCGCGATTGCGCACGAGGGCACGCCCGGCACCGTGGCGGTTGCGTTCGCCGACCATGTCAACGTCGTTCCCGACAACGTGCCGGTTGCTGATCCGCTCACCTGCATGTTCCCGAGGCACGTCGCGCTGAACGTGCCGGATCCGGATGTGCCCGTAAACGACGTGACGGCCCACTGAAAGTTCACGCACGAATCCGCGAGCGAGCCTGACACGCCGGGCAGCGATTGCGTGGTGGCCCAGTTGCCGCCGAGCACGCTGTTTGCGGTTGGAGTCGGGCTGGTCCTGGTGGAAAAGTCCAGGCACGCCGCGCTCGCAGCAGCGGCGGAAGTGAGCATGAACGCAGCGGCCAGTCGTTTGATCATCATGGAAGTCGCGCTCCGTGACGGCGTCCCCGCCGATATAATCGGCCTTCTATGGCAATTCTGAAAGTGGCTCGCATGGGCCACCCGGTTCTCCGTGCAAAAGCCCTGCCGGTGCCGCCCGCCAGGATTACGTCGCCTGGCGTGCAGCGACTCGTCGACAGCATGTTCGAAACCATGCGCGAGTACACAGGTATCGGCCTTGCGGCGCCACAAGTGCATGAGGGCCTGCGAATCTTCGTTGCCGGCGTCACGGAAGGGCAGATCGGCGAGACGGTCGCTGACGACGAGAATATGCCGTTCATGGCGTTGATCAATCCGGAAGTCGAACTGCTGAACGAACCCGTTCATGAGGGGTGGGAGGGCTGCCTGTCGATTCCGGACGTGCGCGGGCTCGTCCCGCGCGCCGCAGACGTGCGCGTCACGGCGTACGATCGAAAGGGCGCGCGGATCACGTTCACCGCCTCGGGCCTCGCCGCGCGCGTGATTCAGCACGAAACCGATCATCTCGACGGCGTGTTGTTTCTCGATCGGATGCGCACGCTCAAATCGCTCGCGTTCATGGAAGAATACCGGCGGTACTGGACCGAGGACGCCGAATGACCGCGACCGACCTGAGCGAACACGAACGCGCGGCTGTCGCACCATATTTCACCAGCACGGATGGACCCGTGTTCGCCCTCGTCAATCTGCCGGAAACGGTCAAGGGCGCATTGTTCGCGCGGTATTCGCGATCGCCGAAGTCCCTGCGCCGGTTGTTCCTCGACGAGTTCTACCAGGGAGAAGGCGCCGGTGTGACCGGCGGCGGCGTCAGGACCGAACGCGCCGATCGCCTCTACCAGCGCGTCTTCAATGAGTTCGGCGACGATTCGGTGGCGCAGCTGGGCGGCGTCCACCTGGCCGTGGAGGATGCGTCGAATCTCCTGACCAAGGTGCTGGAGCGCGGGCGGCTGATGGCCTACCTCGAGCAGTCCACGCGCTACATCCCCTATACGGATCGCCGCGGCGGTCAATGGCGATACCTTGTGCCGGCCGAGCTCGACGGCCATCCGCTTCGCGAGACGTATCGCCAGGCGATGGACGCGATCTTCGAGACGTACGTCAAGTGGGTCGCGCCGATGCAGGCGTGGTTCGAAGCGCGATATCCCAAGGCCGCCGGTGACTCGGACGCGGTCTACCGGGCCGCGATCCGGGCCAAGGCGCTGGACACGCTGCGCGGGTTGTTGCCGGCGGCGACGCAGTCGAGCGTCGGCATCTACGGTACAGGGCAGGCGTACGAATCGCTGCTGCTGCGGATGCGGGCGCATCCGCTGGCCGAGGCGCGGGCGACCGCCGACGCGATGCTCCAGGAGCTGCGCAAAGTCATCCCGGCGTTCCTGACGCGCGTCGATCAGCCGGATCGCGGCGGCCGCTGGAGTCAATACTTTGCCGACACCCGCGCGCGCATCACCGACGTGGCCGATCGCCTGACGCGCGGAGAGCCTCGCGCGTCCGCCGAGGAAGTCTCGCTCGTTGACTTCGACCCGGATGGCGAAACCAAAGTGGTGGCGGCCGCACTCTACGCATCGACGTCTTTGCCGGACGCCCAGCTTCTCGACATGGCGCGCCGCATGCCGGCTTCCGAGCGCGAGCAGGTCCTGCGCGCCTACGTCGGCGACAGGAGCAACAGGCGCCACAAGCCTGGGCGCGCCTTTGAACGCACGAGCTACCGCTTCGACATCCTGACGGACTACGGCGCCTTTCGAGATTTGCAGCGTCACCGCCTGCTGACGATCGACTGGCAGGCGCTCTCACCGGACCACGGCTACACGCAGCCGGACGCGATTGTCGAGGCCGGCGCCGACGCCGAGTGGCGCGCGGCGATGGAACGATCGGCGTCGATGTTCGACGCGCTCGCGAGGGCAGGGCTGGCGCACGTGGCGCCGTACGCCGTGTCGATGGCCTATCGCGTCCGATTCGTCATGGACATGAACGCGCGCGAAGCCATGCACACCATCGAGCTGCGCACCGCGCCCGCGGGCCATCCGGCGTATCGTCGCGTGTGCCAGCGCATGCACCGGCTGATCGACGAGGTCGCCGGCCATCACGCGATTGCGCAGTCCATGCAGTTCGTCGATCACTCCGCGGTTGAGCTCGAGCGCCTGCAGGAGGAGCGGCGCCTCGAGCAGAAGCGCGCCGCCTTCGGCGATCCGTCCAGTCACACAGACACAGGGATGGCCCGGTGATGGGGGAGCCGGGTACGGAGCCGTGGCTGATCCGCCATCGGATTGTTGTGCGATTCAGTGATTGCGATCCGCTGGGCCATGTCAACAACGCGCGCTATTCCACCTACCTCGAGGAGACCCGTATCGTCCTCTGGCGCAGGCAGGCGGGGATCGAATTGCGCCGGGCGGCGCAGACCGGCGGGCCCGCTGGACAGAAGCGCGAGGGGTTCATCCTCGCCCGCGCGGAAATCGATTTCCGATCGCAGGCCCATGACGGCGACGAACTCGAGATCCGGCTGGCGCTGGAAGGGTTCGGCCGGACCAGCGCGACGTATCGCTACGAGATCGTGATGGCTGGGACGGGGCGCGTGGTGGCGTCGGCTCGGACCGTGCAGGTCTGGTACGACTATGACGCCGGGAAGCCGGTCCCCCTCACCGAACGAACCAGAGAGCTGCTGGCCACATCTGTAAGTGACCGTAAGTGATTGATTATTAAGCTTGATCACGCTCAACGGTTGACAGATTGTGAAAAACTTCACATAATCACGGGCGGTCGCTTCCGGCCCAACACCACGGTTGACGACCTTCGCGGCTGATCCCTTCCCGGAAAGCCGCCCTGCTACGCAAGACCGACGCTCACCGAAGTCGTTTTCAAACAATCTTCCTGAATACCTGGGCCGGAAGCGAATTGTTGGCCGCCATTTTTATCTGGGGGCTTCGCCCCCGGACCCCCGGCTGGCTCGCTCGCACAATTGGGCTCCTCGAGGCGCTTAGCCAAATTGCTCTCGCGTCGCCAGGCTCGCGACCTGATCGGTCGCTCGCGCCAGCCTCCGACAAAGGACTCCCGGCTGGATGACAGACTCCGGCGCGACACCGAGTCCTGAGAGAATGAATCCACCTGCATGTCCGAGCCGCTCCTCATCCCTGCGGGTAACCCGGGCGCGATGACCGGGAGCGGGAATAACACCTGGCTGCTCGACGGTGCTGAGCCGACGTTGATCGACGCCGGGGTCGGCAGGGCCGATCATGTTGACGCCATCGCGTCCGCTCTCGGCGGCCGCGCGCTCGTGCGCGTGCTCATCACTCACGGACATCCTGATCACGCCAGCGGCGCACCGGCGTTGCGCTCGCGGTGGCCGGCGGTTGACGTGCGCCAATGGCCGGACGCGCTTTCGGAAGCGGACGCGGTGCGCGCCGGCGATGCGATGCTGACCGTCGTGCACACCCCCGGTCACGCGGCCGATCACGTCTGCTTCTGGGACGAGTCGTCGCGCGATCTTTACAGCGGCGACATGCTGGTACGCGGATCGACGGTAATGATTCCGGCCGGGGCCGGGGGCGGGTTGCGCGCCTATCTGGCGTCGCTCGAACGCATCGCGGCGCTCGCTCCCGCGCGCGTGCTGCCGGGGCACGGGCCCGTTATCGACGATCCGTTGCAGCTCATCGCGCAGTACATCGAGCACCGTCGGCTCCGCCACCGGCAGGTGGCCGCGTGCCTCGCGAAGGGCATTGACGACCCCGATGCCATTGTCACCGCGGTGTATCCCGAGCTGCCGCCGGCGCTTCGGAGGGCGGCGCGGGCCACGATTGAAGCGCACCTGGAGGCGGGAGTCGATCTGTTCCCCGCCGACTAGTAGCGGGCCAGTCTGGCGTCGTTCGCTGCGGGCCCTCGCCGCACGCTCGCGCGCCGGAGGCGGTCGGCGGGCGTCGACAGGCGTGGAGCGGGGTGCGGGCCGACTTTGCCGCGCCCCTTCATTTTTCCGGTGCGAGGAAGGAAAATACCCGCGTCCGTGGACAGCAAGTTCGGGCCTCTCACAACGGATCCCGGCGATGCGCTGGTGATCGACGTGCGTCCCGCCGAGCAGTTCGCGCGGGGCCAGCTGCCGGGCGCCGTGCACCTTGATCTCTGGGGCGTGAGCCTCATCGACACAAGCGAGGCGCCGCTCAAGGCGTTCATGTGGATGATTGGCCACGTCTTCGCCCTGCGCGGCGTCTCGAAGGATCGGGCGGTCGTCGTCTACGAACACGACTCGGGCATTCGTGCGGCCCGGGCGTACTGGTTCCTGAAGTATCTGGGGCATCCGCGCGCGGCCATCCTCGATGGCGGCTTTTCGGCATGGACGAGGGCGGGTCGTCCCGTCTCGACCGACCCGGTCGTGCCTGTCGCGACGGACTGGGTCGGCGAGCCGGATCCCTCGACGCTGGCCACATGGCGTCAAGTCCGGGATGTTCTGGGAGACGCGCGGGTCTCAATCCTCGATACGCGATCGGACGCCGAGTTCTTTGGCGAGTTGGTTCGCGCCAGGCGCGGCGGCTCGATACCCGGCGCGGTCAACCTTGAATGGAAACAGAATCTGACGCCCGACGGTCGATTCAAGTCCCCCGATGAATTGCGGGCGATGTACGGCGCGATTGGGTTGTCGCCGGATCGTGAGGTCATTACGTACTGCCAGGGCGGGTATCGCGCGGCGCACGCATTCGTGGCGTTGCAGCTGGCCGGGTACGACCGCGTCCGGAACTACACGGGCTCCTGGAAGGAGTGGGGCGACCGTGAGGATTTGCCGCTCGAGCGGCGCTCGAGGCCGGGAAAACGTTGATCGGCACGCACGTCGGCAAGTACGAGATCCTCGAGCGGATCGGCCGTGGCAGCATGGGCACGGTCTATCGCGCCCGGGACAACAGCCTTCACCGTGACGTCGCGATCAAGACACTCAATCCCGATCTGAACGACCCGGCCGCCGGACGCCGATTCCGTGCTGAGGCCATCGCCATCGCGCGCCTGAACGATCCCGGAATCGCCAAGGTGTACGACCTGTTCGAACACGACGGCCAGTGGCTCATGGCCATGGAGCTCGTCCAGGGTGAGACGCTCGAAAGCCTGGTCGCGCGCGGCGGCCCGCTGTCCGCCGAACGCGCGGCCGAGCTCGTCTCGCAGGCCTTGAGGGCATTGACCCACGCGCACGGCATGGGCGTGATCCATCGCGATCTCAAACCCGCCAACCTCATGCTCGCCGGCGGCCGCTTGAAAATCACGGACTTTGGCATCGCCCGCGTCGCCGGCACGGAACATCTGACCAGCGACGGCCTGCGAATGGGCACGCCGGCCTACATGGCGCCCGAACAGATCCTCGGACACGAGATCGACGCGCGCACCGATGTCTTTGCGATGGGATGCGTCATGTTCTTCATCGCCGCCGGGGCCTTGCCGTTTCGTGGCGACACGCCGATGGATCTCGTCCAGTCACGGCTGCAGGCGGACGCCACGCCGATTCGCACGATCCGGCACGAACTGCCCGACTGGTTCGCCGGCATCGTCGCCTGCGCGCTCGCGCGCGATCCGCGCAGCAGGTTTCAGACGGCCGACGCGTTTCATCGCGCCATTCAGCGAGGGCTGGCGGGACTGCCAATCGATCTGCCGCAGGCGCCGGATGTCATGGAAACCATGCGGCCTGGCACTATGGCCGCGAAGCCTCCGGTTTCAGCCGCCAGCGCGGGCCAGCCGGTCGCCGTTGCCGAGACGGTCAAGGTCGCGGCGACGCCTGCGGCAACCCAACCGGAAAAGCCTCGCGATACCGCGGAGGCCCGGAGGCCCGCTCTGTCGCGTGCCCTCCCCATCGCGGCGGTGGTCGTCATCATCGGCGGCATCCTGACCGCGATGAAGTACTGGCCGGGTTCGCCGAGCGCGCCTGCGGCGTCAGCGCCCGCGGCCACATCGGCCCCACCGCCCGCGCCCGGTTCCGAAAGTTCCGAAAGGCAGACGCCTGTCGCGTCAGCGGCGCCGCCGGCGACGACAGCGTCCCCGACTCCGCCAGCCGTAACCGTGGCGCCGGCCGAGACCGCGACAGGCACGCCGCCGGCTGGAGCCAGCCGCGGCACGGAGGCGCCGCTGTCGTTTGGCTCCGCCAAATGGCTTCGAGTTACTGGCAGCAAGGGAGACGATGTTGAGGCGACGCTGACGGTGGGTGGGACATCAATCGTGGTCGCACCGCGTCCGAAGGGCGCCCCGCTGGTCATGTCCTACAAGTCGCTCGCGGCTGCGACGTTCGTGCAGGACAGGGCACCCAAATGGGCTCCGAACCTTCCGGCGCCTCCGGCGGACCTGGACTTGTCGCGCAGCGTGCCGTTCCTGCGCCCGCCGGTGCGCAACTGGCTGGTGCTGCAGTCGAGGAGCAGCTTCCTGGTGCTTGCGCTGCCCGATGGTGACGCCGACAAAATCCTCCGCGCGATTGAAGCGCGCGCGCATCTCAAAGTGGCCCGCTAGACAGACTCGCTTCCTCGGCCTGATAAGATTCGTCCCTCACATCCATGCTGACGCTGCGTTATGAGCAATTAGGCGTCGAGAAGACCCATCGTCTGAAGGACGGCCTGTCCGTGGTTGGCCGCCTGCCGACCTGCGACATCGTCTTGAACGATCCGAGCGTCTCGCGGCGTCATGCGACGCTCCGCTTTGACCAGGGCCGCTGCTACGTCCAGGACACGGGCAGCCGCTTCGGCACGTTCATCAACGGCGAGCAGATCCTTGCCGTTCAGGAGGGCAGCGAGGTCAAGTCCGGAGACGTCATTACGTTCGGCGAGCTGGCCGCCGTGCTGGAACAGAACTTTCCGGAGATTGAGCTGCTCTCCGAGAATCACCAGGTCCCCGAAGGTGTTGGCGTGATCGTCAAAGCCGCCGAATCACCGGCGTCCCAGCCCGTCGCCACGGCGGATTCGCATCTCATCAGACTATTGGCCGACGTGGGCCGCACGCTGGTGAGCGCGCAGTCGCTGCCCGAAATCCTCAATCGCGTCGTGGATATGGCGTTCGCGTCCCTGCAGGCCGAACGCGCTTTCATCCTGTTGCGCGAGTCCGCGGATGCCGCGCTTGAAGCGCGCGTGCTCCGGCAGCGCGACGGCACCGTGCCGACCAACGCGACGCTCAGCCGCGCGGTCGTACGCAAGGTGATGCGCGAACGGCTCGCCATCCTGGGCCAGGATGCGACGACCGATCCCGGGCTCTCGGTCACCGACAGCATTCTTCGCTTCAACATCCGATCGTTCATGTGCGCGCCGCTGTGGAGCCATGACGAGGTCATTGGCGTGGTTTACGTGGACAGCCCCAAGCGGTCACAGTTCGGCGGCGCCGATCTCGACATGCTCACGGCGCTGACGAACGCGGCGGCGATCGCGATTGAGCAGGCGCGGCTCACGTCACAGCTCTTCGAAGAAACACGGCGCCGCGAGCGGCTCCAGCGCTACCACTCGCCGGCTGTCGTGAGCCGGATCGTGCACGGCGCCGATGCGCCGGACGCCGCGCCGGCGGCGCAGGAGCGCGACGTGACGGTGATGTTCTGCGACCTGGTGGGTTTCACGACGCTGTGCGAGCCGCTCTCGCCCGCGCAGGCGGCCGCGCTGCTCAATGCGTTCCTGACGCGCATGACCGACGTTGTCTTCGAGCACGAGGGCACGCTGGACAAATTCCTGGGTGACGCCCTGCTGGTCGTCTTTGGCGCGCCGTTCGACCAGCCGGATCACCCGCTGAAGGCGGTGGAGGCGGCCCTGGCGATGCGGCAGGCCCTCGCGGCGCTCAATCTCCAGCTCGACCAGAAGCTGGAGATGCGGATTGCCATCAGCACCGGAGTCGCCCTGACGGGTGACATTGGTTCGCCGCGACGGCGCGAATTCACGGTGCTGGGCGATGTGGTCAACACCGCGTCCAGGATTGAGGACGAAGTCGCAAAACCGGGCGAAATTGTGATTTCCGGCAGCACGTACGCGCGCGTCAAGGATCAGGTCCGCGCCCGCCCGCTGGGCACCCGCACGCTGCGGGGCCGCGCGGCGGCCTCCGAGTTCTACGCGGTGGAGTAGGACCTCTGAGGTCGTTCCCCTCGAAAAGGGAAACTGGAGTTTC
This sequence comes from Vicinamibacterales bacterium, assembly GCA_036274235.1. Classification (GTDB taxonomy): domain Bacteria; phylum Acidobacteriota; class Vicinamibacteria; order Vicinamibacterales; family SCN-69-37; genus DASUGC01. Next base: position 23,791 of record DASUGC010000007.1, read on the forward strand.
CAAACTGTCGCCACGGAAACTCCAGTTTCCCTTTTCGAGGGG
>DASUGC010000008.1:0-10519 GCA_036274235.1 Vicinamibacterales bacterium
TCAAGCGCTCGCAGTTGACGTTCACGCACTATCAGCCGATCGAGCCGAAGGTGGCCATGCTGCTCGCGGCCGGCAAGGTCGTTGCGCGCTTTGACGGGCGCATGGAATACGGCCCGCGGGCGCTCGGCAATCGCTCGATTCTCTATCACGCGAAGGAACCGGCCGTGAATCAGTGGCTCAACCAGCGGCTTGGGCGCACGGAGTTCATGCCGTTCGCGCCCGCGACGCTCTACGAGCACCGCGACGCCAACTACATTCACATGAAAGGCGCCGAGTACGCCGCGCAGTTCATGACGCTGACCTTCGACTGCACCGACTCGATGAAGCGCGACTGCCCGGCAGCCGTGCACGTGGACGGCACGGCGCGCCCGCAGCTCGTTTCGGCCGAGGGCAGCCCGAAGTTCCATCGCATCCTGACGGAGTACTACAAGCTGACCGGCATTTCCTCGGTGATCAACACCAGCTTCAACATGCACGAGGAGCCGATTGTCTGCAGCCCGGACGACGCGGTGCGCGCGTTTCTGCAGGGGAATCTCGATTACCTCGCGATTGGGGAATTCCTCGTCGAGCACCCGAAGCGATCTTGAGAACTGGGGAACTGGGGGAACTGGAGAACTGGGGAACTTGGGAAGTGGATAGCTGAGGCGCATGAAGGTTCTGGGGATCTCGGGTCGCGATCGTGATGCTGCGGCGGCGCTTGCCGTGGACGGCCGGGTTGTCGCTGCCGCGACCGAGGATAGTTTTGCGCGCGTGGCCGGCATCGGTTACGCCCTCACGGGCGGGTTTCCCCGCGCCGCCGCGCAGGCGTGTCTGGACGTCGCAGGTCTGGACGCCGCCGACATCGACGAAGTGTCCGTCGTCAACGACACCGGCGCGGCCGCAGGCGCCCAGCGCGCGCGTGGCTTCGAGCGCGTGCCCGTCCGCGTCGTCGATCCCGCGCGCGCCGATGCCGCGCATGCCGTCATGAGCGACCCCGCCGCGACGGCTGTCGTGGTCTGCAGTGCCCACCCGCCGTTGCTCGCGGCCTTTGCACACCATGGGGACGGGCTTGGCCCTCGCGTCGATATTCCCGGCGCCGATCGTCTCGTGGCCGGCGCCACCGGACTGGCCGCGGTCCTGGGCATCTCCGGCGACGATCCGTTCGCCGCGCTGGACCGCCTCAGCGTCGGTGCGGAACCCGAGTTCCAGGCCGACATGGCCCAGGTGCTGTTGTGGCGAGAAGCCGATGGCGTCGCGCTGGAATCTTCGGCGCTCTCGGATGTGGCCCGCCGGGTCGCCGGTGAATTCGCCGGCGGTCTGTCCGATCCGCTGTCACTCAATGCTCGCGTGCAGCGTACTCGGCGCGCATTGGCAGCCAGTTTCACGTCCGTCCTGGCCGGCGTCGTCGCGCGTGTCGCCGACGGGGTGGGCAGCGAGTACGGATCCGGCCCGATCGGTGTTGGCGGCAGCGTCTTTGCCAATGCCAGGTTCAACACCGAGTTGATGCGGCTGCTTGGATCGTCTGTGTCGTTCCCCGGCGTGCCCGAGGCGTGTGGGCGCGCGCTGGGCGCGCTCAACGCCAAAGCAGGGGACTCACGCTCCGGCCTGGCGCTCGGACCGGTGTTTTCGGAGGAGGACATCAAGCGGGTGCTCGACAACTGCCGGCTTGATTACGTGTACGAACCGGACTGGACGCGCCTGCTGTCCAGAGTGTCGCGCATGCTGGCCCAGGGCAAGATCGTGGGATGGTTCCAGGGCGCGATGCCGTTCGGGCCTCGCGCGCTCGGGATGCGGAGCATTCTGGCGGATCCCTCTCATCGCTACGCACGCCAGAATCTCAACGAATACCTGAGGCAGGCCCCACTCGACGAGCCACTGCCCGTCGTGCTCGCGCCCAGCGTTGCCCATCAGTGTCTCGCGGAGGATGCCGTGCGGCACCAGGGCGTCCTTGATGCCCGGATCAGGCCGGAGTGGCGTCAGTCGCTTGCCGCCGCGCTCGATTGGCGGCAGGCCGTGCGCGTGCACGGCGTCACGCCCGCGCCGGCATCGCACCTGGGCGATCTGCTCGAACTGCATCACGCCGCCACCGGAACCCCCGGGCTGATCGAAGCCAACCTCGCGGGACCGGGAGAGCCGGTGGCCTGCACGCCGCGGGACGCCGTCAGGACCGTCTATTCGTCGGCGATCGACGCGCTGGTGATCGGACGCTTCCTGTTGATGAAGGATTATTGGCTGCTGAGGACTACGGACTCATGAGCGGCCAAACCGCCCTGGCGGAGAATGAGTCGCGGCCGGCGATGATGGCCGGACAGCGGGATCAGGCTGCGTCGATCGCCATCGCGACGGACGCCGATCGCGTCGAATGGGATGCCTTCGTCCGGTCGCGGCCCGACGCCGTGGGCTATCACGAGTGGGCCTGGAGACGCGTGTTCCAGCAGGCGTTCGGGCACGAGTGCATCGGCCTGATCGCTCGTCGCGGCTCCGCCATCATCGGCGTCCTCCCGCTCGTTGAAATCAAGAGCTGGATTTTCGGCCGCACGCTGACATCTCTTCCGTTCGTCAACTTCGCCGGCGTGCTCGCATCTGAGGATGACGTCGCGCAGGCTCTGGTGGACCAAGCCGCGAAGCTGGCGGCCGATCGCCGGTGCCGTCACGTGGAGCTGCGCCATTTCGGCCGGCGTTTCCCGCAACTGCCGTGCAAGCAGCACAAGGTGACGATGCGCCTGCCGCTGGAGGCGGGGATGTGGGATCGCATCGACCGCAAGGCGCGCAACCAGGTACGGAAGGCCGAAAAGTCCGGACTGTCGGTGGTTCGCGGTCATCAGGAACTCTTGCCGGAGTTCTACCAGGTGTTCGCGCGGAACATGAGGGACCTGGGGACGCCGGTCTATTCCCAGCGGTTGTTTGCGGAAGTGCTGGCCGCTTTTCCGGAGCGCACGCACCTGATCGTCGTCCGCTTGAAGGACAAGCCGGTCGCAGCGGGATTTACGTATCGCACCGGTCCGATGATCGAGATTCCGTGGGCGTCGTCGATCCGAGACTTCAACAGCCTCTGTCCGAATCATCTGCTGTACTGGCACGCCATCGACACCGCCGTCGCCGAGGGCGTGACGGTGTTCGATTTCGGCCGATCCACGCCGGGCGAGGGCACGTTCAAGTTCAAGGAGCAGTGGGGCGCCGGGCCCGTCGCTCTGCATTGGGAGTACTGGTTGCCGGCCGGCAGCGCCGTGCCCGACCAGAGCCCGAAGAACGCGAAATTCAGCCTGGCAATTGAGACGTGGAAACGTCTTCCGCTGTGGCTGGCCAACATTGTGGGACCGCGCCTGGTGCGCGGCATTCCCTAAGGAGACCGCGTCGTGGCCACTATTCTCGGAATCTCGGCGTTCTACCATGACAGCGCAGCCTGTCTGGTGGTTGACGGCGAGATCGTGTCGGCCGCGCAGGAAGAGCGATTCACGCGCAGGAAACACGATCCGGGCTTCCCGTCGCTCGCGATCGACTACTGCCTGCGTGAGGCGGGCAAGACGCGCGGGCAAATCGACTATGTCGTGTTTTACGAGAAGCCGCTTCGAAAGTTCGAGCGGCTGATCGAGACCTATCTGGCCTTCGCGCCTTCCGGATTCAGAAGTTTCCGCATGGCGATGCCCGTGTGGCTGAAGGAGAAGGCGCGCCTGCCAAAGGTCATTCGCGATCACCTGGGACCTGACGTCAAAGCGCCGATCGCTTTCACCGATCATCACGAGAGCCACGCGGCCAGCGCGTTTTTCCCAAGTCCTTTCGACGAAGCGGCGATCCTGACGCTCGACGGTGTCGGCGAGTGGAGCACAACGACCTGGGGCACCGGCCGCGGCAACCGGATCGAGTTGTTGAAGCAGGTGCAGTTTCCGCATTCACTCGGTCTGCTGTATTCCGCCGTCACGTACCACTGCGGTTTCAAGGTCAACAGCGGCGAATACAAGCTCATGGGTCTGGCCCCATACGGCAAGCCCGTCTACAAGGACCTGATTACCAGGCACCTGATCGATCTGAAGCCCGACGGCAGCTTCTGGCTCGACATGCAGTACTTCAATTACTGCCAGGGCCTGACGATGACCAACGACAGGTTCGACGCGTTGTTTGGAGCCAAGCCGCGCAATCCTGAAACGGACATCGAGCAGCGTCACATGGACATGGCGGCCAGCATCCAGGCCGTGACCGAAGACGCGATGCTGGCGATCGGCCGGCAGGTCCACAAGGAAACCGGCATGAAGCGCCTGGTGCTCGCCGGCGGCGTGGCGCTCAACTGCGTGGCCAACGGCCGCCTGCTGCGCGAGGGCCCGTTCGAGGACATCTGGATTCAGCCGGCCGCCGGCGACGCGGGTGGCGCGCTGGGCGCCGCGTTGTTCGCCTGGCATCAGCTGCTCGACAAGCCAAGACGGGCGGCCGCCGGCGACACCCAGAAGGGCAGTTATCTTGGCCCGCGGTTCTCAACCTCGGACGTCTGCCGCTTCATGGACAGCGTGGGCGCGAAGTACCGCCGCGCGTCGAGCGAAGCCGAGTTGTTGAGCCAGGTGGTTGACCTTCTCGAGCAGGAAAAGATCATCGGCTGGTTCCAGGGCCGGATGGAATTCGGCCCCAGGGCGCTCGGTGCGCGGAGCATCATCGGCGATCCGCGATCGCCAAAGATGCAGGCGAACATGAACTTGAAGATCAAGTTCAGGGAGAGCTTCCGGCCGTTCGCGCCGATCGTGCTGCGCGAGGAAGCGCACAAGTGGTTCGGGCTCGATGAGAAACACGAGAGCCCCTACATGCTCCTGGTGGCTCCGGTGCTCGATCAGCATCGCGTGCCGGTCACCGACGCCCAGAAGCAAATCATGCGCAACGATCCGGACCTTCGCAATCGCGTGAACGTGCCGCGCTCGACGATTCCGGCCGTGACCCACGTGGACTACAGCGCCAGGCTGCAGACCGTAGACGACGGGCGGAATCCGCGGCTGGCGGCGCTCTTGCGCGCCTTTCAGAAGCGGACCGGCTGCCCGATCCTGGTCAATACCAGCTTCAACGTCCGCGGGGAGCCGATTGTGTGCACCCCGGAGGATGCCTATCGCTGCTTCATCGGGACAGAGATGGACGCGCTGGTGCTCGAGGATGTTGTGCTGTTGAAGGAAGACGTCGCGGAGAAGCTCGATGCGGCGACACGGGAGAAGTATCTGGCCCAGTTCCAGTTGGATTAGGGCCCGGGAAGTGAAGAGCGTGAAAAGGGTGAAGCATGCAGTGGTCTGACGTCACGAAAGCGCCGCCCGAGAAGATGCTCCGGCAGTTCGCTGGATTGAGTCTCGTGGTGTTCGGCGGGCTGGCGGCCTGGCGATTCTGGCACGGCCAGACGGGCGTGCTGACGATCGGCCTTGCGGTGGCGGCCGGCGTCATCGGCATCACCGGATTGATCCGTCCCGCCGCCGTGCGGCCGATTTACACCGGCTGGATGATCGTGGCGTTTCCGATCGGCTGGACCGTGTCGCACATCGCGCTGGGCGCCGTCTTCTATGTGGTGTTTACCTTTGTCGGGCTGGTGTTCCGGTTGATGGGACGCGACACGCTGCATCTCCGGCGCGTGCAAAGCGGGTCATACTGGACGAGCAAGCACGCCGTCCGGGCCGGTGAGGACTATCTGCGGCAATACTAGGGCCGCGGGCCAGCAGCGCGCCCGCTACAGAAACGAGGACTATCGTGGCCGACTTCAAGAGCGCAGCGGATCAGAAACAGGGCGGCCTGTTCTCTGAGTTCTTCTACTTTCTGAAGACCAGCAAGAAATGGTGGCTGCTGCCGATCATTGTCATCCTGGTCGGATTCGGCGTGCTGGTGTTCCTGTCCAGCACGGCGGCGGCGCCGTTTATTTATACGTTGTTCTAGGGCGGCGTCCTCAACCGTGATACTGCCCCTTCGGCGGAAAATCCTGTACGCAAGCATCGTGACGCTGGTCGCGCTTGGCCTGGCGGAGGCCGGGCTGCGCGTGAGGGCCTGGATTCGATACGGCACGACAAACTCAACGCTTCGAGATCCCATGTTGACCTGGGATGAGAATGCCGGCCTGTTTGTTCCGAAGCCCGGCTATGAGATTCAGGGCACGCGCTACCAGGTAAAAATCAATTCGCTCGGTTTCCGGGGCGACGAGTTTGCCGCCGCAAAGCCGCCTCGCACGTTCCGCATCGCCGTGCTCGGTGCCTCCACGTCGTTCTCCGCGGAGGTGCCGAACCATGCGACGTGGCCTCATCGCCTTCAGGAACTGCTCCAGAGCCAGTATCCGGCCATCCGAATTGAAGTCGTGAATGCCGCCGTCGGTGGATATATCGCCGCGGACAACGTCAGGAATCTGCGGCATCGAGTGGTACCGCTCAGTCCGGATCTCGTCATTTACTACGAAGCGAACAACGAAGTCGTCCATGATACGCAGCAGTTGGCTGAAACGCGCGGCCTGATTCGCCCTGGCGAAAACAAGCAGGGACCCGTCGGGCAGACGTTATCGAAGGTCAGTCTGCTGTTCGATCTGGTTTACAAGAATCTCGCGATTGCGCGAGGTGGCAAAGACAGCGCCGGCCGCATCGATGCGGTGCCGCCAGAACTGCCGCAGCACTTTATCGGCGAAATCGATGAGATGCGGGTGATGTTGCGTGAGCGGGACGTGCCGCTGCTGCTGTCTACCTTCATCGTCAAGTACCGGCATGACCAGGATCGCGCGATGCAGGTCGCCAACGCGGACGTGGCGTTCTATTACATGCCGTGGATGACGATGGAAGGCATGCTCAGCGCGATGGATGTCTATAACCAGGCGATCCTAGACTACGCCGGCGCGCACGACGTGCCGGTCGTCGACGAACGGAATGTCATACCCGCCGACGGCAACCATTTCGTCGATTGCATGCATCTCTCCGTCGCGGGCAACGAAGCCATGGCGCAGCGATTCAACCGGTTCATCCAGGCCAATGCGGCCAGGCTGGGCCTCGGTTCGGCGCGGCCCGAAGCTTCGTCGTCGAGCCGGTGAGCCGTCGGGAGCTGATGCCGCCGATGGACAGTCACCTGCCTACTTCTGCGGAACTGGAATCGCTCTGGGTTGAGAAGTACGGCCGGCCCGAATCAAAGAAGGGCCTGCTCGCCCGGCGCTGGCAGCACAGGTATTTCCTGCCAGCGGATGTCTACGAAGCGCTCGTCGTGGGCCTCGTGCGGGACGGCGATCGGTGGCTCGACGTCGGCGGCGGAGAAGGCATCTTTCCGCACAATCCGGCGAGTGAGAAAAAGCTTGTCGCGCGCTGCGCCAGAGTGGTCGCGGTCGATCCAAGCGACAACATTCACAACAACAGGTCCGCTCACGAGACCGTCCAGAGTCTCGTCGAGGACTACCATCCGCAGGAGCCATTCAATCTGGTGACGATGCGCATGGTCGTGGAGCACGTGCCGGATCCGGGATCCTTCGTGAACGCGCTGGCGCGACTCGTGAAGCCGGGCGGCGTGGCGGTCATCTTCACCGTGGGCCTGTGGTCGCCGGTGACCGTGATCTCCCGCGTGATGCCGTTCCGGTTTCACCACGCCATCAAACAGCACTTCTGGGGCAGCGACCCCGAGGGAACCTTTCCAACGCACTACCGCATGAACACGCGCGCATCCCTGCGCCGCCAGTTCGAATCGGCCGGGTTTTCCGAACAGCTGTTCGCCCGCACGGACGATTTGTCGGTCTTCGCGGGTCTGAAGGGGCTCAATCGCCTGGACCTGTTCACGTGGCGCGCCTTCAAGGCCCTGGGCATGCCCTATCCGGAACGCAATGTGCTGGCTGTCTATCGCCGGAACGACACCGGCGCCTGATCGATGGACGTGACAGCCGCCACCGCGCGTCGCGTGTTCTGGGCGGCCATCGCGCTGGGCCTCGTCGTGCGCCTGGCCGTTTTCACGCAGACATCCGCGCTTGGCACGCCGATCGTCGACGAACGGCACTATTCCCAGCTGGCGGCCAGCCTGCTGAATGGCGACGGGTTCGCGTGGGGCCCGGGACAGCCGACGTCGCTGCGGCCGCCGCTCTATCCGGCTCTTCTGGCGTCAATCTGGCGCGTCACGGGCGTCGGCAACCTGCAGGCCGTTCGGTTCCTGCAGATCCTGATGTCGATGCTCACCGCCGTGCTCGTGTACCAGCTGGCTCGACGCGTGTTCTCCGAGCGGGCGGGCCTGGTGGCGGCTGCGGTGTTCTGGCTGTACCCGTCATTGATCTATTTCAACTTCACGATCCTGACCGAGACGTTGTTCACGCTGTTGTTCGTCGGATTCGTGCTGCTGGCGGTGATGCTCGTCCAGGCCCCGGGATTGGCGGTCGCGATCGCCTGCGGCGTGTGCCTGGGTCTGGCTGCGCTGACGCGCAGCGTGCTCTGGCCGCTGCCCATCGTGCTCTGCCCATTGCTGGCCTGGCTCCTATCGGGAAGCTGGAGAACGCGACTGATCCTGCCCGCGGCGTTGTTGGTGGGTTACGCCGTGATTGTGGGCCCGTGGGCGATCCGGAATACGCGGCTCCAGGGCGTCACCGAGATCGTCGACACGATGGGGGGTATCAACCTCCGTCTCGGGAATTACGAGTACACCGCCGAGGACCGTATGTGGGCGACCATCGACCTGATGACGGGCGAGAAGGAATGGTCGTACGCCCTGACGCAGGCGAACCCGGGGCGGCATTTCACCGAGGGCGAGAAGGACAAGTGGGCCCAGCACGCCGCCGTGGAATACATGCGCGCGCATCCCGGCACGACCCTCAAGCGTGACGTGATCAAATTCGCGGACTTCTGGGGCATCGAACGCGAATTCATCGCGTCGGTCCAGCACGGAGCGCTCGCGCCGCCCCGCTGGTTCGCGGCCGTCGCGGGCGGGCTGATCGTGCTGGGGTATGTGGCCGTGATCGTCGCGGGCGCCGCCGGCATGTGGCTGGCGCGGCCGGCCTGGCGCGAGCACGCGCTGCTGCTCCTGCCGATCGTGTTCATCACGGGAATTCACACGATCGTGTACGGCCACTCGCGCTATCACATGCCGCTGATGCCGCTGCTGGGAATCTACGCGGCCGGCCTGATCGTGCGCGGCCGGCCGGCGTGGTGGCCGCCGCGCGGACTCAAATGGTACGGCGCCGCCGCGAGCGTGCTGCTGCTCGGGGCGATCTGGCTCCGGCAGTTCGTGTTTGCCGACGCGGACCGCATCAGGGCGCTGTTCGGCCATGGTGGGTAGCGTGACCAGTCCGGCTGACGCAGTGCGGCGGATCCGCGCTGTCCTGTTCGACCTGGACGGGACGCTGTACGATCAGCGCCGATTACGTTTGTGGATGTCGCTTTCGCTGTTGGGACGGACCCTGATCAACCCCGTGGCCGGTCTGAGGCGTCTGCGGATCATTGCGGCCTACCGTCACGCCCAGGAAGAACTCCGCGCAGCGAGCCCCCAGGCGGCTGCAGGAGGCCTGGCTGACGCCCAGGTCGCCGTCGCCGCCTCGCGGACGGGCTTGCCGGCGGCCGATATTAGAGCTGTGATTGAGGAGTGGATGAACACGAGGCCCTTGCGGCATCTCGCCGCGTGCCGCGTTCCAGGGCTCGACCGCTTGCTCGGTGACCTCGCCGGTTCTGGCGTCCGCCTCGGCCTCCTGTCCGACTATCCGGCCGCCGCAAAGCTGGAGGCGCTGGGGCTGGCCGGTCAATTCGATCCCATTCTGTCCGCCAGTGACCCGGAGATTGGCGCATTCAAGCCCAGCCCGCGTGGCTACCTTCGGGCGTGCCAGGTGTGGGGCCTCGAGCCGCATGAAGTGCTTTTCGTTGGCGATCGCGCCGAGGTCGATGCCGCGGGGGCCGCGGCGGCCGGCATGCCGTGTGTCATCATCGGTCGCGGCGGGGACGCCGGATCTCCAGCGGGCTATCTGTGCCTGCCGTCGCTGGAGAGGCTGCGTGCGGTCCTCGACGAAGGCCGCGTCCCGAAACGTTGACGTCTGACGCGTTCAAACATGTCAATCATCCACGTCAACGGCCATACCGTGTTTGCGAATCATCTGACCCGAGATTCCAGAGTTCTGGACCTCGGCGCCAATCGCGGCGCGTTCGCCGCCGGTATCCGGGATCGTTTCGCGTGCGAGTGCGTGTGCGTGGAGCCGAACCCTGCGTTGCGTCCGGTCCTCACCGCTCAAGCAGGGCTCAAGGTCGTGAGCGTCGCGCTCGCCGCACAGCCAGGCTTCGTCCCGTTCCACGTGTCAGTGAACAGCGAAGCGTCTTCGCTGCTTGGCGGGGACCTGGGCGGCTGGGCAAAGTCGGACGAGATTGCCGTCGAAGCGATCACGCTTCCTCAGATCCTTGAGCGAGTGGAGTGGAGCACGTGCGACCTCATCAAAATGGATATTGAGGGTTCGGAGATTGAAGTCCTGGAGTCCTGTTCAGACACGTTCCTGCAGTCCATTCCGCAATTCACCATCGAGTTCCACGACTTTTGCGGCATTACCCCCGGCGCGGACGTCGCACGCGTCGCGCAACGCTTCGAGCGGCTTGGCTTTTCCATGTTGAGC
>DASUGC010000009.1:0-12098 GCA_036274235.1 Vicinamibacterales bacterium
GTTTCGGCCATCGAGGATCGAATCACGTCCTTCGCAATCTGGGCATAGACGCCCGCCCGGTGCCCGGCCTGAAATGCCTTCTTCACCCGGCGGTCTTCGCCCGAGTGAAACGTCAGAATCGCCACTCGCCCGCCGGGATTCAGGACTCGAGGGAGCGCGCGCAGAAGGGCCTCGAGCGCCGAGAACTCGTCATTGACGGCAATCCGCAGGGCCTGCAGCGTGCGCCGCACAGACATCTTCAGCTCCGGCTTGCCCAACCGTGGATGGGCGGCGGCGACTCCTGTCCTGACCAGGCGATCCAGCGCTTGCGTCGTCGCGATCGGCTTGCGCTTCAAGAGACTGGCGATGAGATCGGCGTGCGGCTCGTCGGCGTGCTCGGAAAGCATGCGCGACAGTTGCGCTTCCGTGAGGCGCCCGATCAGCGCGTGCGCCGGCTCGCCGCGCAGCGGATTCATCCGCAGGTCGAGCGGTCCGGGCTCTTTGTAGGTGAATCCGCGGGCCGGATTGTCGAGTTGCATCGACGACACTCCGAGGTCCGCCAGCACGATGTCCGCGCCCGGGATCCCGAGTTCGCCCAGCACGCGATCGATGCCGGCGAAGTTACCTTGCCGGATCAGCAGCGCGTCGTCCGCGATGCCGCAAGCCCGCAGACGAGCTTCCGTCTTCGGCAACTCGATCGGATCCACGTCGAGCCCAATCAGCCGTCCGCCTGGACGGATGGAATCGAGGATCGCCGCCGCGTGTCCGCCGCCGCCGAGCGTGCAGTCCACCGCAATCTCTCCCGGCACAGGGCGCAGGCACGCGAGCACTTCTGCGACCATGATCGGCCGATGCGACCCAGCCGGTGTTTTCCCCGTGTCGAGGATGTGCTCGACCTCGGCGGCGTACCGATTCGGATCGAGTTCCTTGTATCGCTCCGAGAAGCGGCGCGGATGCGTGCCGGCATAGCGCGGACGGCGCGGCGACTTCTGTCCGCCGGTCATGAGGCATCACGCCGGCGTCGGGTCGCCGGCCCAGGCGCTCGCTCCCATTCCCGCACCCGACCGGGAACGATGCGGAACAACGGATGTGGCTCCGGTGCATCCACGGCGCTCAGCCGGCGAAATGCCTTCGGCGCCCTCTTCCTCAGCTTGCGCCGCAGATGCTGCCACTCATGCAGAAGTTGGCCCAGCGTCTCCGTCACGATCGGCCGGTTGCCTCGCCTGCCGATCTTCGATGCATCGAAGCGATAGCCGCGTGCACACGCTTCGTCATACAGCCCGTTCAGGTACGTCGCGATGCAGGCCAGCGGCGCAGCGTGCGACTTGAAGCGAACCAACTGCGGATGAAAGCGGTAACCCTTCGTTCGCCCTCGCAGCACTTGCTGCGCGAGCAGGCCTTCACGCCAGGCCGCCACGAGGCCCGCGGCGTCGAGGTACTTTGGGTGAACGGTCCACAGCCTCACGTCAGGACGACCGGCGTCGATACGTCAGTGTATCCCGCGTCTCCCGGCTGCCTTGATGCAGAACGATGGTAATCACCAGACGGCCGTCTGAATGCAGATGCCACGTCTCGGTCCGCGACCGGACCAACCCATCGAGCCATCGGCGCGTTCCGACAGATTGCTGTCAGCGATGATCAGGTCTGCGCCTTCCCCTGTGACGGAGTGTTTCGTCTCAGTTCTTGGAGCCGACGCATTCGATCTGGCTGGGAAGCCCGCCGATCCACCCACCGTCCCAATCAGGTATTTCGTCGAGCTATCGCCTGTTTCGGCGTGACGCGCAACCGTGACATTGAGGTAGCCAGGCGCAATCGGAGCGCCGTAGATGTTCCTGTCATTGATTGGTTGCAGTACGTTCAGCGACGTCACGACAGCGGAATCCGGCTGCTCGGGCGAGACCAGCACCCATTCGCCGGAGAAGTTTGTCCCCTTGAGAGGTTGCGCGGTCTGCGCCTGGTTCCGACCGTCACACAAAGAAGGAGTGCGCACGCGATCTCCTGCATGACGGCTTAGACACCAATCCAATCAGTCCGGCTCGTGCTCGTCCGGCACGACCGACAGCCGGGCATGCTGTTCCGCCTCGCGCAGCACCTCGCGCGCGCGTTCGAGATCCTCGGTCCGCACGAGCACCCGCACGCCGCTCATCCACAAATGCGGCCGCGTCCCGGCCGCGTCGTCGGCCGACACCGTGGCCGGAATGTCGGCGGCCTCGAGTGCGCCGCGGGCCAGTTCCGCGTCAACGCGATTCAGGAATACGCCGACGGCTTCAAAGTCGGTGGCCATCGATCCCTCACGCTTGCGGCGACGGATCCGCCGCGCCCACGCCAGGTACCGCGCGATCGATGTAGGCCTCGAGCATCCCCGACTCCTCGAGCACCGTCGTCACGGTCGCCAGCCGCCGCCGAAGAGACAGAACGTCAAGACTGGCCCAAAGGCCCGCCGACACGCTCAACGCCACCGTGATCGTCACCCACGAAGGCTCGCCGCGCATCAGGCTGCTCACGATGAAATACACGGCGGCCGTGACGACGCCAGACAAGGAACCCTCGATGAACCGGCGGACAGGTGAGGGACCGCGTAACTGGTCAATCAGCCGGCGGCGTCGCGTGGATTCATCGAGCCGGTGGGAGATCGCCTCGAATGAGTGCCGGTCGGTCATGGTGCCTCCGTTCGCGCAGAATAGCACCTGGATCGGTCAGCCGCGTGATGGTTCGGTCTTGAGCCACTGGCGCTGACCGTATCTGACGAACCGGTCGAACAGGTCACGGCCGGTGCTCGTCATCGGCGCTCGACCGCCGCCTTGATGTCGTCGAGGTCCTGCTGGATGGCCTTCTTCGCCACACCTTTGAAGAACAGCGCCATGGGAATGGACATCATCTTCGCCATCAATCCTTGAGGTCTGGAATCGTGCGTGCTCGTCAAGGTCACGCCGTTCCGGTCCTCTGACAGGCCCATCGTCGTGAGAAACACGAACCCCTGATCTTCGGCCCGAGTCTTGTACGACTGATTCCCGGTGACCTCGGTGATCCACTTTTCTGCGGTGGCCGGCTTTCCAAAGAGCGTCCGCGTCTCCCGCCACCTGAGCCCGACGAGCCCGCGCGCGGGTCTTTCCACGATTTCGATGTTGTGAATGCCCGAGATGATCGTCGCGGCGTGCTCGATGTCGGTTATCGCCGCCCACACCGCGGATCTGGATGCGTTGATGGTGATCTGAGTCTCGACGATCATCGTCTCTCCCGGTTGATTGTCCACGATCCGTCAGATGGGCGGACCGGCGATCGCTTCATCCCAGCACTCGCGCGATTGCCTGGATCGTGTTCCAATTCCGCGTCGTCACGGGTGCGCCGAGCCGTTCATCGAGCTGGCCCAGAAGTCGAATGGCCCTCATCTCCCGTCGATACAAACCCACCACAAATCGTCCGCGGCACGCGATCACCCGAACGCCCCAATCACGCTCCGACGGCAGATGCAGCGGGAGCGGAAGGCGTTTCGCCCTTCTTGCCACGACACTGACGAACGCCACCAGATTCGACTGGTGCGACAGGCCCTCAAATGGATTGCCGGCAGCCAGCGCCACCACATCCCGGCCGCGGCAGATCATAATCTCGGTGACAAACGGAAGGCGCCGCGCGATCTCGCGTCGCAGGCTGGCGACGGTCATCGGTTTTCGAATCACGAGCGTGCCGGCCGCGCCGATGTTGATCGCATCGAATCGCGCCAGTTGTTTCGCGAGGACCGCCGGTCGGAACGTGCGGTGGCCACCGACGTTGACGCCGCGGAGAAAGGCAACCAGAGCCATCGTGCGTGGCAAGGCCCGGAACGGCGCGTTACTCGCCGCCCGTGCCCTTGAACTGATCGGCCTCGTCCGCGAACAGCACGTTGAACGTCGTCAGTGAGCCGTAGCAGCCGCTCACGTAGGCCTGCAGCTTCACCTTCGCGTCGTCCGGCAGATCGGAGGCGTTCACCTGCTGCTCGAGCGTTCTGAGCCGGTTCCGCAGCATTACGATCTTGTGGAAAAACGTCTCGATCGGAATGGACTTCTCCTGCAGGCCCGGGGTGCCCGGTCGAAGCACCAGCATGCCGCCGCGCCACCTGGCCGCCGGCACCACGGGCGAAACGCCGGCTTCTTCCCGGATGACACGCCTGAGCAGCTGTTCGAGATCTCCTGACGATGACGCGATGTCGCCTGACATGACCGGACTTGTCCTTTCCCGCTCGCTGACGATCGGAAACGCGTCGCTGGATGTGGCGGAGCGCGCGGGTGTGGCGGCTGCCGGCGACGCTTCGGTCGCCGGCGAGTCGTTCGTCGCCGTTCGCGGCCCGCCGCGGTAGTTGTGCTCGCTCCGGCAGTACCCGCACTGCACCCGCAGCGGGTGACCCGCCGCGTCTGCGGCTATGACCGTATGCATGCGATCGACTTTGCAGGCGCGGCAATAGTCCTCGATCGCGGATCCTGCGCGGGCGGTTCGGACGATGGTCATGGCAGACGCGTCATCGGCGACAGTTCAGTTTACAGCGGGGTACCCAGTTGACCGATGATGACGTTCAGGCGCGTGCCATTTGATATGCGTCGCCGGCGGTGTCGCACACAGGGGTCCGCCCTTCGCGTCGGTCAGTCGCAGGGCCACGGCGATCGGGACCTGCGAGTTCGCGGCCTTCCGGATCTGATTCCAGGTGAGATGGCCGAGTCGAATCTTGAGCCGCCGGAACATCGCGAACTGCCCCGATTCGGTTCGGACTCCCCACGACAGATAGAAGAATCTATCGTCCGCCGATCCCTGCGCGTACGGCCCCAGGAAGTTCGGCGCGCCATTCTTCTTCTTGCCGACGCGAAACTCTGCCATGAACTCCGCGTGTGGGCGGTCCGCCGGGACCTGATCGATGACATCCCGGCCTTTCTGGATTCCGAGATAGACGGGCTCCTTGCGCGGCACGGCCGGGTCCATTGCGTCGAGAAACCTGCGGCCGGGCAGCTCCGTGCATTCGACGGCGACGCGCAGGAGGAGTTCTGAAGACTTCGTCACGAGCCCGATTCCCCGAACGCGAGCACCAGGCCATTGATGTCGCGCACCACGAGTTCGCGCGAGCCATACACGCGCACGACAGGTCCCTCGATGACGTCTGCGCCGCGCTCGCGAAGCTCGCGATCAAGCGCGGTCACGCCCCTGACGCGCAGGTAGGCGTCGTAGGCGCCGCGTGCGCGTCCGGTCCTGGGCTCTGATCCATTGGCCTTGCTGAAGAAAATCTCGACTGCCCCCCGGCGAACCATCGCGAACACGGGCGGCGTGGCAAAGTACCCATCAATCTCGAATCCCAGCACGTCGCGATAGTACTCGGCGGTCTTGACGACGTCGGGCACGGTGAAGTGGGGAACGGCACTGTCGAACAGCGTCATATATTTCTTTCGGAACACTGTGCATGCGGCACATCGCGGAGCGTGCGATCGGCTCCCGATCTTACCGCCGGTGGCTTACCAGCCGATCTGGACGCCCGCACTCCACGTGAACACCGTCGCTTTCGTCCCCGCCGATGTCAGACGGTGGGCCACGCCGAGGCCCAATCGCACACCCAGCACGGTGAGTCCGGCCTCGATGCCGAGATACGTCGCATGGGCGTCAGCCTCACGTGGAGACGCTCCGGTGCGCATCACCGAAACGAGCACGTCTTGACCGAAGAGACTCGGATGGCCGTCTTCCCGGGTCCGGCGTGCCAACCCGGCAGCGAGCCGGGCGCCACCACGACCCGCGGTCGCCTCGACTTGCAGACCTCGATACGCAGGCGCGGAGCATCCGGCATCGCCATACTCCAAATCCCACAACGGAATGAGAATGCCGCCGGTCGCCGCCCCCTGAAGCGGGGCATCATAGCGGCCACCGGCGACAAAAAGCGGCCGATCGGCGCGCGCCTTGGGACACTGCGCGAAGGCTGCGGCCGGCAAGGCAACCGCCGAGATCGCCGCCGCAAGCAGCACGTTCGGCACCCGTCGGCAGGCCCGCTCGCTCATTGGCTGGCGTCAGTTCCCAACTGGCGGTGGTAGTCCGCCTGATCAAAGTGGCCCTTCGACTCCGCGATGAGGACATCCGCGCCCAGCGTCCATTCCTCATAGCCGCTGATGCGAACCGCCTTGCCGGTCCCACCAGGCCCCGTGTTCGTCCCGGTGAGCGTCCATCGGTACACGGCCCGCTGGCCATCGATCGTCACGCCGTCCATGGTCACGACCATGTCCGGAAACGCGGTCATGAAACCCTGGGCGGTGGTGGTGATGGCGGCTCGTCCCGCTGAAGGCGCGCCGTCGTTGATCGTCAGCGTGCCGTTCTCCGCGAAAAACGCCGCGACGCGATGCGGCTGCTGGCTGCACCAGGCGGCGGTGTATCTCCTGCCGAATTCCTCGAGCGCTGTGATGTCCATCGCCTGTTGCTTTGCGGTCCTCAGCGAATTCAGTCCGGCCGGGACCGAGTTGGATCTTGGCACAACACTCGTGCCACGGACCCGGCATCTGCCGTTGCCTTGCCTGTGGAAAACAGGCCCGTCCCCCTCTGTGGAAAACTCGCGCAGGCGCCGATGAGGGGAGCGTGACGGGACGCGTGTGGGTCGTGGCCGTGGGTGTCGCGCTCGGCGCGATCGGCGTGTTCGGCCTGATCATCGGTCGGGCCGGCGAGGCGGCGGGCCTCTTCATCCTGTTGGCGATCCTGGCTCCCCTCGTGTTATGGCCGGTGGCGGCGATCGCGGGAACCGCGGATCCGAATCGTGCCATGACCGATCAGGCGGCTGCGCTCGGCCCGGCGTGGCCGGGACTGGCCCTCGTGTCAGGCATCCTCATGAACTGGTTGATGGATCTCGCCGGCAAGGGTTCTCACGAAAACTATGCGGCCTTGTTTCTCATCGCTGTCATGTGTTTCCACGCCATTGGATTCGGCATCATCGGCCTGGCACTGATGTCCACCAGGCGATGGCGGCCGGCCGGGATCCAGGTCCTTCTCGGGTACGGAGCCCTGCTCGGATCGGGACTGCTCGGCATGATGTTCTGACGGCCGCGGCCGCAGGCAACTGCAGTTGCCTTGCCTGTGGAAAACAGGCCCGTCCCCCTCTGTGGAAAACTTCACCGGAAGTCGTGCGACGGCTGCGCCGGGGTCTGGGCCTTGAGCGGCTCGATGCGGTCGGCTTTTACCGACACGGCGCCGTCCTGGTTCTGGAGCGTGCCCTCTATCAATAAATACGGCTCGTCCACGACCGTGCGCTTGAATGCCGCATATACGTCCGGCGTAATGATCGCGTTCGACAATCCTGTCTCATCCTCCATCGTCAGAAACACAAACCCCTTCGCAGTCCCGGGGCGCTGGCGGACGATGACGGCGCCGGCGACGCGGACACGGCGGCCGGCGCGCATCTTTGGCAGATCGATCGCGCGCGCGACACCTCGCGTCGCGAGCGACGGACGGATGATCGCCATCGGATGCGGGCCAATCGTCAGGCCGGCGCCGGCATAGTCGGCGGAGATGCGCTCGGCCAGGGACATCTGGGGCAAGGGGCTCTGGGCGGGTACGACAGGTACGACGGGTACGTGAGTCGCTGCGGCATCATCACGGAGTAACGAGCCGACGGAACGGCCGGCCCGATCGGCCTGCCACAGGGCGGTTCGTCGATCCCCGCCAAAGGGCGCCAGCGCGCCGATCTCCGCCAGCGTCCGCAGCTCGTCCTGGCGCAGTCCCGTGCGAGCCACGAGATCATCCAGCGATCGGAACGCGCCCGCCTTCGCGCGCGCGGGCGCGATCGCCTTCCCGGTTTCCTGACGCAAGCCATGAACGTGCATCAGCCCCAGGCGGATGGCGCCGTCCGGCTCGATCGCGCACGCCCAATCCGAGATCTGCACGTCAATCGGATGAAACCGCACACCGCGGCGCTGCGCGTCCTTCACGAGCGTCGCCGGGTGATAAAACCCCATGGGCTGATTGTTCAGGAGCGCGGTAAAGAACGCCGCCGGATAATGCGCCTTGAGATACGCGCTCGCATAAACCAGCAGCGCAAAGCTGGCCGCATGCGACTCCGGAAAGCCGTACAGCGCAAACGACGTAATCGACAGGACGATCTGATCGGCGGCGGCGCCCGTGATGCCGTTCTTCGCCATGCCCTCGCGCAGCCGGCCTTCGATCTGCTGCATCCGCCGGGCCGATCGCTTGAAGCCCATCGCGCGGCGCAGTTCCTCGGCTTCCCCGCCGGAAAACCCCGCCACGACCATCGCCATCCGCAGCAGCTGTTCCTGGAACAACGGCACGCCGAGCGTGCGCTTGAGCACCGGCTCCAGAAGCGGATGCGCGTACGTGACGGCTTCATCACCCCGTCGTCGAGCCAAATACGGGTGCACCATCTTGCCGACGATGGGTCCGGGCCGGATGATCGCGACCTCGACGACGAGATCGTAGAAGTGCTCCGGCTTCATGCGCGGCAGGGTCGCCATCTGCGCGCGCGACTCCACCTGGAAGACGCCGACGGTATCGGCCTCCTGCAGCATCCGGTAGACGAGCGGATCGTTCGGCGGAAGATGGGCGAGATCGACCTTGCCAGCCTGCAGGTCGCAGGTTGCAGGTAGCAGGTCGGGGCCATTCACAATCGAGATGGCCTCTTCCAGCACCGCCATCATGCCGAGCCCGAGCAGATCCACCTTGACGATGCCGAGATCGGCGCAATCGTCCTTGTCCCACTGCACGACCACACGGCCGGGCATGGACGCGTTCTCGAGGGGAACAACTTCGTCGAGCCGGCCCTGGCATACCACCATGCCGCCCGAATGCTGACCGAGGTGACGCGGCAGGTCCTGGATCTCGCGCCAGAGCTTCGCGAACTGACGCGCGTCCGGATCTTCGGGATCGAGGCCCGCATCTTTCAAGTGCCCCGCGATCGTCTCCTCCGGATCCACGAACTCGAAATGGCTCATCGTGCGGGCCATCCGATCGATTTCCGGCTCGCCGAACCCGAGCACCTTCCCGACCTCGCGCGCCGCCGACCGGCCGCGGTACGTGATGACATTGGCCGTCATGGCGGCGCCGAGCTTGCCGTAGCGCTCGTAGACGTACTGAATGACGCGCTCGCGGCGATCGCCGCTCGGGAGATCCAGATCGATATCCGGCCACTCGCCGCGCTCCTCCGACAGGAAGCGCTCGAACAGGAGCTCCATCCCCACCGGATCGACCGCCGTGATTCCCAGCGCGTAACAGACGGCGCTGTTGGCCGCCGACCCGCGGCCCTGCACCAGAATGCCCTGCTGCCGGCAGAAATTGACGAGGTCCCAGACGATGAGGAAATAGCCGGCCAAATCGAGCTTCTCGATCAGATCGAGCTCGCGTCCGATCTGCGTCCTGGCCTTGTCGTGATACGGCCGGTACCGATCGCGCGCGCCGACGTGCGCGAGCCGGCGCAGAAACGACGCCTGCGTTTCGCCGGCCGGCACGGGGTAGTCGGGAAACCGGTAGCCCAGATTGGCGAGCGTGAACTCGAGCCGCTCGGCCAGCGCTTCCGTCCCCGCCAGCGCCTGCGGCAGATCCGCAAACAGCCGCGCCATCCGATCCGGGGGCTTGAGAAATCGCTCGGCGTTGGCGGTCAACAACCGTCCCGCCTTCTCAATCGTCGTCTTGTGACGAATACACGTCAGCACGTCGTACAGCGGCCGCGCCTCCGGCGACGCGAACCGCACGCCATTCGACGCCATCACCGGCAGCCGGAAGGCGGCGGCCAGATCGATCAGCGACTGCAGCACGGGCTGCTCGCCGCGCCGGAAGTGCCGCTGCAGCTCGATCCAGACACTGCCGCGGCCGAAGATTTTCGTCAGTTGCGTGACGAGCCCGCCCACGCCGTGACGCTCGGCATCGAGGGCAGCCGATCCCGCAAGCGCGATCAGGCCCGTCGTGTGACCGATCAGATCGTCAAGCTGGAGATAAGACTCGCCTTTCGGGGCCTTGAGCCTGGCGCGCGTAATGATCCGGCAGAGATTGCGATAGCCCTCGACGGATTCGACGAGGACGGGCAACGTCCAGTCCGCGCGTCTGTCCGCTCCGCGAGACGAGACGGCAGACGAGGCGCCAATCGTGAGCTCGGCGCCGACAATGGCCTTGAGTCCCGCCGCCTTTGCCGCGCGATAAAACTGCGGCGCGCCGTAGAGCCCATCGCGATCGAGCAACGCGACCGCCGGATACCCCAGTTCCGCCGCCCGCTCGACGAGCGTCCCCGGCAAGGACGCGCCGTCCAGGAAAGAAAAGGCGGAGGATGTATGCAGCTCGATGTACACGTTCCCGTCGTTCCCTGAGTTCCCGTCGTTCTCCTCAATCAATCTCCCCTTCAATCTCCCAAGCCCCGCTCTTCCGATCCCGCGCCAGCCGGTAGCATCCGCCGCCCGCAAGCTCCACGTCCCATTCGTCGCGGTCCCATGCGCGGCCATCGGTGGACCACCAGCGGCCCGAACTGCGCCACGGCCCCGCGCGATTGACGATGTCACTGGCGGGAATGGCGGAAGATGAGGCGATGACGCGGACCGGACCGCCGCGCTCCACTTCGACGCGCGCAGCGATCGGCAAACGGAACCGGCGCACGACGGCGCATGGGACGCCAGTTCGATCACGGACCGGGCCCGCGTCGTTCAGCGGCCGAGTGCCGGCAGGCATGGCCTGCGACGCCGATGGCGTCACGGAAAACGACTGCATGCCGGCGCCGCGATCGTCGTGCGAATTGAGCACGGCCGGCGCGCCCACGCGCGACTCCCCCGCCAGCGCCCGGAGCCGAGCCGTCAGCGTGGCCAGCTGTTCCGGCGCCGGCAGCGCGCGATCGAGCAGCGACCCCTGCACGATCCGGCCGGGCACGACGGTCGCCGCCACCGTCACCACATCGATGCCGGCCGACGGCGGATGCGATTCGAGATCGAGCAGGATCAGCGTGCGCAGCGTTTTTGACTCGCGCATCGGCGCCGGCAGGTTCAGCGTGCGCTGGTGCGACTCCCGCGACACCAGCTGCAACGTCGTCGTGATCGAGACGGCGCCGCGATCGGCGCGTTCGAGCGACACGGACAGGGCATCGCAGAGGCGCGCCAGGACGAATGTCAGCGGCTCGAGTCCTTCAATCGGCCAATCGAGGACCATCCGTTCGAGAAAGGCCGCGGCCTCGCCGGCTGGCACGAGGGGATCGGCATCTTCCCCACATGCCGCCTGATGCAGCCGCGCCCCCTCGTCGCCTAATCGCGTGCGGACGTCCGCTCGCGGCAGCGCCGCCACCTGGCCGAGCGTCCGCAATCCCCACCGCAGGAGCGTGGCAATCGCATCGTTTTTCACGGCTTGCACGACCGCGCGGCTCCGGGCGTGTTCGGCCGCCGCTTTCGCGAGCGAGCCGCGGATGCGCAGAATTCCCGGAAGGCACGCCAGCACGGACACGGGCAGCGCTGCCAGCGTCGCTCTGGATTGGTCCTGATTCACCACGGTGATCCCAGTCCGCCCATGCGCCAGCAGCCAGGCCGCCACGCGCGTCGGCGCGAGCGCGATCCGCACGCCGATGCCTTGTTCCTCAGCCAGGGCCTGCACTTCACGCGCAATTTCCGGCGGCGCACCAATCACCCGGCTCAATCCGCTCGCGTCGAATACGGCGGCGCGATCGCCGTGCAACTCCACACGCGGAGAGCAGGCGCGGGCGATCTCGGCAAGGAGACCCGCGCGGGCGTCGGATTCACGGACGAGGCAGCAGATCACGACGCTTCACGCCTTCATGGGGGACGCGTGGTTTTGTTAAACCGCCGCGCGCAGCGTCCAGCCGGGCTTGGCCGCGATCGGTCGTTGCGCCTGTTCGATGTGGGCGCGGATGTCGAGGCCGGCGAGGCGGCGGCTTTGGGGGCTGGCGCCTGTCCAGCACCGCGCGGAGGTCAATCGCACCGAGACACCGCGCGCGCTTCGGCCCATGGGCGCATCGCCGACGAGCAAGGCGGACGATGGCTGACCGGCGATCGCGTGCGCCAGCCGCAGCCAGGTCGCCGGCGCCAGCGTCTGAAACGCCCGTGCCGGCGCGCCGGCCACATCCAGCACGACCACGCCGAATCCGCCCGCCCGGAGGATCAAATCCAGCGCGCGCACCGCCTGCGTCACGGCCG
>DASUGC010000010.1:0-2132 GCA_036274235.1 Vicinamibacterales bacterium
CTTGCCCGCGCTTTCGCGGGCCTACGAGATTGGCACCCGCGTCGCCGCCGTCGGCTTCGAGTGGCCCAAGGCGGAAGACGTGATGGACAAGATCGATGAGGAGACGCGCGAGTTGCGAGAGGCCCTGCACGAGAGCCATGCCCGCGCCGCCGAAGAGCTCGGCGATCTTCTGTTCTCGATCGCCAACCTTTCTCGCAAACTCGGCCTCGATCCTGAGTCGGCCCTTCGTGAGGCCAACAACAAGTTCACCGAGCGCTTCGGCGCCGTCGAAGATGCGCTCGGGCGCGAAAACAAGTCGGTGCACTCGGCGACGCTCGCGGAGATGGAGCTCGTCTGGGAGCAGGTCAAGAGAAAGGGTGCGGCGTCGGCCGCTAAGGCGGGCCGCCAACCACGCCAGCGAGCGCCGCGGACCAAACTTTCCCGCTCACCGTCGACACGCGCACTGACACTCCGTCGGTCTCGACCGCGATCGCGCCGTCCAGGTCAGTCCTGAAGATCCGGGCGCCGGCTCGCTCGAGCCGCGATACGACATCAGGCGAGGGATGGCCGAACAGATTGCCGCGGCCGGCGCTGATCAGCGCAATTTGAGGTCGAAGCGCATCAACAAGCAGTGAAGCCGTGGCGGTTCGACTGCCGTGATGGCCCACCTTGAGCACCCGCAGCCGCGGCTCAGGATCGCCGTGCAGCATGGTTCGTTCGAACTCCGTGCCGGCATCACCGGTCAGCCAGAAGTCCACTGCGCCGTAGGTGACGCGTAAGACAATCGAGTCGTCATTTCTGACGCGCTGGCGCTCCCATTCGGGCGCTGGCGGATGCGTCGACTCCACAACCACGGGTCCGAGTGTCAACCGCGCGCCCGCAAGCACCGTACGCCACGGCACCCGAAGCTGTTCAGTGAGCGCGACCAGTTCGGCACGATCAGGATCCCGGGGCACAGGAACGCCCTCCCAGATCTCCCCCGGATTGAGATCCCGCAGCACGGATGAGGCGCCCCCTACGTGATCGCGATCGCCGTGTGACAGGGCCAGCCAGTCGAGGCGCCGGACGCCGAGCGCCCATACGGCCGGCGTAACCACACGCCCGCCGATGTCGAACGGCCCTGGCGTCCCGCCCGTGTCCACGAGGAGCGCATGACCTCCTGGCGCCTGAAGCAGGAGAGCTTCACCCTGCCCGACATCGACCATCGTGATCCGCAGACGCCCGGCGGCAGGTTGCGCTGCAGGCAAAAACGGCGCGGTGACAATGACGATGAGGCAAAGCGCGCAGATGGCGGTCGCGATGGTGCGCAGGCGATGCGACGTCGCCGCGGCGACGCATAGAAGCCCCACGTAATATCCCGCCACCCATCCAGGACCGGCAGGCGGCACCCGCCACGACAGCCATGGACAGAAGTCGACGAGCGCGCATGATGAGAGCAGCCCGCGCGCGGCAAGCGTGGCGATCGTGGCCGCGCCCGATGCGAGCGGCGGCCAGATGCCGGCGAGCGACACGACCGCGAATCCGGCGATCTGCACCACTGCCATCGCCGGAATCGCGACCAGGTTCAGGACGACGCCCGCCAGACTGACGCGTGAAAACGCGGCAACCGTCACCGGCAGCAGAACTGTTTCGGCGGCGATCGTCGCCACGATGAGGCCGCCGATGACGCGCACGATACCGTGACCAATGCCACGCGCGGGCGGACCGAATACGCGTGTCATCCAGCGGGATCCGTAACTCACGATGCCGAGCGTCGCCGCAAACGACAGCCAGGCGCCGATGTCGAGCACGGTCAGCGGATCTGCGGCCACCATCGCGATGGCTGCCACCCGCAGCACCGTGACCGGGGGTGGACGCAGGCCGGCCATGCCGAGCGCGAGATAAAGAATCGCGGCGGCGACCGCACGGGCCACCGACGCGTCGGCTCCCACGATCCAGCAGTAGGCAGCGACGGCAACGATCGTGACGAAAGAGACGGTTCGAGGCGATCGAAAGCACATTCGCGCGGCGGCAAAACACATCGCGGTCAGGAGCGCGACATTGCCTCCGGAAATCGCAATGACGTGAAACGTACCGGCTTCCTGCAACCGCCGCTCGACGGCATCAGACAGGCCTGCGCGATCGCCGATGAGGATCGCCGTCACGATGGCGGC
>DASUGC010000011.1:0-11599 GCA_036274235.1 Vicinamibacterales bacterium
CGCCGGTCGTCGACACCACCGCCGCGGCGGTTTCATCGCAGGAGGTTTCGATGCCGAGCACACGCATTTGGCCTGTTCCCGGTCAGCTCTTTCCGAAAGACCCGAATGATGTCACTTCTTCACTTCTTCATGCGAGACAAAAAGATCTTTCAGGCTTTCCGAGTACGGCGCGCGCGCCACGCCCTTCTCCGTGATGATGCCGGCGACCAGATGATGCGGGGTCACGTCGAACGCGGGATTCCAGACGCTGGCGCCCTCAGGCGCGAGCCTCGTCGGGCCGAGATGCGTGACCTCTCTGGCGTTCCGCTGCTCGATCGGAATCGCCGCGCCATCGGGCGTGGCGAGATCGATCGTGGACAAGGGCGCCGCCACATAGAACGGCACCTTGTGCGCGTTGGCCATCATCGCCACGGTGTACGTGCCGATCTTGTTGGCGAAGTCCCCATTGGCCGCGATCCGGTCGGCGCCGACGACGACCATGTCGAGCTTGCCGTCGCGCATGAGCGGGCCCGCCATGCTCTCGGTAATCACGGTGGTGGGGATCTGATCGCGGACGAGCTCCCACGCCGTGAGCCGCGCGCCCTGCAGAAACGGACGCGTTTCGTCGGCGAACACCTGCGTGACCTTGCCCAGCTCGGCCGCGGCGCGAATCACGCCGAGTGCCGTTCCGTAGCCGGCCGTCGCCAATGCGCCGGCATTGCAGTGCGTCAGGATCCGGGCGCGATCCGGCACGACCGTCGCGCCGAATCGGCCCATGGCGCGGCAGCTCTCGACGTCTTCATCGTGAATCGCATTCGCCTCCGCGACGAGGCGTGCCTTGACCTCATCGACGGATTGGCCCGCTTGGACAGCCGCGCCGAAGGCAGACTTCATGCGCGTGATCGCCCAGAACAGGTTCACGGCCGTCGGCCGCGTGCCGGCCATCAGATCGCAGAGCTTGTTGAACTCGACGGCAAACTGTTTAGTGCCCTGCGCCTTGCTCCGGCTCATGCCGAGCGCAATGCCCATGGCAGCCGCCACCCCAATCGCCGGCGCCCCGCGAATCACCATCGTCTTGATCGCGCGCGCGACTTCGACGGCGGTCTTGCAACTGACGTAAATCTCCTGACCCGGCAACTTGCGCTGGTCGATCATGACGACGCTGTCAGGGCGCCATTCAATCGTGGGAAGCATTGGACGAATGATAGCGAAATGACAGGCCTGTCCGCCAAAGCTGCGAGCGACGCGAGCGTGGAACGACGGCGGAAACGACGGGAACTGAGGGAACTGAGGGAACGTGAGAACTAAGAGAACTAAGAGAACTAAGGGAACTAAGGGAACTAAGGGAACTGGGGCGCCGGAGGACAACCGGCATACACTGTGCCCGGCATGGCATTGACGGCTGGCACGAAGCTGGGCACCTACGAAATCATCGCGACTCTCGGGGCGGGCGGCATGGGGGAGGTCTACCGCGCGCGCGACGCAAAGCTGAATCGCGACGTGGCGATCAAAGTCCTGCCCGAACAACTGGCGCAAGACCCGGCCGCACTCGGGCGGTTTGAACGCGAGGCGCAGGCGGTCGCGGCGCTCTCGCATCCGAACATTCTCGCGATTTTTGATTTTGGAACGTCCGCTCCGGAGAGCCCGGGCTCAGCGGCTAAAGCCTCGACCGTGACCTATGCGGTCACCGAACTGCTGGAAGGATCGACGCTGCGCGCGCGGCTGGCTGATGGAGCATGGCCCGTGCGCAAGGCCGTGGACGTGGGGGTCCACATCGTCCGGGGCGTGGCCGCGGCCCACGAGCGCGGAATTGTCCATCGCGATCTCAAGCCGGAAAACATCTTCATCACCAATGACGGCGTGGTGAAGATTCTCGATTTTGGACTGGCCAAGGCCAATCCCGGCGGCGCCGGCGCTGAAGCGGGCGCGACGCGCATCGCGGACACGACACCCGGCACCGTGCTGGGTACCGTCGGCTACATGTCTCCCGAACAGGTGCGCGGCGTCACGCTCGACCACCGCACGGACATCTTTTCCTTCGGCGCGATCCTGTACGAAATGCTGACGGGCCAGCGCGCCTTCCGCGGCGATTCGCACGTGGAGACGATGAACGCGATCCTGAAGGAGGATCCGCCGGATTTCAGCACGGCCGCGCTGAATGTCCCCGGCGCGCTCGAACGCGTGATCCGGCGCTGTCTGGAGAAACAGCCGTCGGAACGCTACTACTCCGCGCACGACCTGGCGATTTCGCTGGAGGCCTTCTCGGGCGCCTCCAGCACGTCGCACGCAAGCGCGGCATTTGCCGCGGTCGCAGACGCGGGCGCCCGGTCCACGCCGGCGAAGCGTCCGATGATGCGCCCCGGGATCGCCGCCGCGATCGTTGCCGCCGGCGCGCTCGCGTTCTTCGCCGGTCGCGCGACCTCGCCGCAGGCCCACCCCACGCAGCCCGACATGAAACGCCTCACCTACCGCCGCGGACCGGTCATGTCTGCGCGCATGGCAAAAGACGGCACCACGTTCGTGTACTCGGCATCGTGGGATGGATCGCCGCGCCAGGTCTATGCGGCCCGCAGCGACAGCACCGAATCGCTCGCCCTGCCGTACCTGAATGCCGACGTCGTCTCCATTTCGAGCAAAGGCGACCTGGCGATCATCCAGAACCGGCGCCAAAGCAGCGGCTACTCGCGACCGGGCACCCTGGCGCGGGCGACGATGACCGGAGGCGCGTCGCGCGATGTGCTGGAATCCGTCCAGGACGCGGACTGGCTGCCCGATGGCTCAGGCTTCGCGGTCTCCCATGTAGTGGACGGCAAGTACCAGCTCGAGTTTCCGATCGGCAAGGTCGTCTACAAAACCGACGGCTGGATGAGCCATGTCCGCGTCTCGCCGGACGGCCGGAAAGTGGCGTTCCTCGATCAGCCCATCATCGGAGATGACCGCGGCACGCTGTCGATTGTCGATGCGTCAGGGAAGAAGCTCTCCCTGTCGATTGAATGCGAAAGCACGCAGGGCATGGCGTGGACGCCGTCGGGAAACGAAGTGTGGTTCAGTTGCGCCGCCAACGGCCTGGCGCGCGCCATCATGGCGGGGTCCATGGACGGTCACGCCCGGACCGTCCTTCGCGTGCCGGGCAGCCTGTTTCTCGGCGACATCGGGGCTGACGGATCCGTGCTCGTCTCGCACGACAACGAACGCATGGCCGCCGTGGTGCTGGCACCAGGGGAAACACGCGAACGTGAACTGTCATGGCTCGACTGGACGCAAGTCAACATGTTGTCCGACGACGGCCACACGGCGCTGCTGACGGAGGCGGGAGAGGGCGGCGGCAAAGGATACAGCGTGTTCGTCCGCAAGACCGACGGATCGGCCGCGGTCCGGCTCGGGACCGGAGCGGGGCTGGCCATTTCAAGCGACGGCAAGTGGGTCATCGCCCAGAAGATCGAAACATCCCCGGAACAGCTGGTGCTGATGCCGACCGGCGCCGGCGAGGCGCGCGCGCTGACGAATGACGACATCACGCACGTCCAGGCGCGCTTTCTACCTGACGGCAAGCGCTTCATTTTCAACGGCTACAAGCCGGGGAAACCGCCGCGGGCGTGGGTCCAGTCTCTCTCCGGCGGCGACGCCGTGCCGGTATCGCCTGAAGGCGTGGTCGTGGGATTGCTGACACTCGACGGCACCAGGTTCCTCGCGCGCGACCTCGACGGACAGCGGAAAATCTTTCCCGTCGATCCGGCGGCCGGACCTTCCGAGCCGGTTCGACCGCTCGACCCGTCGGATGGCATCATACGCATCCTCGATCCCCGAACGGCGTTTGTCCGTCGCCCAGGCTCCGACGGCGCCGTCCAGATCAGCCGAGTCGATCTGGGCACCGGCGCGCACACGCCGATGCTGACGATTGTGCCGCCGCCTGAAGCCGGCAGCGCCGTCACAGGCGGCATCTCGATTGTCATCTCGGCCGACGGCCGCGCCTATGCCTACAACTACACCGCGACGAATTCAGATCTGTTTCTGGTGAAAGGCTTGAGGTAGACCAAAACTGAAATCGGCCAATCCCGGAATTACCGCCGTATCCTAGTTCCATGAGATCAGCACGGGTTGCGCTCATCCTCGCCATGGCCCTGGTCGCCGGCGTCGGCGTCAGCGCCGATACGCCGGCCGTGTTTCAGAGCGGCACGATCCCCACGCTGTCCATCATGTCGGTCGAAGTTGGCGGCGGCGAAGTGCTGCTGGAAGTCTCCGTCGATAAGACCGGAGCGGTCACCGCGATCAAGCCGCTGCGCGAAACGGCGACGTTTACCGAGCGCATGACGCAAGCGGTCAAGACCTGGCGGTTCAAGCCCGCGGAGGCGGATGTTCCGGCCTCACGACGCAGGCCCGGCGGGCCTGTGACGGAGCCGGTGGATACCAGGATCCTCGTCGCCGGCGTGTTCCGCCGCCCGGCGGTCATCGGCATCACGCTTGGCGAGCCCATCAAGGATGTCGCGCCCGCATCGACCGACATTCCGTATCCGACCAGCGTCGTGACGCCGCCCTACCCGCCCGGCACGATGGCGCCGGGCGTCGTGCTCGTGGAAGTGAAGGTGGATGCCAGCGGAAACGTCACAGACGCCGCGACTCGGATCCCCTCGCCGGGATTCGACAGCGCCGCATTGAGCACGGCGCGGCAGTGGAAGTTCCGGCCGGCGAAGCCGGGTGGCGCCGCGGCGGCCAGCGTCGCCTACATCGTGTTCGGTTTTCCGACACCGAAGGGATAGATCCGCAGCCGGCGGGCCGTTGAACTACTGCCCCAGGAGCCGTCCATCAAACGGATGCGGAAGAAGATCGCGCATCTGATGCCGGGCCTTGATCGCACCGAGATTGGCGAGCACCACCGGCACGTCGCCGCAGTACTCCCACAACAGTTGCCGGCAGGGGCCGCACGGCGGTGTCGGATCGGCGGTGTCGGCCACCACCGCGAGCAGCGAAAACTCGCGATGGCCCTCCGACAAGGCCTTGTACAGCGCCACGCGCTCGGCGCACATCGTCAAGCCGTACGACGCGTTCTCCACGTTGCAGCCGGTAATGATCCGGCCGTCGGGCAGCAACAGCGCCGCGCCGACCTTGAAGCGCGAGTACGGCGCGATGGCGCGCTCCCTGGCCAGGCGGGCCTCAGCGACGACGCGCGGATCGCGGTCAGAGGCGCTCAATGATGCCCTCGAGCAGCGCGATGAATTCGCCGCGGACGCGGCCGGTGGTCTCAATCACTTCTTCTTCCGTGAGTGGCTGCGGCAGGATCCCGGCGGCCATGTTCGAGATGCAGGAAATGCCGAGCACCTCCAGGCCCATGTGATTGGCCACGATGGCTTCGGGCACGGTGGACATGCCGACCGCGTCGGCGCCGATCGCCCGAAACGCCCGAATCTCGGCAGGCGTTTCGTAGCTTGGGCCCGTGACGGCGATGTAGACGCCGTGCTCCAGTGACAGATTCCCCGCGCGCGCCGCCTCAGCGGCGATGCTGCGAAGGCGCCTGGAGTACACCTCGCTCATGTCGGGAAACCGCCGGCCGAACCGATCGTCGTTGGGGCCGATTAATGGATTCGTGCCCAGGAGATTGATGTGATCGTCGATCAGCATCAGCGCGCCCTGGGCGAACGTCGTGTTGATGCCTCCAGCCGCGTTGGTCAGGATGACGACCTTCACGCCGAGCTGGCCGAGGACGCGCATGGCGAAGGTCACCGTGCCCAGCGCGTGCCCTTCGTAGAAGTGCGCGCGGCCGGACAGCGCCAGCACGCGATGGCCACGACAGGATCCGGCGACGAGCTTTCCCGCATGGCCCACGACGCGCGAGGCCGGCCAGTTCGGGATTTGCTCATACGGAATCGCGAGGGCCTCGTCGAGACTGTCTGCAAAGGCGCCGAGGCCGGAACCGAGTACCACCGCGATCGCCGGGACATCCGCCAGGCGCGCCCGAAGCGCGCGCGCCGCCTCCTGCACCTGATCGAAGTAGGACGCCATCAAAAGAGGATACCGGCGATGCACGCCGAGGCGAAGTTGGCCAGCGTGCCCGCCAGCATGGCGCGCATGCCGAGCCGCGCGAGATCGTGCCGGCGTTCAGGGGCGAGCGCGCCGATGCCGCCAATCTGAATGCCAATCGACGCGAAGTTCGCGAACCCGCAGAGCGCGAACGTCGCAATCGCGAAGGTGCGTGGGTCAAGCGCCTCCTTCATCGGCCCCAGCGCCTGGAATGCGATGAACTCGTTCAAGACCATTCGCGTGCCGAGCAGATTGCCAATCGCGCCGGCGTCGTGCCACGGGATTCCCAGGCTCCAGGCCACCGGCGCGAAGATCCAGCCGAGGACCAGCTGCATGCTGAACTCCGGATGGCCGAACCAGCCGCCCACGATCCCGAGCAGCGCGTTCAGGAGAGCGATCAGGGCAATGAAGGACACGAGCATCGCGAGGACGTTCAACGCGAGATGCAACCCCTCGGCCGTGCCGCGGCCTGCCGCATCAATGATGTTCACGTCCGTCTTCGGCAATTCCAGGCGAACCGTACCGGAGGTCTCCGGCTGCGCGGTCTCCGGGACAAAGAGTTTCGCCATCATCAACGTGCCGGGCGCCGTCATGATGACCGCGGTCAGCAGCTGATCGGCATTGATGTGAAAGGTGCCGCTGTACACCGCCATGATGCCGCCGGAAATGTGCGCCATGCCGGACGTCATCACGGTCATCAGTTCCGATTGCGTCATCTTCGCGAGATACGGACGAATCGTCAGCGGCGCCTCGGTCTGGCCCATGAAGATGCTCGCCGCCACGTTGAGGGACTCGGCGCCGCTGGCTCCCATCGCCCGGGACATCAGCCACGCGAACATCCGGACGACGACCTGCATGACGCCGATGTAGTAGAGAATCGCGAACAGCGCGGCGACAAAAATGATCGTGCCCGCGATCTTGATCGCAAGAATTGTGTAGATCGATCCGAAGACGAAGGACGATCCCTGGTCGGCGAATCCCAGCAGCGTCGTGACCCCGTCGCCCAGCTTCCTGAACAACTGCCGGCCCGCTCCGGTCTTGAGGACGAACAGCGCAAACAGGAACTGCAACCCGAGGCCCCACAGAATGACGCGCAGCTTGATCGCGCGCCGATTGGTGGACAGCGCATAGGCCATCACACCGATCAACACGAGGCCAACCACCGGCTGCAGTCGCGCCATCAACGCTCCCCTAAATTAGATCCGATCAATCACCAGCGGCGACGCCTCGGGCACCTGCGCGCCGATCTCGACGGCCCGTGCGAGCAGCGCCTGGGCCATCGTCAGCCGGCTCCGGTCGGCGGCCGCGAGCTCCAGGACCGCTTCTCCGCGCCTGACGCGCGTCCCCACCGGTGCGAGGACGTTGATGCCGGCCGCGGGGTCGACGTCCGCATCCACGCGATCGCGGCCCGCACCCAGCGCGACCGCTGCCCTGCCGACGAGCTCCGCATCTATCGCGGTGATCACACCGGCCTCCGGCGCGGCGAACGCCTCGCGGACCGCCGGTTGCGGCAAGCGGCCGGCGTCGTCGATCACGCGCGGGTCACCACCCTGCGCTTCGATGATCGCGCGGAACTTCTCGAGACCGGCGCCGCTGGCGATGGCCTGTTTCAAGCGGCGTTCCGCGGCGTTCTCTTCGGCCTCGATGCCGGCCAGGATCAGCATGCGGGCCGCCAGCCGCACCGACAACGCCTCCACATCTTCCGGTCCCCGCCCCTTCAGCGTCTCAATCGCTTCGAGCACCTCGTTGGCGTTGCCAACCGCCCGGCCGAGCGGCACGTGCATGGATGTGAGCAACGCCTCGGTCTGCACGCCGTTCTTCCGCGCGATCTCGACGAGCCACCCGGCCAGCTGCCGCGCGTCGGCCTCTGTCTTCATGAACGCGCCGCGCCCGACCTTCACGTCCAGGACAAGCCCGCCGATGCCTTCCGCGATCTTTTTGCTGAGAATCGACGCGCAAATGAGCGGAATGCTCTCGACAGTCCCGGTCACATCGCGCAGTGCGTACAGGATGCGATCGGCGGGCGCGATCTCGCGCGTCTGCCCGATCAGCACGCAGCCGGTGCGGCGCAACACCGCCCGCATCTCGTCAAGCGTGAGGCTGGTTCGGAAGCCAGGAATGGATTCGAGCTTGTCCAGCGTGCCGCCGGTATGTCCCAGACCCCGCCCGGACATCATCGGCACGAGGCCGCCGCACGCCGCCACCAGCGGCGCGATGATCAATGACAGGTTGTCGCCGACGCCGCCCGTCGAATGCTTGTCCACCGGCGTGCCGCCGAACTCCGACAGATCCAACCGATCCCCGGATCGCACCATGGCGTCGGTCAGGACGACCGTCTCCTCGCGGGACAGACCGCGGAGGACGATGGCCATGAGCAGCGCGGAGACTTGATAGTCGGGCCAGGCGCCGTCCGTCGCGCCGGCGACAAACGCGCGGACGGCCTCGGCCGGGAGTTCCGCGCCGTCGCGCTTGGAGCGGATCACGTCGACCGCGCGCATCGCGGGCAAGTATAGTGGGAAACCGTGACCGAGACCGCGCGTGTCCTGCTCGTTGCCGCCGTGCTCGCGGGCTCCGGATTCGGTCTCTACGTGTGGCGCCTGCTTCAGATCGCCCCAACCGAGCCGGCCCGGCTCATCGGCGAGCTGCGATTCGCGCATTGGATGGCGCTGACGCTCGCCGCGGTCGGCGGCGCGTGGATCGGCCTGGCCTCGGGACGGCCCTCACAGGTCCTGAGCGGCATCGACCTGACCATCGCGATTGCGCTCATCGTCACCGCGGCCTTCACGGTGCAGCGCGACGTGCGCGGCGCGCTGACGATTCTCTGTCTCGCCTTTCTCACCCACGCCATCATCGACGCGCTCCACAGGCCCGACTGGATGGCCGCCGATCTGGCCCCGCGCTGGTTTACGCTGGGCTGCGCGGCGTACAATCTTTTCTTGTCGGCGTTGTGCTACCTCGTACAGCGCCGGGAGCATGCCTGACGTGAAGACCCGAATGCATCGTCGTTTTTTCGCGGCCGTCATGGCGGCCTCCGCGGCCGGCGCGATGAGCATGGCTGGGCTCGGCGCGCAACAGCCGGCGCGAGTGGCGCGGCCGGCGGACGCTCCGCATCTGCTCGTCATGATCGTGATCGACCAGTTCAGGGCGGACTACGTGGACTGGTACGGTTCAGCATGGACGAAGGGACTGCGGCGTCTGCTTGACGCCGGCGCTGTGTTCACCAACGCGGCCTATCCCTATGCGGCCACCCTGACGTGCGCGGGACACGCCACCATCGGCACGGGCGCCTTTCCGGCCGTGCACGGCATGTCCGGCAACACCTTCTACGATCGCGCCCTGCGGCGCACGCTGCCCTGTGTCTTCGACGCGGATGCGACGTCGGTCGCCTTCGGCGGAGGCACGGGACGAGAGCACCACAGTCCGCGATCGCTGCTGGCGCCGACGTTCGGCGACGAGCTCCGCCGGCAGGCGGCGACGGCTCCGCAAATCGTCGCGATCGGCGAGAAGCCCCGCACCGCGATCGCGCTCGGCGGGCAAAGCGCGCCCGGCACGATCGCCGTCTGGGAGGAGGACGATGGCACCTGGGCGACCTCGGATGCGTACGCCAGGACGCCGTGGCCCGAAGTCGATCGCTACGTACGCGCGCATCCGATGAAAGAGGCCTACGGCCAGGTCTGGTCGCTGCTGCGGCCGCCGTCGACGTATCGCTTCACCGACGACGCGCCGGGCGAAGGGCGGCCCGCGCCATGGGGCCGCACGTTTCCTCATCCGATTACCAGCTCCAAGGGCACGCCAGACAACGAATTCGTGTCGGCCTGGGAGCGATCGCCGTTCATGGATGAGTTTCTGACCGGCATGGCGATCGACCTGCTCCAGGCCAGGCGCCTGGGCCTGGGCGCCGGTATCGATTTGCTGACGCTCAGCCTCCCGAGTCTTGATCACAACGGCCACGAATATGGCCCGCGAAGTTTCGAGGTACAGGACGTGCTCGCCAGGCTGGATGTGGATCTCGGCCGGCTCATGGATGCCCTCGACGCCCAGGTCGGGCCGAACTACGTGCTCGGCCTGTCGTCGGACCACGGTGTCGCACCCCTGCCGGAACAGATCACGGCGGATGGCGGCGACGCGGGGCGTCTCAGCTCGACGGCAATCCGTACCGCGGTCACTGCGGCCATTCAGCAGGTCCTGGGGGACACAGGTCCCTTCATCGCGGCGCTGTACGAAGACCAGATTGCCCTGGTGCCCGGTGTGCTGGAGCAATTGCGAGCCAGGCCAGGAGGGCTGCAAGCCGTGAAGACGGCGCTGACGCGCGTAACGGGAATCGCCGCCGCGTACGCCGTCGATGATCTCTACAGCCCGTCCACCGACCCGGGCGTGGCCGCGTGGCGCCTGAGTTACGTGCCCGGACGCAGCGGGGATTTCCTCTTCACGCCGAAGCCCAACTGGATCGTCATGGGAACGACGGGCACCACTCACGGCACGCTCCACGCATACGATCAGCATGTCCCGCTGATGATCTTCGGCAAGTCGATCCGGCCGGGACACTACGCGGACAACGCCACGCCGGCCGACCTGGCTCCCACATTCGCCGCGCTGGCAGGCGTGACCATGCCGCGCGCCCAGGGACGAGCGTTGACGCCGGCGATCAAGAAAAACTGAGTGCGGCCGAACTCCCGGCGCCCGCCATCCGTATTCGCAGAACGGGTTCTGCAGGTGCTCAGGCGTCTTCCGCCTGGCCGCGTCGCGACCTATGGCGACGTCGCGGTGCTGGCCGGACGTCCCGGCGCGGCCCGGGCGGTCGGCACGATCATGCGGATCGCCCGGGCCCCCGGCTTGCCCTACCATCGAGTGGTGGCCGCCGGAGGCCGGATCGGCGGGTACGGCGCTTACCCCGCCTTGAAGGTGTCGTTGTTGCGCGCGGAGGGACTGACGATTGTCCGAGGCCGCATTCTGCAGTTCTCCAGGTACCGCCTCAAGGTGCGGTAAGGGCCCTCAGGCAACGCCGCCTGCCCATGTCCTCGTCTAAGGTTCAGAGTGTGAATGGCGGCCACCCCGACCTGGCCCTGGCGGATCGCTGCCGCCGGGACGTACCGGGCGCGTTCGAAGAGCTGTACCGGCTGTATTCACCGCGATTGTTCGGGCTGGCGTATCGGCTGGTCGGGCCGCAGGAGGCGGAGGATCTGCTGCAGGAGATCTTCCTGTCCGCGCACCGGAAGCTCTCGCTCTATAAGGGCGAATCATCGCTCGGAACCTGGCTGTTCCGGCTGGCGACGAACCAGTGCCTGGATTACCTCCGCAGCAAGCGGGCGCGGCTCGCGATGCTGACTGACCCGTTCGAGCACGACCCGAACGCGCAGGGCGCCGCCGCCGGCGCGATTGTGGGGGCGGTGGATCGGATGGATCTGGAGCGGGCCCTCGCGGTGCTGCCGCCGGGCGCGCGCGCCGTGTTCGTCCTGCACGACGTGGAAGGATGCGAGCATCGCGAAGTGGCGGAACACCTGGGAATCAGCGACGGCACGTCGAAGTCGCAATTGCACAAGGCGCGGATGCGCCTGCGGTCGCTGCTTGCGGCGGCCAGAACGGCGGAACGGCCATGACGATTTGT
>DASUGC010000012.1:0-12742 GCA_036274235.1 Vicinamibacterales bacterium
CGATCAACGCCTCGCACCAGAATTGCGGCAAGGTCCAGGACGCGTACGCCCTTCGCTGTGCGCCGCAGGTGCATGGATCGGCGCGCGAAGCGATTGCCTTCGCGCACCGCCTGGCCACGATCGAGGCCAACTCCGCCACGGACAACCCGATGGTCTTTGCGGACACGGGCGACATCGTCTCCGGCGGCAACTTTCACGGGGCGCCCGTGGCGCTGGCGGCCGACACCCTGACGATTGGGCTCGTGCAACTGGCGTCGATCAGTGAGCGGCGCACGGATCGCCTGATGACGTCCGCCGAAAGCGGGCTGCCGGCGTTCCTGGTGCCGGACTCGGGCCTCAATTCCGGGCTGATGATGGCGCACGTGACCGCGGCAGCCCTCACATCGGAGCTCAAGACGCTGGCTCATCCGGCCGCGGCCGACTCGATCCCGACGTCCGCCGGCCGTGAAGACCACGTCAGCATGAGCATGTGGGCGGCGCTCAAGGCGTCGCGCGCGCTCGATCTTGCGACAGACGTCCTCGCCATCGAAATCCTGGCCGCGTGCCAGGGCATCGATCTGCTGGCGCCGCTGCTCTCGTCGCCGCGGCTGCAAAACGTTCACCAACTCGTGCGCGCGCGCGTGCCGCGCCTGCTCGCGGACCGTCCGCCGTCGCCTGACATTACCGAAATCGCCGCGCTCATCACCTCCGGCGCCCTGGACGCGGCCGCCGGCATGCTTGGCTGACGATCGCCGCCGCGCCGTCGCGCCGTCCGCGGCCAAGTTGTATTGACAGCGCCCAAAACGTTTTCTACAGTGCGGACGTCGGTCGTTCGCCACCGGAATCCCTTGACACAGGTGGTACGCAAACAACCACGTCGTGTCAGGTGCATTCCGGTTAAAGACCGGTTAAAGAAAAGATCCATACTGAGTATTCGCCGATGCCGCTTGCCACCCGTACCATCCGCGCGCCGCGAGGCACACAACTGTCGTGCAAGGGCTGGACGCAGGAAGCCGCGCTGCGGATGCTGATGAACAATCTGGATCCGGACGTGGCCGAGCGCCCCGAGGATCTTGTCGTGTACGGCGGATCCGGCCGCGCCGCGCGAAGCTGGCCGGCATTCGATGCGATCGTCCGATCCTTGCGTGCGCTCGAACGCGACGAGACGCTGCTCGTGCAGTCGGGCAAGCCGGTCGGAATCTTTCGCACGCATCCGTGGGCGCCGCGCGTGCTCATCGCCAACTCGCTGCTGGTCCCCGCGTGGGCGAACTGGCACACGTTCCGCGATCTCGAGGATCGCGGCCTCACCATGTACGGCCAGATGACCGCCGGGTCGTGGATTTACATCGGCTCGCAGGGCATCCTGCAGGGCACCTACGAAACGCTGGCGGCGGTCGGCCGCAAGCATTTTTCCGGGACGCTGCGAGGCACGTTGACCGTCACGGCGGGCCTCGGCGGGATGGGCGGCGCCCAGCCGCTGGCCGTGACGATGAATGACGGCGTTGCGCTCGTCGTCGAAGTGGACGCGTCCCGTATCGAACGGCGGCTGGCCACGAAATACCTCGACGAGGCGGTTGATTCGCTGGATGAGGCCCTGAATCGCGCCGCGGACTACAAGCGGCGCGGTATCGCGCGATCGATCGGGCTCGAGGCGAACGCCGCCGACGTGCTGCCCGCGCTCGTCGCCCGGGGCGTGACGCCGGATGTCCTGACGGACCAGACGTCGGCGCACGACGCGCTCGTCGGCTACGTGCCCAATGGCCTCACGCTTGGGGAGGCCGCGGATCTTCGCCGATCGAATCCGGACGAGTACACGCGCCGGTCCATGGCCGCGATGGGCGTGCACGTCTCCGCGATGCTGGAGCTGCAGGCGCGCGGCGCCGTGACGTTCGACTACGGCAACAACATTCGCGCCCAGGCCAGACAGGCCGGCGTCGATCGCGCGTTCGACATCCCGGGCTTCGTGCCCGAGTACGTGCGGCCGCTCTTCTGCGAAGGCAAGGGACCGTTCAGGTGGGCCGCCCTCTCAGGCGACCCGGCCGACATCCACGCGACCGATCGACTCGCGCTCGAGATGTTCGCCAGCGACGCGGCGCTCTGCCGATGGATTCGCATGGCGAACGAGCGCGTCGCGTTTCAGGGCCTGCCGGCGCGCATCTTCTGGCTCGGCCAGGGCGAACGCGCGCGCTTTGGCCTCGCGCTCAACGACCTGGTCCGCCGCGGCGTGGTCTCGGCGCCGATCGTCATCGGCCGGGATCATCTGGATACGGGCTCTGTCGCGTCGCCCAATCGGGAGACCGAAGGCATGCGCGACGGCAGCGACGCGATCGCGGACTGGCCCATCCTCAACGCCTTGCTCAACACCTCGAGCGGCGCGTCGTGGGTGTCCGTGCATCACGGCGGCGGCGTCGGCATCGGCTACTCCCTGCACGCCGGCATGGTCGTCGTCGCCGATGGCTCGCAGGACGCCGACGAGAAACTTGAGCGCGTCCTGACGAACGACCCCGGCACGGGCGTCATGCGCCACGCGGATGCGGGCTATCCGGAAGCCATCGCGACAGCCGAACGCCACGGCATCCGCCTGCCGATGCGCGAGTCCGGCCCGGAGCGCGATCGATGATTGCCGAGCGTCCATCGCTCGAGCGCCGCGTCATGGCGTCCCTCGACGCGGGCCGCATTCCGGTGGTGCTTGGCGGCTGCGGCGCCGGCAGAACGTCGCTGCTGCTTCGCATCGAAAGGCTCCTCGGAGGCGAACGCAGCCAATACCTGGACTTCAGCGCCGTGATGACGACGCCGGAGCGCGCGTTGGCCGCGGTGTCGGCCGTCAGCCGCGTCCGGCCGGGCCGCATGAGTGCTGAGCCGGATGAGGCGGCCACGCCGGCGTCACCGCGAGCCGCGTTCGACCTGCTCATGAGTTTCTTTGATGGCGCGGCCGCGTCGGGCGCGCCGGCGCCGGTCTTTCTCTGCGACGAAGTACTGGACATCCGCACGTTCGAGAATTTCCCGGGCTTGAGGCAGGTGCAGCGCGATTTTGTGGCGCGGCTCAGCGCAAGTCCCGCGCGCTTCGTCCTGGCCTCCCGGTTCACGGACCGTACCCATCGGCTCCTGCGCGATGCGCCGGCACGATTCGAGGTCGTCCACCTTCCGCCGCTGACGGCGGCCGAAGTCCAGGCCATGGCCGCGCGCTTCGATGGCAGCCGCCGCGATCTCGCCCATCACGCCGCGACGATCGCGGCCCTCACGGGCTCACGCGCGGCCTATACGCACCTGCTGATGGACGCGCTGGCCTCTCAGGGGCCGTCGGCCGATCCGGCGGCGGCCCTTGCGGCGCTCTTCGCGCCTGATGGACGCCTGACGGCGCGATGCCGGGAAAGCTACGATCATCGGCTGGCCCGCGCGCGGGGGTTTGGCGCGCTCAAGGCAATCCTCGGCATCCTCGCCGATCACGAGCCGCAGAACCTGACGGAGATTGCCCAGCGCCTGCATCGCACGCCGGGCTCGACGAAGGATTACCTGTCGTGGCTGGAGGACGTGGATCTGATCGGCATGCACGGCAAGCGGTACTCGTACGAGGACTCGCTCCTGCGCCTCTACGTCCGCCTGCACGTCAAAGCCGTACCGCCCAGCGACGCCGACGTGGTCCGCGAAGTACGCGCGTACGCCCAGGCGCGCGCGCCTCAGACGGCCGTGCCGACGGCCGTGCCCGTGGCGGCGGCGATCGAGCGCGCGGCAGAGCCAGGCGTCTCGGGCATCATTGAAATCGATTGAGCGCGGCCTTCGCGGCCTGCTGCTCGGCTTCCTTCTTCGAACGGCCTGACGCGCGCGCGACGACCTCTCCGCCAACCAGCACTTCCACATCGAACAGCTTGCGATGGTCAGGCCCCACGACCGACGCCAGCCGGTAATGCGGCAATCCCCGGCCATTGGCCTGCGACCACTCCTGAAACGCGGACTTCCAGTCCTCGGTGAAGCTCGCATCGGCGGCGCGATCGCCCGCCGACGTGACCAGAGGGCCGAACAGCGACAGGATGAACTGGCGCGCTGGATCGATGCCACCATCCAGGTACACCGCCGCAATGAGCGCCTCGAAACTGTCCGCGAGAATGGCCTGTTTCTGGCGGCCGCCCGTCTTTTCCTCGCCCCGGCCGAGCAGCACGAATTTTCCGAGCCCGATTTCCTCGGCCAGACGCGCCAGCGCCGACGACGAGACGATGCCCGCTTTGACCTTGGACTTGTAGCCCTCGCTGTGGGTGGGAAACTTGGCGAACAGCAGGTCGGCGATCACGAATCCGAGCACGGCGTCGCCGAGGAACTCCAGCGATTCGTTATCGATGACGCCGCCCGACGCATCTTCGTGCGCGCGCGATCGATGCGTCAAGGCGTGCTCGAGCAGTCCGAGGTCGCGAAACCGGTAGCCGATCCGGGTTTCCAGCGGACCGAGCGTTTCGCTGATGCGCCGGACCTCACTGGCGGCCGCTTCGTCCAGGTGACTCGCAATCAGCTCGCGCGCGCGGGCGGCCAGATCCTTGGGCACGGAAATGCTGAATTCGGTCTGGCCGAATCGCATCGGAAACAGCGATCGGGAAATTGGCGCGCGGACGTTGGTCTCGATGTCATGCGCATCCAGCAGGCCGCGCACCACCTCCGCCTCCACCGACGAGTGCGTGCGGAAGACTTCGACGGGCGAATTCCGCGTGCTCATCGAGGCGACACGGGCGCGTGGTCGTGGACGACAGGGGCCGGGATACGCGCGGGGCCCAGGGCGCCAATCTTCAGCACGATCATCGTCATGTCATCGTGCGGTTCGGCGTTTCCGACGAAGGCAAAGACCTCGCGGACGACGCGCTCGCGAATGCCGGCGGCATCCAGCTCGTGCTGCCCGACGACGACCTCCGCGAGGGCCTCGTCGGAATAGAACTCGCCGGTCTCGTTCATCGCCTCCGTAATGCCGTCGGTGTACAGCACGATGACGTCGCCGGCCTTGATGGGCCGCGTGTACTCTTCGAGCAGGTCGGCGAAGCGCTCGGCGGCCTGGGGCAGCCGCAGGCCCAGGACCATGCCCGGCGGCGCGACGACTTCGCTGGCGCCGTTCGTGACGACGATCATCGGCGTGTGGCCCGCGCGCGCGCAGGTCAGCGTGCCGGCCTGCAAGTCGACGATCGCGTAGGTCATCGTGATGAAGTTGCGATTGTCCAGGTGCGCGGCCAGCAGGCGGTTCGCTTCGATGAGCAGCCGCCGCGGCGAGGATTCCCTTCTGGTCAACGCCAGCATCAGGCCCTTGAGCTCGGCCATGTACAGCGCGGCCGAGGTGCCTTTGCCGGACACGTCGGCCACCATCACCGCCAGGCGGCCCTCGCCCAAATCAAAGAAGTCATAGTAATCGCCGCCGACTTCCCGCGCCGGTTCGCAGAGGTCGGCGATCGTCATGCCCGGCACGGACGGGGGCGAGGCCGGCAGCAGCGATTTCTGGATGTCGCGCGCGATTCGCAGCTCATCGTCCAGCCGCTGTTTTTCGCGCTGGACGTGCAGCAGGTGTTCCATGCCGGAACTCATCCGGTTGTACTGCTGCGCCAGCTCGCCAAGCTGGTCGTTCGAATCGATCTTGATGCGATAGCTGAACTCGCCCTTTTGTATGCGCTCGGTCCCA
Organism: Vicinamibacterales bacterium; assembly: GCA_036274235.1. Lineage (GTDB taxonomy): Bacteria > Acidobacteriota > Vicinamibacteria > Vicinamibacterales > SCN-69-37 > DASUGC01. The sequence goes on from DASUGC010000012.1 coordinate 5,627, forward strand.
ATCGACAGTTCGTTGACCGCGTAGGTGATCGAGCGCGCCAGCAGCCAGCCCATCACGAGCGCGGCGCCCTGGACGATCAGGAACAGCACGGCCACGAACACGAGGATGATGACGAACGCTTCGCGCAGCGCGTTGGCCCTGAGCGAGGCCATCTGGCCGTACAACTCGGTTAACGGCGCGTCGATGCTGATCGTGACTTGCCCCGACTTGCCCGACTGCCAGCTCCGGCAGTCCACAAACCCGACCGTCTTGCGAAACAGCGACGACAGCGTGCCCGGCTCCTGATCGGACAGGCTGATCCCTGGACCGTCGCACGACTCGGGCACGGTAATCGCGCCCATGCGGGCTTTGGTGCGGGCCTCAATTTCCGCGGCGACCTGCGCGTCCACAGGCAGGTCGGCCACGACGGCGCGCGCGCGATCGCGCGTCGGCACCACGGATCGCATCACCAGCTCCCAGTCCGGCGACGCGCCATCGATCAGGACCGCCACCACGCCCTTGAAGCCGCCGGCGGATCCGGACAACCAGTCCGGCGCGTCGGCGGGCGGTGCGGCGTGCTTCCAGGGTCCTGCCACGACGGGGCGTGACGGCCGGGATGCGTCAGACAACGGAATCACCGCCAGCGACAGGGCGGGATACCGCGATGACAGGTTGTCGTACTTCCGAGTCACGGCATCAATGGCCGATGCGGGCGACCGGCCGACTTCCGCGGCCGTCGTTTCGGCGGCCTGCTGGACGTCGTTGCTGATGTCGGTGAAGCCCTCGTGGAACATGTAGCCGGCCACGTCCATGTACAGCGTCAGCGCGGCCGCCATGGCGAGCAAGAACACCAGCAGCACAGGGACAAAGCCGAGGAAGATGTACGAAAGAATCAGCTTCCGCCGGACGCGCCAGAGAAATCGCCGGCGGCTGCGGGCGATCGCCATGACGGCCAGGCACACGATCGAGACGACGGACGCGAGGCTGAGGACCTTGCGGAACACCACCAGCAGTTCGGGCAGCGTCACGAACGACTGTGTGAGGAGCAGAATGACGAGCGGGACGGACGAAAGAATGAACAGCCGGCCCGGAAGCGTGCGGAAGAGTCGGGCACGGGGCGCAGGAGGCGTCGTCACGGCATTCGGCAAATTGCAAAGCGCATGATAACAGACTAAGGTACCGTCGCTTACTCATGAAGCTGCCACCACACGCCAGGTTTTCCACCGTCTGCATTCACGCCGGCCAGGAGCCGGACCCATCCACGGGCGCCATCATCACGCCGATCTTCCAGACGTCCACGTACGTGCAGGAGGAACTCGGCAAGCACAAGGGCTTTGAGTACGGCCGGACGCAGAATCCCACGCGCGCGACGCTGGAAGCCAACCTGGCGGCCATCGAAGGGGGCAAGGCCGCCTTCGCGTACGCATCGGGCATGTCCGCCACGAGCGCGATCGCGGCCCGCCTGTCGACGGGCGACCACGTCGTCGTCACGGACAACACCTACGGCGGCACGTTTCGGCTCTTCGACAAGGTCCTGACGCGTTACGGCCTGCAGTTCAGCTATGTGGACTCGTCGGATCCCGCGGCGGTCGAGCGCGCGATGACGCCGCGCACGAAACTGGTGTTCATCGAAACCCCGACCAATCCCGTCTTGAGGCTCACCGATATCGCGGCGGTCGCGGACATCGCGCATCGCCACGGCGCGATCCTGTCCGTGGACAACACGTTTGCGAGCCCGTGCCTGCAGAAGCCGCTGAGCCTGGGCGCGGACCTCGTGATGCACAGCACGACCAAGTATTTGAACGGACACAGCGACTCCATCGGCGGCGTCGTCGTGGCAAAGCGCGACGAGGACATCGAGTGGCTCCGCTTCATTCAGAATGGCGCCGGCGCGATCCTGAGCCCGTTTGACAGCTGGCTCGTTCTGCGCGGGACCAAGACGCTCCCGCTGCGGATGGTGCAGCACACCGCGAACGGCCTCGCCCTCGCGCAGTTCCTCGAGCGGCACCCGAAGGTCAAGAAGGTGATCTACCCGGGCCTGCCGAGCCACCCCCAGCATGACCTGGCGCGCCGCCAGATGCCCAATGGCTGCGGCGGCATGCTGTCGTTCGAACTGCCGTCGTTCGAAGCGACCAGGTCTGTGTTGAAACGCTTCCGGATCATGTCGCTGGCCGAGAGCCTCGGCGGCGTCGAAACGCTGGTCTGCCATCCCGCCTCGATGACCCATGCGTCGGTGCCGCCGGAACGTCGCGCCGCCATCGGACTCAGTGACAGCCTGGTGCGCATTTCCGCCGGCATCGAGGACATCGAGGATCTGAAGGAAGACCTCGATCAGGCCCTCGCGCACGCCTGATCGGGAGCGGGCGTGTCAGGTCTTATCGACTTCGTCCTGCACTTCGACGTCCATCTGCGGGAGTTCGTCGCGGCCCACGGCAACTGGGTCTACGGCCTCCTGTTCGGCATCGTCTTCGCCGAAACCGGCCTGGTCGTGACGCCGTTCCTTCCGGGGGACTCGCTGCTGTTCGCCGTCGGGGCGCTCGGGGCGGTGGGCACGCTCAATCCCTGGCTGTCCATCGTGCTGCTGTTTCTGGCGGCATTCACCGGCAACGCGGTCAACTACGCGATTGGCCGCTGGGCGGGCCCGCGCGTCTTTGCCGCCACAGACCATCGAGGATGGCGGCATCGCCTGCTCAATCGCGACCACCTCATCCGGGCGCACGCGTTTTTCGAACAGTACGGCGGCAAGGCGGTGATCCTCGGCCGCTTCATCCCGATCGTCCGGACGTTCGTGCCCTTTGTGGCGGGCGCGGCGAGCATGACGGCGCCAACGTTTGCCTTCTATAACGCCGTGGGCGCCGCGGCCTGGGTGATTCTCTGTGTGGGGGCGGGATTGCTCTTTGGCAACATCCCCATCATCAGGAACAACTTCTCGCTCGTGACGATTGGCATCGTGGCGGTGTCGCTCGTGCCGGTCGTGATTGGGTTCTTGAAAAAGACGAGAACGCCGGGCTGACGCCCGGCCGCTACGATTCCTTGCGGGGTTCGACGCTCTCCGCGACCCAATCCAGGTACTCCTCGCTCCCGCCGGCGACGGGGACGACGATGAATTCGGGATTGTCGTAGGGATGCCGGCGGCGGAGCGTTTCCCAGAGGGCGTCCACGCGATCGGCGGTGGTTTTGATAAACAACTGCTGCTCGGTCTCCACCTGCGGGACGCCCTTCCAGGTGTAGACACTGCTGACGGCCGGAATGATGTTCACGCAGGCCGCCAGGCCGGCCCCGACGAGCTCCTTGGCGATTGGCATGGCATCCAGATCGGCCGGCAGCGTCGTCAAGGCAATCACTACTTCGCTCATGCGCTGATCTTCTCCCTGTACATCCTATGAAAAATCTGATACAACGTGTTCGCGATGGCCGATCGCCCGGACATGGCGCCACAACCCGAGCCGGCACCGGCTCGCCGTGTTCGTCCGCGCAAGCGATTCCGCACGGCGATCGAGGCGCGGCAGTGGCGCCGGCGCATGATCACCTACGCGCTGGGAACCATCACGTTCGTGCTCGTCGTCAATGCGCTGGTCGGCGAGAACGGCTACCTCGCCACGCTGCGCGCCAATCGGGAAACCGTGGAACTGAAGTCGCGCCTCCGCCAACTGCGGGAAGAGAACCAGGAGATTCAGGAACAGATTCGGCGCCTGCGATCCGACCCCAGCGCCCTCGAAGAGGCCGCGCGCCGGGATCTCCGCCTGGGCAAGCCGGGCGAGACGATGGTGGTGATCAAAGACGACGCGAAATCCAAGACGCCCGGTCCCGGGAAGTAACCGGTCGGCCGTGCGCTGACCGACTCGCGCCGGCAATCACACCCTCCTCCATCGCCGAGCGGTCGGGCGTCACGATGTAGCCGGTGGCATCGACAGAAGGCTCATCGAAGAGATGAGTCGCTTCCACGATCCGTTCCTCGAGCCGTCGCAGCTCCTGCGACGGCTCAATGAGCAGCGCGGTACCGGCGCCGCCGTGCCCGGCTTCCGGTTGCGATCCGAGTCAGCCACCTGCGTAACCGGCGGACCGGCCCGGGACGACGGCGGCAGGTTTACCTGGGGATCGGGCTTTCTGAGACAATACCCACGATGAAACGGGAGGTTAACCTGGCACCCAGGCCTCGCGCCTTCTGGGGAGAACACTGGCCGGCGCTGTGCGTCTTTGCACTGGCCGCGGCGCTGCTATTCGTACGGCTGGGCGCGGATTACCTCTGGGCGGACGAGGGCGACACGGCGGTGCTCGCCCGGAACATCCTGCGATCGGGCGTCCCAACCGCGTGGGACGGCGTGACGTTCACTGATTCCGACTTTGGCTCCCGGGTCAACGACGACCTCGTCATGGTGAGCCATCCGTGGCTGCCGTACTACCTCACCGCCGGATCGTTCGCGCTGTTCGGCGAATCCCCCTGGTCGGCCCGGCTGCCGTTCGCGCTCTGCGGACTCGCGACTATCGCCGTCGTCTACGCGATGGTGTTCGGCGTGACGCGACGCCGGTGGACGGCGGCGTCGGCCGCCCTGCTCCTGACCCTGTCCGTGCAATTTCTCCTCTACGCGCGCCAGAGCCGGCACTATACGCTGCACGCGCTGCTCGCCTGCCTGCTGATCTGGCAATTCACGCGTTTGAATTCGTGGAAGAGAAGCGCGCTGTTCGCCGCGTTCGCGGTGCTGTTGTTCCACAGTCATCCGCTCGGGATCGCGCCAATGGTGGGACTGGGCGTGCTCACACTGCTGGATCCGGCCTTCCGGCCGCAACGCCCGTGGTTCTGGCGGGCCGTGCCCATCGTCCTGGCGCTCACATTGCCGTGGGCATGGCTTGCGCAGGGCGGCTACGTCGCCAACAGCAAGCTCACGGGAGACCTGATGGTTCTGGCGTTCAGGGCCGGGCAATTTCTCATCGAATGCGCTTCTGTGACGGCCGTCCTCGGCGCGGCGGCGATGTTCCTCGTCACTCGATGGAAGAACTCGTCGCCCGCGACGAGCGAGCGGACGCTGATTCTCCCGATCCTCGCCGCGATGACCGCGTACATCCTGGCGATCGCGCTCACGCAGGGACGTGACGAGATCTTTTCCATGGGTGTGAGGTACGCCCCCGCCGTGATCCCATTCGTGGCGATCATCAATGGCATCCTGATCGCCAGAGTCAGCCAGGGCCGCCGGTACCTGGCGGTGACGCTGCTGATCCTCCTCGGTCTGACAAAGCTGGGACGACTCACGCCCTGGACGTTCTGGGAGGCGCCATCAGCCAAGCGGGATTCATCGGCGGCGGTCAGTTTCCACAATCCCGAGCGACCGATCGATCGCGTGCTGCGAACCGGGCAATATGGCTTTCTGCAATCGCTCGTGCGGAATGAGCCCGGCACGATGGGCCAGATCGTGGAGTTTCTCAAGGCCCACGCGTCACCACGCGACGTCGTCGTGACCAACTACGCATGGGAGCCGCTCTACTTCCATACGGGGCTGCCGCAGGGCTTGACCGTGCTGTCGTCGTATCCAATCTACCAGTCGGCGAAGGCGCACGGCCTCCCCGACTACGTGTTCCGCGCCGACGACGCGCGATGGATCGTGTGGCGGCAGGCCTGGGGCCGCTACCGCGGCCAGGCGCTCGATCGCGTGATCGCGCAGCTCGGCGAGGAGCGGGTGCCGGTCACGCTGATGGCGCGCATTCCGGAAACCCTCTGGGAGAACCGGGAGAACCTCCATTTCCGGCGCTTTCCGGGGAATCGATACATCTACCCGTGGTACGGGTCGCTGCCCGATGCGTTGATCTATCGAGTGGGGTCTTAGCTTAGCAGCCCCGCCCAAACGCCGAACTTACGGAACCCGTCCGCGCGCCGCCCAGGCGCGGGCGTGCATGGTGATTTGTCCATCGGGCCCGTCGCCCACGAGGCGGTTCCGCAGCCGCATCCGGAGCGCTTCGCGATGGTCCGGCGCGAGCGATGCGGTGTAGGCGCCGGCGGGGCCCTGGCCGTCAAGGAACGGCGACCAGTAGTCGTCGAAGGACGCGAAACGGGTTTCAATCGTCAGCGTCTCTTCGGCGACATCCTGGAGGCCCTGGTCGCGCCACAGCGTTGCCAGTTCGCCGCGCCGGCAGAGTTTCATGTGGCGTTCGTCCTTTAGCGTGTCTGCCGGGCGCAGACCGACCGCCTCGTCCCAGAACGCGCGCAGCATCTCCATGCCGTCGCCGTAGTCCCAGACGGCGGCGGCAATCGTGCCCTGCGGTCTGGTGACGCGCGCCATTTCCGCCAGCGCTTTGCGCACATCGGGAATGAAGTTCAGGACGACCAGCGACAGGGTCCGATCGAAGCTCGCTGCTTCGAATCGCAGCTGCTGCGCGTCAAGCACTTCGAACGTGACGCCGGGACTTCCGTACCGGGACTGCGCCAGGGAGACGTAGGCTGCAGACTGGTCGATGCCGGTGACGCGGGCCGACGGCGCCGCGTGCAGCACCGCGGCGGCTACCGCGCCGGTGCCTGAACCAACGTCCAGCACCGCTTCACGGTCGCGCACACCCGCGAACCGCACGAGCAGGGGCGCGAGCGCGCGGCTCCACCGGCCCATGAATCGTTCGTACGCCAGCGCCTCGGAGAAGACGCTCACGTGCTGGTACCGCGCGGGGCTTACTTACTTGATCTGCCCGGACTGAATCTGCTTCGCGACGTTCTCGACCTCGGTCCACACGCGCAACAGATTCCCGCTCCAGATTTTGCCGATCTGTTCTTCCGTATAGCCGCGTCGCACCAGTTCGAGCGTGACGTTGAAGGTTTCGGCCGCACTGTTCCAGCCGTCCACGCCGCCGCCGCCGTCGAAGTCGGAGGAGATGCCGACGTGATCGATGCCGATGTACTTCACCAGGTAGTCAATGTGATCGACGAAGTCCTTGACGTTGGCGCGCGGCGGCGTCGGATAGCGCGCGTTGATCTCCATCATGCGCCGATCGTACTGGGCGCGGCGCTCCGGTGTCAGCGCGTCGAGCGCGGCGTTGTTGCCGGCGCCGCCGCCCCGGCCACCGCCACCGCCGCGACCACCGCCGGCGGTCGCGCCCGGCTGTTCGACCGAACAACCGCCGCCACCGCCGCCGCGTCCACCGCCTCGGCCCTGGCCG
>DASUGC010000013.1:0-32670 GCA_036274235.1 Vicinamibacterales bacterium
ACTGTCCACGCTGCCGCCCTCACACGCGTACGAACTGGTGGCGGGCCAGCTCGCGCCGCTCTCGGCCGGCGCGCGCGTGGTCTATGCCGGAGCGCTGCTGCCGAACCGCCTCGTGGAGACGATGCGAACGCAGGCGGTTACGCGCATGATCCTGGTACCCGCTCTGCTCCAGGCGATTGTTCGAGAAGTCGTGGGCACGCTGGCCGATCGCGGCGTGCTCGATCAGTCGTGTCCTTCGATGACTGCGCGGGAACTCGCGGCGGCGGTGCGCGCGCTCGACGCGTCCGAACGTGCCCGCATCAACGCCGCCATCCGGGACATCATCGGCCCGGCCTTTCACGTCGTGACGCTTGGCGGCGCCGCGTCGGATCCCGCATGGACCGACGTGCTGGCGTTCGCGGGAATCGATCTCGATCTCGGCTATGGCCTCACCGAAGCCGGGCCCGTCGTCGCGATGGGTCGAGCTGCCGACTGTCCGGCTGGATCGGTCGGCCGGCCCTTGCCTGGCGTGAACGTCCGCATCGGCACCGACGACGAAATCCTCGTGCAGTCTCCGGCGGCGATGACCGGCTACGCCGCCGACGATCGGGCCACGGCCGAAGCCTTCGCCGATGGCTGGCTCCGCACCGGCGATCGAGGCCGGATAGATTCCGATGGATTTCTGTTCATCTCCGGCCGAATCAAGGAGGCCATGGTCACGTCGGCGGGCGAAACGATCTATCCCGACGAGATCGAGCCGTTCTATGCGTCGCCGCTCTTCGCGGAGTTCGCCGTGGTGCCGGTCCAGGCCGCCGACGGCAACGACGAGCCGACGCTCGTGATCGTGCCGGCAGACAGCACGCCAACCGACGTCTTGCGACGGGAGGTCGCGACGCTGCGAGCGGCGGCGCCTGCGCGCCTTCGTATCGCCGGCTTCGCGCATCGTCGCGACGCGCTCCCTCGCTCCGCCGCCGGCAAGATCCGCCGGCGCGCGCTGGCCGATGACATCCGACTGCAGGAGCGCCTGTCATGACGAGCCTGGCTTCAGACGACATCGAGACGGACGTCCGCTCTCTGATCGAAAGCGTCACGCGTCATTCAATCGACAGCGTCAGCGCGGACGACGACCTCGTGGAGGTGTTGGGCATCGACAGCCTGCAGGGCCTGCAAATGCTCGCGGGCGTAGAGAAGCACTTCGGCATCAGGCTGCCTGACGACCAACTCATACACATGCGCACGATCGGCCGCATTGCGGACGCCGTCCGCGCGCGGAAGGCGGCATAACGTGCGGATTGGCCTGATTGCCATGAGCGGCGTGCGCGTGCGCACCGCCGAACTCGCGCGCCTGGGCGTCACGCTGCCGCAGTTCGTCAGCCGCGGCCAGGTCATCGCGTCACTGCCCAGCCTCGGCCTGCTCACCGTCGCCGCGCTCACGCCGCCGGACTGCGATGTCGAGTACCGCGAGATCTCCGAAGTCACGCCTGACACGGCACTCGAGCCATTCGATCTGGTGGGCATCTCCTCGTTCACGGCGCAGATCAATGAAGCGTACGCGCTCGCCGATCGCTATCGTGCCGCCGGCGTTCCGGTGGCGCTCGGCGGATTGCACGTGTCGCTGATGCCAGACGAGGCCGCGCGGCACGCCGACAGCATCGTCCTCTATGGCGCTGAAGGCGCGTGGCCGGCGCTCGTCCGCGATTTTCAGAACGGCCGCCTGCAACCGCGCTACGAGGGACTGCGGGCGCGCGTGTTCGACGATCCCAACTACGTGGTCCCGCGGTTCGATTTGATTGCCGGCCGGCCGTACAACCGGATGACCGTACAAACGTCGCGCGGCTGCCCGCTCGACTGCGAATTCTGCGCGGCAAGCATCCGGCTGACGTCGAGCTATCAGCAGAAGTCCGTGGACAAAGTGATCGCGGAAATCCGCGCGGCGCTGGACGTGCGCCGGCAGCCCTTCTTCGAGCTGGCCGATGACAACACATTCGTGAACAAGAAGTGGGGCAAGGCGTTCCTGCGCGCCGTGACGCCGCTGGGCATCCGCTGGTTCACCGAAACCGACATTTCGATCGCCGACGACGAGGAGTTGATCGATCTGCTGGCTGAAAGCGGGTGCCGTCAAGTACTGATCGGCCTCGAGAGTCCGGAAGCGACCGGCCTCGAGGGCCTGGATCCGCACAACTGGAAGCGGGAGCGCAGCGGTGCGTACCTGCAGGCGATCGACCGCATGCAGGCGCGCGGCATTACGGTCAACGGCTGTTTCATCCTGGGCCTCGACAATCACACGCCGGCGATCTTCGAAACCGTCCGTGATTTCGTGAAACAGTCCGGCCTGCTGGAAGTGCAGGTGACCGTTCAGACGCCGTTCCCCGGCACGCCGCTCTATCGCCGCTTGCAGCGGGAGGGGCGGCTGCTCTCTGAGCAGTACTGGGACCGATGCACGTTGTTTGACGTGAACTACCAACCCAGACACATGTCAGTCGAGGATCTCGAATCCGGGCTGCGGTGGCTGTTCGCGGAGATCTACAACGAACGGGAGTTCATCGGGCGGAAGCGGCGGTATATGGAGCTTGTCAAAACGCGTCTGGGTTCAGAGTTCCTGCGCCGGGAAAAGCCCTCTCCGGATCGTTTTTACCAGACAGGCCCCCAGGACCAGCCCGCCGGCTCGGAACGGTGATCGGGCGATTCAGGCCCATTTTGACGGATTTGCGGGTCGCCGCGATTCCTTAAGATGCCTGGCCCAGGGAAGCGAAACGGCCTCAGCGGCAGTATATTTACCTCGATCATGCGCCACGTGCCTGTCGTCATGCTGGGGGCTGGTGTGCTCGCCGCGGCAATTGGCCTGCGCTCCGGCCTCGTGGCCGCGCAGGTGCCGAAGCCGGCCACGTCATCGCCCGCCGCAACCTCCGCTCCTCGCGACTACAACAAAGTCATTGATACGTACTGCGTCGATTGCCACGACGACGCCCGGAAGAAGGGGAACGTGTCGTTCGAGCACCTGGATCTCGCCAAGGCGGGTGACCAGGCGGAGCTGCTCGAAAGGATGATCCGGAAACTCCAGGCCGGCATGATGCCGCCTCCAGGGGAAGAGCGCCCCGACGGCGCGACGCTCGCCGGCTTGATCTCGACGCTCGAAGCGAAAGCCGACGCCGCCGCGCTCGCCCGCCCGAATCCGGGCGTCCACACGTTCCCGCGTCTCAACCGCACGGAGTATCGCAATTCGATCCAGGCGATCCTCGATCTGGACGTCGATCCCGGCCTGTGGCTGCCACTGGATCAGAAGAGCGCGAATTTCGACAACATCGCGGACGAGCAGACGATCTCCGCGACGCTGCTCGAGTCGTATCTGAACGCCGCCAGCGAAATCAGCCGGCTCGCCGTGGGCGATCGCCAGGCGCCGCCGGTCAACCGCACGTACACGAACCCGAGCTACCTGTCCCAGCATCCATGGGATCACATCCCCGGCACGCCGATCGGCACGCGCGGCGGCATGGCGGTGAAGCACATCTTCCCGGTGGACGCCGAATACTGGTTCACGATTTCGCTGACCGGCGGCAACAACACGCGCATGGAGGACGTGGACATTTCGCTCAACGGCGAGCGCATCGCGCTGGTCGGGTACGAGCAGCTGCCGTCGCAATCGGCCGACAACCGCGAGGCGGTGCCGATGAAGAGCGAGCGCGTGCGCATCAAGGCGGGCCAGTACGATCTGTCCGCCGCGTTCGTGCGCCGGTTCGACGGCCCGTATGAAGATCTCATTCGCCCGCACGACTGGTCGTTCGCGGGCGGCGGCTCGGGGGGCGCCGGCATCACGACCCTGCCCCACCTCCGCGACCTCGTCGTCCATGGCCCGTTCAATCCCACGGGCATTTCGGACAACGCGAGCCGCCGGAAGATTTTCACGTGCCGGCCGACGTCGGCGGCCGAAGAGCGGCCCTGCGCGCGCACCATCGTCGCGCGCCTGACGAGCGCCGCGTATCGCCGGCCCGCGACCACCCCCGAGATCGACGCCATCCTGAAGTTCTACGACCAGGGCGCGGCGAAAGGCGGATTCGAAATCGGCGTCCGATCGGCGCTCGAAGCGATTCTGGCGAGCCCGCACTTCATTTTCCGCATCGAACAGGCGCCGCCGGCGAGCGTGAAAGCCGGCGCGCTCTATCGCGTCAGTGACGTGGACATGGCGTCGCGGCTGTCGTACTTCCTGTGGGCGACGCCACCGGACAAGGCCCTGATGGACGCCGCGTTGCGCGGCGAGCTGGGGACGGCCGCCGGTCTCGAGCGGCAGGCGCGACGGATGCTCGCGGATCCGCGCGCCGATGCGCTCGGTCCGCGATTCGCGGGCCAGTGGCTCCGGCTGCAGGACGTGGACAAGGTCCATCCCGATCCGAACGTCTATCCGAACTTCGAGTTGCAGCTGGGCGATCTGATGAAGGAAGAGACGCAGCTCTTCTTCCTCTCGCTGTTGCGCGACAACAAGAGCGTGCTGGACCTGCTGCGCGCCGACTACACGTTCGTGAACGAGCGCCTCGCGAAGCATTACGGCATTCCCGGCGTGGCCGGCGACGAGTTCCGCCGCGTCACGTATCCCGACGATCGCCGGCGCGGCATTTTCGGCCAGGGCAGCGTGCTGGTGCAGACGTCGTACGCCAACCGCACGTCGGCCGTGCTGCGTGGCAAGTGGGTGATGGAAGTGCTGCTCGGGTCGCCGCCGCCACCGCCGCCGATGGACGGCTCCGTGCCGCCGCTGGAACAGACGGCGGAAGGCGTGAGCGGCCGGCCGCTCACCACGCGCGAGCGCATGGAAATGCACCGGAAGAATCCGACGTGCAACTCGTGCCACCGCGTGATCGATCCGATCGGGCTCGCGCTCGATGGCTTTGACGCGACCGGCAAGTGGCGCGCGCGGGAAAACGGCATGCCGCTCGACACGCGCGGCACGTTCTACGACGGCACCGAGATCACCAATCCCTCGGAGCTGTCGGCCGTGCTCCTCAAGCGGCCCGTGCCGCTGGTGCGCACGTTCACGGAAAACATGATGGCCTATGCGCTGGGCCGCCGCGTCGAGTACTTCGACCAGCCCGCGATCCGCGCGATCCTGCGCGCGACGGAGCCCGGCGGCTATCAGATTCAGGCCATCATTCTCGGCGTGATCAAGAGCGATGCGTTCCGCATGCGGATCGCGGAACCCGTAAACGATCCAGTCCCGGCCGCACGTGGAACGGCCGCGATCAAGAAGTAAGTCAACCAGAGAGGATTCCGATGAACTTCATCACCGGCAAGCATCTCCCCCGCCGCACCTTCCTGCGAGGCATGGGCGCCTCCATGGCGCTGCCATTCCTGGACGCGATGGTTCCGGCCGCTCGCGCGAAGCGTGAAGCCCTTGCCGATCCCACGCGGCTCATCTGCATCGAAGAAGTGCACGGCCAGGCCGGCTGCAATGTGCTTGGCGCGAGCAAGTATCTGTGGGCGCCGGAAAAGACCGGCCGCGACTACGAGATGGTGCCGGAGAGCTCGATGTCCGCGTTCGAGCCGTTCCGCAAGGACATGACCATCATCTCCAACACCGACGTGCGGATGGCCGAGGCCTTTGCCGCGCCGGAAATCGGCGGCGACCACTTCCGCTCCTCCGCGGTGTTCCTGACGCAGTCGCATCCCAAGCAGACGCAGGGCTCCGACATCTGGGCCGGCACGTCGCTCGATCAGATGTACGCCAAGCGCTTCGGCCAGGCGTCGCCGATGCCGTCGATGCAGTTCTGCATCGAGAACCTCGATCAGGCCGGCGGATGCACCTACAACTATTCGTGCGTGTACATCGACGCGATCAGCTGGGCGTCGCCCAACGAGCCGCTGCCGATGATTCGCGATCCGCGCGTGGCGTTCGACATGCTCTTTGGCGCCGGCGGCACGCCCGAAGCGCGCAAGGCGCGGGCCCTCGCGCGCAAGAGCATCCTGGACTGGATCAACGCGGAAGTCGTCTCGATGCGCAAGACGCTCGGCACGACCGATCGCGCGCGGCTCGATCGATACCTGCAGAACGTCTCGGAAATCGAACGGCGCATCACGGCCGTCGAGGCGCGCAACAACAGCGGCGAGCCGCGCGAGCTGCCCAACGCGCCGGCCGGCGTGCCCGACTCGTTCTCCGAGCACATGAAGCTCATGTTCGACGTGCAGGTCCTTGCGCTCGAAGCGGACCTCACGCGCGTGATTTCATTCAAGATCGGCCGCGACGCCGACAGCCGCGTCTTTCCCGAAAGCGGCTCGAGCCAGCCGTTCCATCCGGCCTCGCACCACGGCGGCTCTGAAGCGCGCGTCGTCGAGTTCAACAAGATCTGCAAGTACCGCACGGGCCAGCTCACGTACCTGCTGGACAAGCTCAAGGCGTCAAAGGAAGGCGATCAGAGCCTCCTCGACAAGAGCCTCGTCATCTGGGGCTCGCCGATGGCCGACTCGAACCTGCACAACCATCGCCGCTGCCCGCTCGCGTTCTTCGGCCACGCCAACGGCCGGCTCGAGGGCGGCCAGCACATCAAGGCCGCAGACGGCACGCCGATGGCCAACGCCCTGCTCTCGGCGATGCACGTGCTCGGCATGGACGATGTCAAATCGTTCGGGGATAGCACGGGCGCTTTGGCGCTGACGATGTAACAACAGCTTCAACCATGAAGGTCATGAAGAACATGAAAATGTTCTTTGGTTTTCGAAAAACCGCTTCATGCCCTTCATGCGCTTCATGGTTAACGCTTCTCTCGAGGACGCTATGAGATCACGAATCCTGCTCGGTGGACTGGTGGCGGTCGGATTTGCGGCAACGCTCGCGGCACAGACCGCAACCTCCTCGCCCGTCGCCGATGCCGCGAAGCGCGGCGATCTCGCGGCCGTGCGGGCGCTCCTGACGAAGGGCGCCGACGCGAGCACGGCGCAGGCCGATGGCATGTCCCCGCTGCACTGGGCCGCCGAACGCGGCGACGCCGCCATGGCTGAGACGCTGCTGCGCGCGGGCGCCAATGCGGCGGCCGTAACGCGGCTGGGCGGTTACATGCCGCTGCATCTCGCGGCGCGCAATGGTCACGGCGCGGCGGTGCGCGCGCTGATCAAGGGCGGCGCCCCGGTGAGCGCCACCACCGTGGCCGGCACGACCCCGCTGCACCTGGCGGCCGAAGCCGGAAGCGTGGACGCGATCAACGCCCTGCTCGACGCCAAAGCGGACGTCAACGCGCGCGAAAGCGAAAACGGCCAGACGCCGCTCATTTTCGCCGCCGCGCAGGACCAGCTCGAGGCCGTGAAACTGCTGATCAAGCGCGGCGCGGACGTGAAGATCGCGACCAAGGCCACGGACCTGTCCAAGCAGTCGGCGATGGATCGCCAGAGCCTGACGTTGCGCCGCCAGATTCTTGCCGCGATCGTGCCGGCCGGCCAGCAGCCGACGGCCGCGCAGGAACAGATCGCGGTGGAAGCCGCGCGTGAGTTCTACGCGACGGGCAAGATGCCCGCGCCCCCGGCGGCCGCCGGCGGCGGACGTGGAGGCGCGGCGGCCGGTGGCGCCGGCGCGGCTGGTGGTGGTGGACGCGGCGGAGCCGGCGCGGCCAATGCGGGCGCCGCAGGTAACGCGGCCGCGCCGCAGCCCGGCGGCGGAACCGGCGCGGCTCAGTACGGCGGCGCGGGCGGCGCGCAGACGCAGACCGACCAGCAGAACGCCGAAGGCCCCGCGCTCTCGAGCAATTCCAAAGGCGGACTGACCGCGCTGCATCACGCCGCGCGTGAAGGCTTCACCGCCATCGGCACGGCGCTGCTCGAAGCCGGCGCCGATATCAATCAGCGATCCGCGGACGGCAACACGCCGCTGCTCGTCGCGCTCATCAACGGCCAGTTCGACTTCGCCATGCTCCTCGTCGAGAAGGGCGCCAACGTCAACACGGCCAACGACGGGTACGGCGTGACGCCGTTGTGGGAAGCGGTGAACACGCGATGGCAGCCGCGCACGCGATACCCGCAGCCGCAGGAAATGGATTATCAGAAGGCCACGTACCTGGACGTGATGAAGGCGCTCCTCGAAGCCGGCGCGGATCCGGACGCGCGCGTGAAGGCGCATCCCTGGTACATGGTCTACAGCGACTGCGGCAACGGCAACTGCGGCCTGTCGAACGTCACCGGCTCCACGGCCTTCTGGCGCGCGGCGTACGGCACGGACGTTGACGCGATGAAACTGCTCGTGAAGTACGGCGCCGATCCGAACATCCCGACCATGGCCGGCGGCGGCGGTGGACGCGGCGGTGGCGGTGCAGCCGGCGGCGGTGGCCGCGCGGGCGGTGCCGCGGGCGGCGGCGCGGCAGGCGCCGCGGGTGCTCAGGCACCGGCTCAACCGGGCGCGCAGGCCGCGGCCGGTACTCAAGCGGCCGGCGCGCAGGGTGCCGGTGCGGGTGCGGGTGCGGCCGGCGGCGGCGCGGCCTTCGCGGGTCGTGGCGGCGGCGGTGGCGGACGCGGCGGTGGCGGCGGACGTGGTGGCGGCGGCGGCGCGGCCGGCGAAGGCGGTGGATCGCCGGCGCTCGATCCCTCAGGCCTGCCTTCGGTTCCCGCGGGCGGCCCCGGCGTCTATCCGCTCCATGCCGCGGCCGGCGCCGAATACGGCGAAGGCTACGCCGGCAACTCCCATCGTCACGCTCCCGACAGCTGGCTCGCGGCGGTGAAGTATCTCGTGGAGGATCTCGGCATGGACGTCAACGCGCGGGACGACGGCGGCTATACGCCGCTGCATCACGCGGCCGCGCGCGGCGACAACGAATTGATCAAATACCTGGTCTCGAAAGGCGCGGACGTCAAAGCGGTGAGCCGCCGCGGCCAGACGACCGCGGACATGGCGAACGGACCGGTCTCGCGCATTTCGCCGTACCCGGACACGATTGCGCTATTGGTGAGTCTCGGCGCGAAGAACAACAACAAGTGCGCGAGCTGCGCGCCGTAACTTAATCCGGGGGCTTCGCCCCCGGACCCCCTACTCGCTCTCTCGCGCGACTCGGCTCTTCAAAAAAAGCCCTCAGCCAAGTCGCGCTCCGTTCGCGAGCGCGTTCGTTGGACCGACAAGAACTCTGTCTATCCCCCGCTCTTGATGCGGTAGCTGCCGTCGTCCAGCCGCTCCCGGAACTGACCGTGGCACGTCGCGCAGAGCTGCTGCAGGCCCGTCGCCGCGGTCTTGGCGTCCTCGATCTTGCCCGCGGTCAGGCTGTCATCGATCGTGGTCGCAAATGCGAGCGCATCGCCGGCCAGTTTCGCTGCGCCGGCGGGGCCGTTGGCGCCGAAGTAGGCCTGTGCATCCATGAACGATTTCTTGACCGCGGCCGCCTGATCTTTCAGGGCCGTCGCTGCGTTCGGCTGATCCAGGCCGGCCCGGACCGCGGGGAATGACGCCTGGATCGTCGTCATGAGTTTCTGGAACGCGAGCTCGGCCGGGGTCATCGGCACGATTGGTTTCTTCTCGAGATCGACGAGCTTGTTCGTCACCACGGCCGTGGCCAGTACGCACGGCCTGCCGCGGAACTTCTCGAGAATGTCGGCGGGAAGATCGAGCGTATAGGTGGGCGCTTTCTTCGCCAGCTCGGCCGGGTCGAATTTCATGACTTCGCCCTGCACGGTCAGGTACGCGTTGCGGTCGGGCGCCGCCGTCAGGTTGGGCGCCAGGACGAGGAGTTCCTGGCCGGTGGACTTGGTCCCATCCTGGTCCATCGTGAACGCGGTCTTGGAGACGATGGCTTCGACGGTGGCCATCATCGAGACCCGCTCGCCCATGTGGGCGTCCGGATTGCGCAGAATCGTGCTCGCGGTCATCGGCACGAGCGCCCCGGCGCCTCCGCCGGCGGGCGCCTGCGCGGCGCGCAGGCCCAGGGACAACATGAGAAAACCGGCGCCAATCGCGACAGCTGCGACGCCCGACCGCTGGGAGCGTGAGAAATAGGACACGACCGGCTCCTTGCCAGGAATGCTGATACGGACTCGCAAAGCATAACGCCCTTTTTGTCGCCATGGGCTGCGCCGCCTTTCGAAGGCGCACGAGCGCAGCGAGTGCGCCCGAGCGAACGGAGTGCGATTTGCCTGTGCGCCCTTCACAGGAGGCGAATCGCACGAGTGAGCTCGTAAGGGGGGTGCGGCGGGGACGAAGTCCCCCCGCATATAGAATGTGCGGGCAATGAACAAAACGGCTGCGGCGGCCCCCACCCTTTGGGGCATGAACGGATACCAGTGGATGGTGATTTTCGCCGCCTGGCTGGGCTGGGGCTTCGATGTCTTCGACGGGTTGCTCTTCAACTTCGTCGCGCCCAACTGCGTGCCGACGCTGCTCGGGCTGCCGATCGGGAGCCCTGAAGCGCGTTCCGCCACGCTCGAGTGGACGGGACGTCTCACGGCGCTGCTGCTCATCGGGTGGGCGGTCGGCGGCATCGTCTTCGGCTGGATCGCGGATCGGATCGGGCGCACGCGCACGTTGATGCTGACGATGCTGATGTATGCGCTGGGCACGGCGCTCTGCGCGGTCGCGCCGAACATGTGGATGCTGGTGGTGTTCCGAATCATCGCCAGCCTGGGCATCGGCGGCGAGTGGGCCGCCGGCGCGGCGATGGTGGCGGAGACCGTCCCGGAGAAACGGCGGTTGGAAGCCGGCGCGCTGCTGTACACGTCGGCGCCGCTGGGATTGCTCGCGGCCAACTACGTCAACAAGGTGATCGCCGGGCACTGGCTGCTGGATTCGCCCGAAACCTCGTGGCGCTGGGTCTTTGCGTGCGGCCTGATCCCGGCGGCGGTCGCGCTGCTCGTCCGTGTGTGGGTCAAGGAGCCCGAGCGCTGGAAGAACGTCCACCAGCGGGTCGCTCCCGCCCGAGTGTCCGAATTGTTCAAGCGCGAGAACCTGCCGCTGGTGCGATCGGGATTCTTCGCCGCGGTCACGGCGCTGCTCATGTGGTGGAGCTGCAACGCGTTCATTCCTGTTGTGGCGGCGAACCTGGCGCAAGCGGAGGGTGGTCTGCGCGGCCTGGACGCGTCGGCGACCCGATCGCTGATCGAATCGTGGAAGTCTCTGGCCACGAATTACTTCAATTTCGGCGGGCTGCTCGGCACGCTCCTGACCGTGCCGTTTGCCAAATACCTCGGCCGGCGGACGATGTTCGGCATTTACTTCGCGGGATCCGCGGCGGCCATCCTCGCCACGTTCGGTCTCAATCTGGAGCCGGAAGTCCGCTTGCGCATGTATTTCCTGATCGGCCTGACCGTGTTCGGCGTGTTCGGAAGTTTCACGTACTACCTGCCGGAGCTCTTCCCCACGCGGCTGCGCGGAACGGGCGCGGGGTTCTGTTACAACGTGGGCCGCATCGTCGCGGCCGCCGGCCCGTTTATCGTTGGTGAAGCCGCGGCCCGGGGCGCGGCGCTCGTCACTTTGTTCTACGTTGGATTCATACCTGCCGCCGGCCTGTTGATTCTTCCCTGGATTATCGAAACACGAGGACGCGCGCTCAGCGACTGACAGCAGGAGATCTATGTCCGGAATTTCAGCGACCAGGCAGTCACCCGTCCGTACGGCGCTGGCCGGCCTCATCGGCAACGTGCTGGAGTGGTTCGACTTTGCGGTGTACGGCTACTTCGCCAGTAACATCGGCCACCAGTTCTTTCCGCAGTCCGACCCGGCCGTCCAGACGTTTTCGGCGTATGCGACGTTCGCGCTCGGCTTCTTTGCGCGGCCGGTCGGCAGCATCGTCCTGGGCCGCGTCGGCGATCGCATCGGCCGGCGCGCGTTGCTGACGCTGTCCATTGCCCTGATGGGCGGCGCGACGCTCGTGCTGGGCCTGTTGCCGACGTATGCCACGATTGGCATCGCCGCGCCGGTCCTGCTGATGCTGATGCGCGTGATCCAGGGCTTCTCGCTTGGCGGCGAGTTCACGGGATCGATGGTGTACACCACCGAGGGATCGTCGCCGCTGATGCGCGGCCTGGTCAGCAGCTCGACGGCCGCGGGCACGACGCTCGGCTTCATCCTGGGATCGGGCACCGCGTACCTGATCAACCACACGATGGCGCCGGCCGACGTCGATCTCTGGGGCTGGCGCATTCCGTTCGTCGCCAGCGTGCTGTTCATGATTGCCGGCTACTACCTGCGCCGGGGCATTCAGGAAACCGAGGAGGGGGTCAAGGCCGCGCAGATGCGGACGCCGGTGCTGCAGTCCCTCGCGGCCGACTGGCGCCCGATTGTTCAGACCTTCGGCATCGTCGCGATGACCAACGCCGCGTACTACCTCACGTTCACGTACGCCGTGGAGCGGCGCAAGGCCATCGCCCAGGCGAATCAGGACATCAACGCCGATCAGTTTCTCCTGGTCAACACAGTGGTGCTGTTTGCGGTGCTCTTCGCCAAGCCCCTGGGCGGCTGGCTGTCGGACAAGATCGGGCGGCGACGCCTGATGATCACGCTGCAGCTGGCGACGATGGCGCTGATCTATTCCGCGACGAAATTCATGATCGGCGGGAGCCTGACGGAATTCGCAATCGGCCAGATCTTCATGGCGATCCCGCTCGGCATGGCGCTCGGCCTGCAGGGCGCGATGGTCGTCGAGATCTTCCCGCTGCGATCGCGCGTCACGTCCATGAGCGTCGCGTACAGCGTCACGCTGGCGCTGGCCGGCGGCACGGCGCCGATTGTCGCGACGTGGCTCGTGGACACCCTCCAGCAGCCGCTCGCGCCGGCGTACTACATCTTCTTCTATGGGCTGCTCGGCCTGGCGATTATGTGGCCGATGAACGAGACAAACTCACGCCGGTTGGACGAATAGGGAGTCGTAGCCGGCGGGCTTCAGCCCGCCGGATGGCTTCATCACAGCGCGGCGATCGCCTTATCGTCCAGCTTGCCTTCCCAGCGCGCGACGACGGCCGTCGCGATGCAGTTGCCCATCACGTTGACGGCCGTGCGGCCCATGTCGAGGATCTGATCGATCGCCAGCAGAATCGCGGCGCCCTCGAGCGGCAGCTGGAATTGAGACAACGTCGCCGTCAGCACGACGAGCGCGGCTCGTGGCACCCCCGCCACGCCTTTGCTCGTGACCATCAGCGTCAGCATCATCACCATCTGCTGGCCGAACGTCATCGGCACACCGTAGAGCTGGGCCACAAACACGCTGGCCAGCGACAGGTACAGCGTCGTTCCGTCCAGGTTGAAACTGTAGCCGGTCGGGAGAACGAGACCGACGATGTTCTTGGGGCAGCCGAACCGCTCCATGACTTCAAGCGCCTTCGGCAGCGCCGCTTCGCTGCTCGCCGTGGTGAAGGCGATCAGGAACGGCTCCCGGATGGCGCGCATGAACTTGAGGAACGGCACGCGAATCAGGTACGACACGCCGCCGATCACGATCACGGCAAAGACGATCAGGCCGGCGTACATCAGCACCACCAGCTTGCCGAGCGTGAACAGGATGCCGATGCCCATCTTGCCGACCGTGGCGGCGATCGCGGCCATGACGCCAATCGGCGCGAACTTCATGACGTAGCCGGTGAACTTGAACATCACCTGCGCGACGCTTTCGAGTACGTCCATGACCGGTTTGCCCTTTGCACCGACCGCGGCCAGCCCGATTCCGAAGAAGATCGAAAAGATCACGAGCTGCAGAATGTCACCGCGCGCCATGGCGTCCACCACGGACGTCGGGACCAGCGACACCAGCATGTCCCAGCCGTTGTGCGCCTGAATGGCCTGCACGGATTTCAGGGTGTCCGTGGACATCGACTGAACGGTCACGCCGACTCCCGGCTGGAACAGGTTGACCAGGCCCAGTCCCAGAAAGAGCGCCACCGTCGTCGCGGCTTCAAAGTAAACGATCGCTTTGAGCCCGATTCGGCCCATCGCCTTGAGATCGCCCGTGCCCGCGATGCCGACGACGAGCGTCGAGAACAGCAGGGGCGCGATGATCATCTTGATCATGCGCAGGAACGTGTCGGCGAGCGGCTTGATCTGCTCGGCGAAGCCGGCGATGTGCGTGCCGTTGACGTCGGAGGACGGCCAGAAGTGGCCGATCAGGATGCCGGCGGCGAGCCCGATGAAGATCTGCGTGGTGTTGCTGGGACCGCGGCTGCCGTCGGTGCGCACGGGGGGAGCTTACTTGATGATCGTATTGACGTCCACGTGGCGCGGCCGGAAGCCCCTTTCGCGAGCAGACGCGTCAAAAAGGTTGTAGGCTGTCGCGGCCATGGCCTACACACCCCAGACCGCGAAGACCACTGCCAGCGTCTCCAGATTCCTGGCGAAAGCCACCGCCGGGCCCCGGCTCGCGGACGCCAAACGGCTGGTCGGGATGCTGCAAAAGGCCACCGGGGACAAGGCCGCGATGTGGGGCCCCGCGATTGTCGGCTGCGGCACCCGTACCATTGCCTACGCCGACGGCCGGAAGGCGCAGTGGCCCACGGTGGCGTTCTCGCCGCGCAAGTCAGCGTTTGTCTTCTACATCGCGTGGCGGAAACACCCGGATCTGCTGAAGAAGATCGGTAAGTACAAGACGGTGGGCGGATGCCTGCACGTCAAGACGCTGCAGGACATCGATGAGCCGGCGCTGCAGCGGCTGATTACGGCGGCCCACAGGACGTGGGCGGACTAGCAGCCCCGCTCCCCTGTCCGTCTGAAGATCGTCACCTTCGACTTGAATCTCGGCTGATAGCCGTCGGCGTCCGCATCCCAGCGGATGACCGATTCACCCGCGGGATCCAGATCCACAATGCCCGCGCGCTCGTAACAACTGGAGGTGAAGGTATTGGCCCACGTGACCAGCCGCGTATCCGGTTGCAAGGTCGCGACCCACGAGTTCGCAGAATCGACCAGCACGACATACGGCGGCTTGACCCGCTGCACGTCCCGCATCAATTCCTGCCGCATGTCGTCGGCATACGGCTGTCGTTCGGTGAGCGGGTACATATAAATGTAGCCGGTCGCGGACGGCCGGCCGGCATAGAACAGGATCTCCGGCTCTGACCCGAGCACCGCGATGCGATCCTCAGGGCCTGTATGGTTCCGCAGGTACTGGCCGATGGCGGGCGCCTCGAGGAACGGATTCGTGTCATAGACCGCCCGCATCAGTTCGGTCGGCTGCATCACGAAGAGGAAGTGGCGGTCGTTCCAGACCTGCGCCCCGACGATCGCGGCAACCAGCGCGAGCGTCAGGAGCCGGGCCGTCGCGGCTTTCATCGCGCCGGCAAAGATTCGATCGGCGGACGCAAACGCCACGCCCGCCAGTAGCGCGATGATCGGCATGGCCAGAATGAAATAGTGCGGCCGGAAGAAGTAGCCCGGGACAATGGACAGGACGGCCGCGGCCAGCGTGCCGATCAGGGCCACGCGCGTGTGGCCCGGCCATCGTGTCACGAACAGGAAGAGCACGCCGGTCAGGCCCAGGTACCACCACCACGCGGTCGCCTGCGTGATGTAGCTCCAGGCCATCCCAAAGATCGTCGCCGCCAGCGGCAGGGGTGTTGTGCCGACATAGGCGACGGCATATTCAAACGTCCAATGCCGGAACGGCCCGATGACGCCCTGCGCGGCCATCCACACAAGGAGCGCCAGCAACGACGTCACGAGGCCGGCAGCGACGAGCAGGCCACGCCGTATGCCTCCGGGCGAAACGCGCGCGTCGTCTGCGCCTCCACTTCTCATCGCCAGCGCCACGCCGAGCGCCGCGAACGGGATCGCCTGTTGTTTCATGATGATGGCAATGCCAAGAAGCGCGCCGGCCGCGATCAGGCGCCAGGGACGGCGGCCGTCGTGCAGTGCCACGAGTCCCGCGAGTACGAAGAAGACGACGAAATGCGTTGCGTGCGCGAAGATGCCCATCGACCAGCGATCCAGCGCCAGCAGCGCGAATGCCGCGGTTCCGATACCGGCCGCCATTTCCCCGGCGATTCGCCGGCCCCAGACATAGAGCAGGGCCAGTGACCCCAGGTGGACAAGCAGCAAGCCGGTACGGATGCCCTCCGGCGTCTGGCCAAAGATCGCCATCAGCCCGGCGTACGCGTAGTACAGGCCGGGGAACTTCATGTTGTAGATTTCCGCGTACGGAGGAACGCCCTTCAGGATCAACTGTCCGGCGTAGGCGTACTCGCCCTCGTCGCGCTCCAGCGGCAGGTTCGCGAGTCGAATCCGGACAAAGCAGACCAGCGTCACGATGACGACCAGCAGGACGCCGATGCCGATGCGCGTGATCATGCGCGCGCGCCGGTCGTGTTCGATTCCGGCCACAACCACCGCCGCGCCCGTGGTGCGCGCAGGATGCTTCGGTCCTTTTGACCGCGCGCCTGGCCTGAGCGCAGCCGAAGAGGCTGGCCTGGGCGAAGTCGAAGGACCCGCCATGTTCTGCATTGTAGACGTCGCGCGCGATTCGCGTGGAAAGCTTCGGGACCGGCCCTGGTGACGGGTGGGCGAGCGAGTCAGTGGCGCTTCAGATCCCCGACTCGCGCATCTTTTTTTTGACTTGTGCGCCAATGGCGTACCGGGAGTCCCCCAATGGCGTAGTTGCCGGGCGACGAGCGGACTCGCGGAGGCACGCCGCTACGCCAATGGCGTATCGGCTGTGACCCATTGGCGGACCAATCGAAATTCAGACACCCAGGTCCCCGATCCAGGAGCCGCGCCCGCCGTGGCCGGTGCCGCGATCTCGCCGGCCGTTCCCGTCCGCTCCTGGCGCGCCACAGACGGGGGCGGCCCGCCGGCGACGAAACTATTTCACCACGTCTCCCAATAATCCACCCCCGGCATGCCCGGGAGCGGTGTCAACATGTCGCCGCGGGCGTTGTCGTACAGCGACGTCTTGAGTCCCTGCGCGACTTCCAGGCCAAGGCCCCCGAGAGCCAGCGTGAGGAGCAGCATCGCTCGCGCGGTGAGTTTGCGCAGCGGGATTGACTGGATCGTGGCCGAAAACGTCAGCGCGAACAGAATGCACGTGGCGGGCGTCACGAGCACGATGTAGCGCACAATTTTGGAGTAGCCCATCGCGCCCAGGATCATGTGCGCGCCGACAACGGCCGCGATCCAGCAGACGAGGCCGCCGCCCACTCGGCCGACGTCGCGCACGCGGCGCGCCGCCGCCCACATCACGAGTGACGGAATCAGCGTCCAGATGACCTGCGGCAGCAATTGCACGTACGCCCAGGGACCACGGATGATCGTCTGGAACTTCACGAAATTGTTCGACATCACCAGCCGCGTCGCCGGCTTGCCGGCCCATGAGGGAAATGGACTGCCGACGATGTGCCATTGCCAGAGTTCCCACGGCACCTGAACCAGAAATGCGACGCCAACGAGCAGCGCGGCCCAGATCGCGTATTGACGCCAGGTCTCGCGCGGCCGCAACGCCCACGCCAGCATGATCAACGCCGGGACGATGAGCACGGATGTCAGCTTGATGAGGATCGCGTACCCAAGAACCGCGCCGCCGGCGCCGACGAGCCACAGCCGGCCTCGCACGACACCGGACAGAAACATCGCCGCCGCCAGTGTCGAGAACGCGATGATCGGCGCGTCCAGCCAGAACCGCCCGGCCACAAACGCCATGATCGGCGTGATCGATCCCAGGATCGCCAGCGTGATGGCGGCAACGTCATCGAGCGGCCGGATGAGGATCGATCCCAGCCAGAAGAGGCTCCAGAAAAACACCACGTACGAGAAGACCTGCGCCAGGGCGAACCCGCGCTCGCCGAACAGGTGCTGGGATACCCAGAACAGCGCGACGGCTCCTGGCGGATGAAAGAACAGCTCGTAGCCGTACTGCTCACCGACCAGCTCTTTCAGCAGCGGATGGCCTTGAAGCGTGTAGCCCTTCCCGGCGTTCAACTGCTCGACCAGGGCTAGATAGATCTTTTCGTCCTGCTCGAGGAACCGGTGAAACTCGGTCGGGTGCCAGCGGCTCGAGGTCGTGAGCTGGGTGCCCTGCGAATACCGTGGGAGATCGAGGGTCGCGATCCGGCCGGCCGCTCCGGCAGCAAAGATCGCGGTCACGATGGCCCAGAGCAGCGGGCGAGGAAGCCGGCGCCGGGACGGTTCCGGCTGCGCCGGATCCGCGGGCCTTGGACCTTTCTGACGTTTGCCTTTCGCCACCCGCGTACCCCGGCGGGCTCTTATGCCTTCGCCGGCGTGCCTCTCCATTTATTGATCTGGCGGACGACGAGGAAGATGGTGAACGCGATGACGAAAAACTCGATCACGTTATTGAGGAACAATCCGTAAGCGATGACGGCGCCTTCTTTCCTGGCGTCGGCAAGCGCCATTCCCATGGCCTGGCCGTTCAGAGGGATGTACAGATTGCTGAATTCCACCTTCCCAAGCGCCAGCGACAGGATCGGCGTGATGATGTCGGTGACGATGGAGTTGACGATCTTGCCGAAGGCCGCGCCGATGAGCACGCCGACCGCCAGATCCAGAGCGTTACCCTGATTGACGAAGGCTTTGAATTCTTTGAACACGGATCGTCCTCCTGTCCTGAATTGCCTGTCGAATCCTATACCGGACGGGGCGGTCCTGCTTTAGCGGGCGGGCCCGTCATAGACTAACCTCGGTGTCTCCCACCGTCTGGCTGTTTGTCGGCCTGCTGATCCTTGCGAACGCCTTCTATGTCGCCGCCGAATTCGGCGCCGTGGGTGTCCGGCGCAGCCGGGTCCGGCGGCTCAGCGAGGACGGCCACCCGCTGGCCAGGCGCCTCTGGCCCCATGTAGAGCATCCCACCGGTTTGTACCGGTATGTCGCGGTGTCACAGGTGGGAATCACCGTTGCCAGCCTGGTGCTGGGCGCGGTCGGTGAGAGCGTGGCGGCCGTCTCGCTCGCGCCGCATCTCGGATCGCTGTTCGGCCTCGAGCCCGGAAATGCGGCCAATACGGCAGCGGTCATCGTGCTGGTGCTGCTGACATCCACGCAGGTCGTGCTCGGCGAATTGATTCCGAAAACGCTCGCGCTGCGCTATCCGACCGAAGTGGCGCTGGCGACCGTGCTGCCGATGCGCTGGTCGCTCGTCGCCTTCAAGCCGTTCATCGCGTTGCTGAACGGATCGGCCACCGCCGTGCTTCGCCTGGCCGGCGCGTCGATGACGGGTCATCGCCACCTCCATTCTCCCGACGAGATGGCCCTCCTCTTTGCCGAGAGCCGCGATGGCGGCCTGCTGGAGCCGGACGAACAGCAGCGGTTGCACAAGGCGTTGAGGCTGAGCCGGGTGACCGCGCGCGACCTCATGGTGCCGCTCGATAAGTTGACCATGATCGACGTCGACGCGCCATGGACCGAGATCCTCAAGGTCGTGTCCGCCAGCCCCTTCAGCCGGCTGCCGGCGTACCGCGGCACGCGTGAGCAGGTCGTCGGGGTCCTGCGTGTCAAGGACCTCGTCCATCGATTCGTCGCCGACGGATCGCCTGACGCCATCACGTCTCTGCTCCGTCCGTTTGTCACCGTCACGGTCGCGTTGCCTGGTGACCGTGTAATCGCATTGCTGCGCGAGCGCCGGGCCCATCAGGCGATGGTCACGGACGAGCGCGGCGTGGTCACGGGCCTCATCACGATTCAGGACGTCCTGGCGCAGTTCCTTGGGCCTGGGGTGAAGGCGACATGACGGTCATCCTGATAACCGTGGCCCTCCTCGTGGTCAACGCGCTGTTCGTGAGCGCGGAGTTCGCCGTGGTCGGCGCGCCGCGTCCCGCGCTGGAGCACAAGTCCAAGCAGGGTGACCGCTTTGCGCGCCGGCTGCTCGGGCTGTTGAGAGCCCCGATCAAACAGGATCAGTTCATCGCGACGGCGCAGCTTGGCGTGACGCTGGCGAGCCTGGGGCTCGGCATGTACGGCGAGCACACGCTCGCGGGCTGGCTGGAGCCGCGCCTGGCGTTGAGCGGAGTCGAGCGCGTCGTGGCCGCGCACACGCTGGCCAGCATCCTCGCCATCACCGCGCTGACCTACGTGCACATTCTCTTCGGGGAAATGCTGCCCAAGGCGCTGGCGATTGTGCACGCGGAACGCACGCTTCGCGCGATCTTCTGGCCCATGCGCCTCGTGAACCTGGTCTGCTATCCGCTGGTCTATGTCCTCAATGCCACCGGCAATGCGGGCCTCCGTCTGGTGGGAGTTCGCCACCAGCCCGGCGAATCCGATCAGGTCTACACGCCTGAGGAACTGCAAATCCTCGTCGAAGAAAGTACCGAGGGCGGCGCCATCCGGGCGGAGTCAGGCAAGTTGCTGCGAGAACTCCTGGAGTTCGGCGATCGGACAGCCGGCGAAGCCATGGTCCCGCGCGTGCGGGTGCTCGGCATTCCCGCCGGCGCCGGTCCATCCGACATCCGCGCCACGCTGATGAAGCATCACCATACGCGCTATCCCATCTACGACGGCGATCTCGATCACATCGTCGGCATGCTGCACGTGAAGGATCTGCTGCGGCGGCTGCTGGCAAATGAGTCCGTTGGCGCCGGGGATCTGCGGCCGATGCCGGTCGTCCCGGTATCAGCCCCGCTCGATGCCGTGCTCGAGACGATGCAGCGGTCGTCCGCGCATCTGGCCGTGGTCATCGATGAGCATGGCGGTACGGCCGGCGTCATCAGTCTCGAGGATCTGTTCGAGGAAGTTGTCGGTGAGATCGATGAGGGGCCCTCCGTCCCGTCGATCGCGGTCAGGCCCGACGGCTCGGTGCTGGCGGCCGGCACCGTGAGGCTCGATGAACTGGGCCGGCACTTCAATCTCGATCTGGGGCACGACGAGGTGGACAGCGTCAGCGGCCTCGTGCTGGCCGTGCTGGGGCGAACGCCGGTCGTCGGCGATGTCGTCGAGTACCGGCGCGTTCGCGCGGAGGTCACATCGACCAGCGGGCGCGGCGTCAAGCAGGCGCGCATTTCGCTGCTCCCGGCCGGCGAGGGCGAATGATCCGGGGGCGCCTCGCGCTCGCGGCGGCGCTGGCGCTGGTCGCCGCAATCGAGACGGCCGGCGCGCGCCAGGTGCCGCCGGCGTCCGGCCTCGATACCGTCTCCTTCGATCGGAACGTCCGGCCGGCCGACGATCTCTACGCGTATGTGAACAACGCATGGCTCGCCGCGACGACCATCGCGCCCGACCGGGCCAAAGAGGACGCCACGACCGCGATCTTCGACCGAGTCGAGCTGGACGTGCGCGCGATCGTCGAGCGGCTGGCCCGCACCCATCCACGGCGCGGATCGCCGGCGCAGCAGATCGTCGATCTCTACGCCAGCGTGACGAATGAAGCGGCGGTTGAGGCGCGAGGCGTCGCGCCACTGCGGCCCCAGCTTGACGCGATTGACGCCATCACCACGCCCTCAGCACTTGCGGAGCGGGCCGGCGTCCTCACGGCAACCACGATCGCCGGGCCGTTCTTCGGCCGCCTCGTGCCGAATCCGCAGAATCCCGCCGGGCGCGCGGTGCAGCTGTCGCAGGGAGGCTTGCTCCTCGACCGCAATGACTACCTGACGGACGATGAACGGGCGCGGGACATTCGAGCGCACTATCGCGGCTATCTGGAGCAGATCTTCTCGCTCACCGGCCGCGCGGCACCGGACGCCGATGCCACGGCGCTGCTGGATCTGGAAATCGCGCTGGCGCGACTGCAGACCTGGACGGCCGATCGGGCGCCGGTTGCCGCGCAATTGATGACTCCCGCGCGCATGAACCTCGAGATGCCGGGCTTCGATTGGGTGGCCTGGGCGAAGCCGCAGGGCCTCGATCGGTCGGCTCCGATTCTGGTGGCGCACCCGGGTTTCTTCCGCGGGTTCGCGGCGCTCGTGCCGGCGGTTCCGATCAGCACATGGCGCGCCTGGCTGGCGGCTCGGTACATCAGCGCGATGGCGTCATCGACGACGGAGGCCCTGACCCTCGCGCGATACGAGTTCTTCGGACGGTTCCTGGGCGGTCAGCCGGAGCCGCGGCCGCGATGGAAGCGTGGCGTCTCCAGCGTCAACGTCACGCTGGGCGATGCCGTGGGCCGCCTCTATGTTGAGGACCACCTTTCTTCGACGGCGAAATCGCGCGTTCAGCGAATCGCCAATCAGGTGCTGCAGTCGTATCGACAGATCGTCCCGTCGCTCGACTGGGAATCGCGGGCGGTCCAGCGCGCCGCGGAAAGCGCCATCGCCCGGGTCGTGGCGCGCGTGGGTGCTCCGTCGGCGTGGCGCGACTATTACGGACTCACGATTGTCGCCGACGACATGTTCGGCAACACGATTCGCACGCAGACATTCGAAAACAACCGCCGCATGGCCCAGGGCGGCAGCCTGGCCGGCGAGGGCGAATGGCCCCTGCCGCCGCAGACCGTCAACGCGTTTTTCAACGCGGCGGCGGCCGAATTGATCCTGCCGGCCGCCATCCTCCAGCCGCCGTACTTCGATCTGAGCGCCGACGACGCGATCAATTACGGCGCGATCGGCGCCGTCGCCGGACACGAGATCGGCCACGCGCTGGATGCGCTGAGCCGCCGCATTCCCGCGGGATTCACCACCGAGAGCTTCAACGATCTGATCGGGCTCATCGTGGCCAGGCGGGCGTACGAACGATCGCTCGCAGGCCGCGCGGCGCCCGCGATCGATGGCCTGACGGGCGATCAGCGATTCTTCCTGGGCTGGGCGCGCATCTGGCGCGAAAAAGTCCGCCCCGAATACGCGCGCCAACTGTCACGCTCGAGCCCGTACCCGACAGGCCAAAGCCGCGCGAACGGCCCGGTCGCTCACATCGACGCGTTCTACACCGCGTTCAACGTCACGGCAACGGACAGAATGTATCTGGCGCCGGAAAAGCGACTGCAATCAACAACTAACAAGTCGGAACCAACAACCGGCAAGTAGTCTTGCTGTCCATTGTTAGTTGGTTAGTTGTCAGTTGCTGGTGTCCGTGAGAATGCGCAACAGGTACTGTCCGTACCCCGCCTTTTCCAGCGGCTTCGCGAGCGCTTCGAGCTGCGCGGCCGAGATGTAGCCCATGCGGTACGCAATCTCTTCAGGACACGCCACTTTGAATCCCTGCCGGCGCTCGATGACCGCGATGAACTGCGACGCCTCCAGCAATGACTCGTGCGTGCCCGTATCGAGCCAGGCAAAGCCGCGGCCGAGCGTCACCACGTCCAGCTGGCCGATCTCGAGGTAACGCCGGTTGAGGTCGGTAATTTCGATCTCTCCACGCGGGGACGGCCTCAGCGACGCGGCCATGTCCAGCACCTGATTGTCGTAGAAGTACAAGCCGGTGACCGCATACCGGGACCTGGGCTTCTCCGGCTTCTCCTCGAGCCCGATCGCGCGCCCGCCCTTGTCGAACCAGACGACGCCATAGCGCTCGGGATCGTGGACGGGATACGCGAACACCGTGGCGCCTCCGGTTTTGGCGGCGGCGCGCTGCAGCCGGGCGCCGAGATCCTGTCCGTAAAAAATGTTGTCGCCCAGAATCAGGCAGCAGTGGTCCGATCCAACGAACGATCGGCCGATGATGAACGCCTGCGCCAGGCCGCCCGGGTGCGGCTGGACCGCGTACGACAACTCGAGCCCCCATTGGCGCCCGTTGCCGAGCAGCTGTTCGAAGCGCGGCGTATCCTGCGGCGTCGAAATGATCAGGATCTCCCGAATCCCCGCCAGCATCAGCGTCGTCAACGGGTAGTACACAAGCGGCTTGTCGTAGATTGGCAGGAGCTGTTTGGAAACGACCTGCGTCGCTGGATACAGTCGCGTGCCGGACCCGCCGGCCAGGATGATGCCCTTCAAGGTGCTCGGATTCTAACCGATTGGTAAACTCTCCCCGTCGCACGTGGCTCTCGATCATCCGGCGTCATCGTCTCTGGAGAACCTGGCCGCGCGCGGCGCCGCCGCACTGGGCGACATCCTGCGGCTTGGCGCGCATGGTGATTGGCGGAGGCGGGCGCTGGCGCTCTCTGCCGCCGGACGAATTGCGCGCGACGAACCGGCGTGGAAGGGATTGCTGGCATTCGGCGTGCGCCGCATTCCGTCGTGGCGGCGCCGGTTTGGGGTCGCCGGGTATCGGGGGCGCTACGTGCGCAACCGGATCGTCGACGGGCTGTTCGATCGATCCTGGCCTGTTCGCGTCGCCGCCGCGCTGTCGCTTGCCGAAATGCGATCGCCGGCGGGATCCGCGCAG
Organism: Vicinamibacterales bacterium; assembly: GCA_036274235.1. Taxonomy (GTDB): domain Bacteria; phylum Acidobacteriota; class Vicinamibacteria; order Vicinamibacterales; family SCN-69-37; genus DASUGC01. The sequence goes on from DASUGC010000013.1 coordinate 24,098, forward strand.
CTCGCGCGCATGCTCCGCGCGCCGTTGCGGCCGGAGCGGCTGGCCGCAGCCGCCGCATTGCTTGCGGGCGGCCACGGTCTCAACACGAGTCTCGGATCTCTCCTCGAGGGCGCGGCTCCGGCGCCGTCGAAGATCGGCGAATCAGCAGACACAATCGAATTCCTGAAGACGCTCGCGGCCGCGCACACGGGTGTGCTCAACAACGCCGCGCGGACGTGGGCCGCCGAGACGCCCGGGGCGCCCCGCGGCTCCGATCCGGCGGCGTGGGCCGCGTTTCTCGCAGGCGTGGCCGCCGATGCGCCCTACATGGGGCCGGCCGCGGAAATCGAACGCTACGACGCCGAAGGCGAGACGTCGTACCTGCTGACCAAACCGTTCAGCCACATCAACCACGCCCAGAATGTCCGGCTGCTCCACTCGTTTTTTGTGGCGGCTGAACAGCTTGAAGTGCCGTTTGGCGGCCGCGTGCTCGACCTGGGCGGCGGCTCCGGCTGGGTCAGCGAGCTGCTCGCGACCTTCGGATACCAGCCGTTCACGGTTGACCTGGCAACGTCATTGCTCACGATCGGCCAGCGGCGTTTCGCGGCCAAAGGCCTCACCGCGCGATTCATCGCCGCCGACATGACGCGCTTGCCCGTCGCATCCGGATCCATGGACGCCGTCATTGTCATGGATGCGTTGCACCACGTGCCGGACATCCCGGCCGTCTTCCGAGAGGCGGCGCGCGTGCTCGTCGAGGGCGGCCAGTTCATCCTGGCGGAGCCCGGTGAGGGCCACTCGGAAGCCGAGAAGTCTCGCGCCGAAATGATCCAGCACGGCGTGTTGGAACAGGAAATTCACCTGTTCGATGCCGTGCGGTTTGGTGAGCAATCAGGCTTTCAGGACATCCGAATCGTGCCGCACTACGTCCCCGGCATTGCGATGTCGCCGGAACAATTGTCCGCCGCCGTCGAAGCCCCGGCCGACGACTGGATGATGTACCAGAAGGATCAGCGCGGCCACCTGGCCACGTACCTGATCCAATCCACGTTCGAACGCCCGATCCTGGTCTTCCGCAAGGGCCGCCGCGTGACCGATTCACGGATGCCCCGCACGCTCAAGGCCGACATCACAGCCAACCTCTCGCGATCCGGCTCACGCGTGCGGGGGACCGCGACGATACGGAACACCGGCGACACGCTGTGGCTCGGCGGCGGCGACACCGTCGGGCACGTGCGCGTCGGCATCCAGTTGCTCAATCGCGATCGCCGGCTGCTGAACATGGAATTCGCGCGCGTGCCGCTCGCCGCGCCGGTGGCCGCGGGTGCCTCGGCCACGGTGGCACTGGACCTCCTCCTGCCCGAGGAAACGACTCCGTACGTGCTGAAGATCGACATGGTGGACGAGGGCATCTGCTGGTTCGAAGATGCCGGATCCACCCCGATTTACCTGCCGATGGCCTGATCCGGCCCGGAAACTGCCGTACCGTGGCCGCGGGACGACGGGACGGATCTTGCAAGGTACACAGCGGACCCGGACCAATCGGTTTGGAAGGAGGGCTCTGCGATGCGAACCTCTCATCGAATCTCCCTGTTCGCGCTTGGTTTCTGCGCGCTGCTCGGATGGCGCGCCTCGGCGGCGATTGCGCAACGCGCGGTCTCGACTCCGCTGATCCTGAGCGTCGCGCCCGCGACGCCGGTGCCCGCGAAGGATCCGCAGATCCTCCGGATTACGGGCCAGGAATTTCAGCCGCGGCTGAAGCTCGTGATCACGACGCCGACCGGCGGCACGATCGAACTGAAGGACGACGCCATTCAGCAGCAGCGCAACACCTCGTTTCAGGTGTCGGCCTTGATCAGTGCGGCGGGCAAATATTCGCTGGTCGTGACAAATCCGGACGGTGGCGTATCGGCGCCGTTCGTGGTGGAAGCGCGCGGCGTCACAAAACCGCCGGCGCCCGTGATCCAGCGCATCCTGCCGGAGAACATCTCCAAACGGCCGGAGCCGCAGGACCTGACAGTCGAGGGCCAGAACTTCGGGCCGAACCTCAAGGTCACCGTGACCGATCCGCTCGGCATCGAGGTCATGGATCCCGTCGTCCGCGACGCGAACGCCAACTCGTTCAAGCTCACGGTGAAGCTCGAGATGGCCGGCCCGTACAACCTGGTGGTCAGCAATGCCACCGGCGCCGTCTCGAACGTCGCGATTCTTACCGTGAGGTAGAGGACGCGGCCAGGCTGGCGCCGCAGAGTTGGCGCGCCTGATTCGGGCGGAGCTGCCGGTTGTCGTCTCGGGGCTCCGCGCGATCCACGTAATAGCGATTGGTCTTCGGATCGAGCGTCAGCTCGCTGCACACGCGCCGGCGCTCGATGTCTAGGCCGCGCTGCTGCGTGGCTGTGATCGGGTCATATAGCTCTCGATCGATCCTGCGCCACGCGCGCCCCCAGCCAAAGTCGATCATCGCGCCGCCAACCGTCGTCATGCGGACGAGCGCAAAGGCCACGTACGCCAGAGGCTTGTCGTGGCTGATCTCGCTGAGGCACCGTCGCAACGACACATCCGCCTTCTGCCGATCCTTCCAGGTGCCGCCCGACCAATAGGCGAAGTCGTGAACGTAACAGCAACTGAAGAATCGCGCCTCGCGAAAGCCGCTGCACCCATTGCTGACAAAGGGAATCGGCGTCGCGACGTCATCGGCGGTTGCCGCGGGAAGCGCCAGCGGTGCGCCGCTTGCCTTCAGCGGAGCTGGCGCGGAAACGAGGAGCGCGAGCAACAGCGGCACAAGCCGTTTCAAAGCGCCGACATTGTAAAGCACGCGGTAGACAGGTAACAGGTTACAGGTGACAGGTAGCAGGTGACAGGTTGCAGGTTGCAGGTAACCGGTTGCAGGCTGCAGGCGCGTCCCGCCCGTTACCTGTTACCTGTTACCTGCTGGCCGTTAATGGAGCGGCGGCCTGGCTGCTGTTGCGTCGGGCGACGGGTACGACGCCGTGCGGCATTCGGCGTGCTGGCAGTTGCAGTGGAGCTCGGCGATCTGCCCTGCGCGCTTACACTCCTCGCTGCAATATTTACCGTACGGACCTTTGGCAGCGACGAAGCATTCGCACGCCGGATGGGCGCACTTCTGCGGATTGGTCATGGGGGCCCCTCCCTGCCGCCACTCTACGCCTCGTGAGGCCCCTCCACAACCAGTTAGTCATCCCTGAGGCTGAGGAGAGTTCCTGAAGACAGCGCCAAAAGTCAGCCTTTTAGTAACCTTTTGCCATCTGTCCGGGCGACCACTCTTCGGTAACAAAGCTGTCAGTTGGTACCCGCCTTGCAAATTTGCAAGCTCTCGAATTCCTATCGCCCTGTTTCGCCGCCCCGAGTGGCGACAAAGAGAGGCCGCTGAACGATGGCGGAACCGCTGAGATACCGACGGCCGGAGCCCACGAACGTGGCACCACGCCCGCACCCGGCGTTGCTGCCTGGTCATTCGGATCCGTTGGGCCATCGGGAAGCCTCGTTCGAGCCCGGCTCCGACTCCTGCCGCGAGGTCCTTCGCTTCCGGCCGATGTTTGCCGAATCGCCGGCCTTCGAGTCCGCGCTGCGCGCCCGCGTCGAGGCGCTTCGCCATCTGGAGCATCCGTCGCTCGTTACCGCGCGCTTCGTTGAACGGACGGCCGGCGGGCTGATTCTTGAATCCCGCGTGCCGACCGGCAGGCGCCTGGTCGATGTCATCGGGCCGCACAACGGCTGGACCTTCGCGCTGGGCGTCGTGCGCGACGTGCTGCGCGCCCTCGTCGCGCTGAACGAGGTTGACGGCGCCGTGCATGGCGCGCTCTCGGCCGATCGCATTGTCGTGACACGACAGGGCCGGTACGTCGTGACTGAACATGTGCTCGCGACCGCGCTCGAATCGCTGCACCTGTCGCGCGCGGATTTTCACGCGCTCGGGATCGTCGTGCCCGACGACGTCGAGCGGCTGGAATTCACGCACTGGACCGATCTGATGCAGCTCGGCTATCTGACGCTGTCGCTGCTGCTCGCGCGTCCGCTCGCGCCGCGGGATTTCCCGTCGCGTGTGCCGGACTGGCTCGATGAATTCGCGGCCGGCGCCGGATCGCCGGCCGCGGCTCGAAAGGTTCGCGGCTGGATCGAGCGGGCGACGCAGGTGCGGGGCGCCACGCCCTTCGCGTCGGTCAGGAACGCGCAGATCGCGCTCGACGAGTTGTCAGAGGATGTCAGCGTCCAGGGCGCTGAATCCGCCGGAGCGCTCCTTGCGTTCGCGTCCGAGTCGGAAGACGAAGAACTGGAGCCGGCCGCTCGGCCGGCGCGAAGCGAGGTAGGTGCGCGACTGATCGAACCGGCTCCCATCGTCAAGTCAGAGCCGGCGCCAGCTCCGGTTCTTATCGTCAAAGCAGAGCCACCACCGGCTCCGGCTCCCGTCCTCAAGGTAGAGCCGCCGCCTCCGGTGCGCGCAGCCGAGCCGTTGCCGCCGCCGGCACCCGTGGTCCCGCCGCGGAAGGAGCCCGCTCCTGCCCCGCCACCGGCGGAGCGAAGCCCGGCTCGCAGACTGAACGTGATAATCGGGATTGTCGGCGCCCTGGTGATCGCGGAAGGCGTCGCGATTGGCGGTTTGATGTACCTGAAGCCGGCCACTCCCACAGAGGCCGTTGAGCCGCGGCCGGCCGACCTGTCGGTGGCCGCGGCGCTGCCGCCTGCATCATCATCATGGGAAACCGGCCGTGCTGACGTTCCGGTGCCGTCGCAACCCGCCCGGCCTGCGTCACCCACGCCGGCGCCGCCGGCCGCCGTGTCAAAGCCGGTTCCGGCCGCGGGCCCGCATGTTGGCGGACTCACCGTGACGTCGGCGGTTGAGCTGCAAGTGTTCAAGGACGGCGTGCGGATTGGATCGACGGCCGCGCCGCTGGCCGTGAGCGATGGCCGTTACGCGCTTGATTTCGTGAACGACGCGCTCGGGTTTCGCGTCTCGCTTCCCGTCGCGATCACCAGCGGGCGGATGAATACCCTCAAGGTGCCGGTCCCCAATGGTCGCGTGAGCATCAATGCGGTTCCGTGGGCGCAGGTGACGATTGACGGCACGGACCGCGGGCAGACGCCGATCGCGAACTTGCCGCTGCCGATTGGCTCCCACGAGGTCGTCTTCACGCATCCGCAGTACGGCGAACGGCGGCAGAGGGTCGTCGTTACGGTCAACGGGATTGCTCGGGTGACTCAGAGTTTCCGGTGAGCTTCGCAAGGAATCCGGCGCCGGAAATCACCCGGGCCGGTCGTTGGTTTGGACTTGGGCCAAATCCAACTGCCCTATAGACTCCCCTGGTCAGGTTGGACACGATCACCGTGGGAGAGGTGTGTGAGTGGTTGAAACAGGCGGTCTTGAAAACCGCTCTACGGGAAACCGTAGCGGGGGTTCGAATCCCTCCCTCTCCGCCACTAAATCATTGAATACAAATAAGTTAGTCACTGTTTTCAGGATCGGTTCTAGGCGGGCCGCTTTCGCTCAAATCGCCGAACCCGCTGAAAGCGCTAGATTCGCATACACCAGGCGGAAACGTAGCGGCCACTTCCCGTCAGCAATTCGAGTGGAGGCACGTTCGTAACCTAACGTCTCTTGAGTTCGTAGTACCCCGGCCGCGCCTGCACCTTGCCCTTGAGTCCGGGTCGCAGTGAGACCTTGATGTCATGCCAGCCATCCTTCTGTGGCACCGTCCTCTCGGGGGTGTAGAAGAGAATGTAGCTGTGACGGAGGGTCTCGAAGCGCGCAGCGAGCTTTGCGGCTAATTCCCGATCTTGCACGTCGAAGGCGACTCCGCCGGTGGCAACGGCGGGATCGTGCAGGTTGAAGTCTCCATATGCAAAGTCCCACATGCGGTGATCGAGCCATGCGGGAATTGTGACCGTATCTACAGTCAGTGCCCGGCGATTCAGCCGCTCCATTGTGCGATCACGTGGAAACCAACTCACATTATCCGAGCCGTCTGAAACAACGAGGACGATCGGTCGGCCAGGTGCGTTTACCACCAGGCTGCTGCCGGCGAGAACCGCGTCCCAGAGAGCCGTGAAGTCATCGATGCGCGGTCGGCTTGCGGAGAGTGCGGTTCGAAATGCTTCGCCCTTGAGCTCGAGATTGGACAGCAAGTGCACGCGGTCCGCTGCCGACACTACGGCGATACGATCTACATCCGTGAGCCCGCGCAAGGTCGCCTCTGTGGCGGTCTTCAGGTAGGCGATGCCATCTGGGCCGCTCAGACTCGCGCTGGCATCCAACACAACCGCTAAGGAGAGGGACCCGGCTGTTGTGGATTGAGTGATGCGCTGGCGAATTTGGTTGTCCGTGACGATGAAATCGTCGACAGCCAAACCTTCGACCGCGCCGTCATCGTCCGTGACGAGAGCGTCAACGCGTATCCCCTCGATGCCACCTTTGAAAACTGGAATCGATGCAGGGTGGAGCGTGGTCTCGAGCTGAAGGCCGGAGGAGTCGACAAGGGTATGCTCAAGTCCAGAAGACTGCGTTCCGAGCGGCGAATGGGAGACTAGCTGCCGCATCGAAGCCAACATAGGCCCAAACTGCCAATACCTGAAGCTCTTGTATACCGCCCACGGATCCCTTAACGCCGTTCGAGTCTCGGGACCGAGCGCGGTGCGAATGGTTTCCCATGCTTCGTCTGCGCGACCCCACCTCAACAGAGCGTCGCCTAGCGCGAAGCGTGCTGCCATCCCATTTGGATAGCCTGCGATCGCCGAGCGATAGGATGCTTCCGACTCAGCAATGCGCCCCGCGTTGTCGTGAAGTTCGCCCAAAAAGAGGGAGGCCAGATATGCGGTGACACGGTCATTACCTCTTGTCGCATCACGTTCGGCACGAACTAATTCTGTCTGGCTCTCATTCAGTCGGCCGATCACCTCGTAGAGTCGGCCAAGTCGCAGCCGCGCTTCGACTAGGGTCGCGTCGGCTTGCAACGCGCGCCTAAACGCGAGTTCAGCATCACGCGCGATCGAGGCGAAGTAGATGTGTCCGCCGAAGGATATCTTGCCACCGGCAACGGGACCGTTCTCGCCCAATTCCAGCCTGCCACCAAACGCAAACGGTCCCATGTCGGTGGCCGAAGATATGCCAAGGGTCGTGGCCATTCGTGGGTCATCGAAGAAGTACCTCTCGGCCAAGTCCTTCCACGACTCTTGTGCAGATTCACCTTGTATCGCGAACGGCAACGCTGAATGTCTAACAATCAGCCAGTCGCGGCAGAAAGCGGCAAGCCGTAGATCGCCGGATTGACGAATCGTAGGAAGCACAGCATCTGCAAGTAGCCGCTGGCCCCAAAGGACAAGCGAGACGCCTACTTCAAAAGGTTTGGCCGCTGCGTCTGATTGGTTCGTTTCAATATCTTTTCGGATAGACAGCCGTCGAAAGTCGGTCTCCAAATAGAAAAGCGCCAGCGCAGCCGCCGTCCACGGGTCGGCGCGCTGAGCCGCTGTGGGGGCGGCCTCAGCCTCGTAACGGCGGCTGCTCCAAGTCGCGAACTCACGGAGCGCCGCCTCGGCGTCCGCACCCCGATATCGGGCGAAGAGGTCTTGAAAACTTGACTGCTGGGCACCCGCTCCTGACCACAACAAGCACGTTGTGGCCAGGAGAAGGCATAACGGTCTGAGAAGGCTCTTCGCGAGAGGCTTAGCCGCCGCCAAACAGATTAGGTTTGCACACAAGGTCGTTATTCGCAGGTGGCGCTATTGCGCGACAGGAAGTTCCTGGTGGGCAATCCTGTGGCCCGTGTAAGCACTGCTGCGCAGCTCCGCCACAACACTGATACTGCGGGTCGGTGTCCCAAACGCAGATATTGTCAATGCACTCCCACCCAGTTGCGCACGGATGCTCCGAGTCACACCATTGAAACAGCAGGGTACAATCTTCGGGACAATTGTCGCCGTCTTCGTCGGGGTCACACTCGCCGTCGCCGCACGTGCCACCGGTTGGCTCGCTGCAATCAGTTGGGCAACTACGAAACGTTTCGCCAAGCTCGCAGATAAAGTTACCGCAGGTAATCGTCGGAGGCGGGCAGACGCTGCAATCTTCAGCGCAACTAATGCAGCTTTCGTCCTGGTATTGAACGCAGACATTGTCGCCGCATCCTCCATAGACGCCGTAGACCCCGCAGGTGGTCTCCTCATTGCTCCACCAGCATACGTCCTCGCCGAGGGACCACCAAGAACACTCCGTGGCGCAACCGTCGCCGTCGCACTGGTCATTCGCCGGACCCCCGTCGTAGGTGCCGCACGTGTACTCGTGGGCCGGCTCTTGGCCGACCGCCCAGAGGCAAGAAGTCCCGCAGTTCGCGGTCTCATTGCACACTTGGTCGCACCAATCCAACACAAGAGGTGTAGCGGCCAGCGGCGTTTGATTCCGGCCGATATACAACAACATCCCTGCCAGCACGAGCAGGTAACGCATTCGTTTCTTCGCCATACCGCTCCTTCCTTAGTCTCGCTTCTACTTCGCTGTGATTGCTGAGGCCAGGGTCTTGTCGAGGACACCTTCGAAATCGGCCAAGGGCCGCGCGCCGGACAGGCGCTCGACGACCTTGACACGGCCG
>DASUGC010000014.1:0-11855 GCA_036274235.1 Vicinamibacterales bacterium
CGGGATGCGGCCCTGCTGATCGAGGATGTAATCGAAACGCCCGCGGCGCCCGCCGTCGAACTCCGCGAAGAACACGCCCGGTGTGTCGTGATTGAGAATGGACGCGGCGAGCCTCGCCGGAATGTTCGCGCCCGTGTTCTGCAGGAGTCGCGCGTCGGTTTCGTCGGCGAGCTTCTGCGCCTGAGCCGGCGCGGCACCGTCTTTTTTCCCGGCAGAGAGCTTCGCGAACGTGTCATCGCTGAACCGCAGCACGGCGGTCTTGAAATCAGAGTCGACCAGTTCGGACTTCAGCAATCTCTGGACGTTCGCGCGCTCGAACTCCGTCGGCGGCGCCTCGGCGCGCATGCTGCCCTGGCCCAGGAACACGGCGCCAGTCACCGCGTCGCCGGTGGACGCCGAAAAATAGAACGTGCCGGTGAACGTCATCTCCACCCGGTCGCGTTTGAGCACCAGGTTGCTCACGTCCGCCGATCCGCCGGTGAGCTTGAAGGCTTTGATCTGGTCGTACAGCTGTTTCCCCGCGGCGGCCTGATCGCTCTGGGCCCGCGCGGGCAACCACGATCCCGTCGACGCGACGATCGCCACGGTCACAATTAGAAACAGGCTTAACGACAGGCGTCGGGACATGGAGGGCTCCTGAGCCGGGAATATTAAAGGATTTGGGGAAAGGCCGGAGATCCGGGGTTCCGGGGTGTCAGGTGCCAGGGTTCTGGTTCGGGGGTTCCGCGTTCAGGTTCCGAAGGTTCCGAGTTCTTAGGTTCTGCTTTTGCCGGCCCCTCGGAACAGAACCCACGAACGTGGAACCCCTGAAACCTGAACGCGGAACCCCGGAACCAGAACCCTGGCACCCTGACACCCCGGAACCCCGGATCACTCGCCTACTTCCGACTGGGAACCCCCACCCCCGCATTCGCCGCGCGCACGTCCGCGAACGGCGATTGCCGGCCGATCACCCGGCACTCGCCCTTGAACAGGCGCACGCGGATGACCCCGGTCACGCGCTCCTGCACGTGGCGGACGAGCGCGTCGATGGCCTGCCGCGTGGCGGTATACCACTGGCCTTTGTAGACAAGGTCCGCGTACTGCACGCCAAGCTCCGACGTGAGCCGCTCGAGATCGCGCGGCGTCACAAACGCCTGCAACTCGCGATGGGCCGCGTGCAGAACGACGGCGGCGGGCGCCTCGTAGATTTCGCGCGACTTGGCGCCGGCGGTGCGGTTCTCGACCATGTCGATGCGGCCAACGCCATGCACCCCGGCGATCGTCTCCAGGCTCTGAATCAACTCCACCAGCCCCAGCGCGACGCCGTTGAGCTTGGCCGGCACGCCGCGCTCGAATTCAACATCGACAATGGCCGGCTCGTCCGGCGCGTCCAGGGGCGACTTGGTGAGCTGATAGATGCTTTCAGGCGCCTCAGTCCACGGATCGTCAAGAGTCCCCCCCGCGATCGACCGTCCCCACAAATTGACGTCGATGTTGTACGGCCCCTCCATCGTCGCCGGGATCGGAATGCCGCGTTCGCGCGCAAAACCGACTTCGTCCGCGCGCGAGAGTCCCCACTCGCGCGCCGGCCCGATAATAGTGATGCCCGGATCGAGCGCCCGCGCCGAAACATCCATGCGCACCTGATCGTTGCCCTGGCCGGTCGATCCGTGCGCGATGGCTGTCGCGCCCTCGACGTGCGCCAGGTGCACAAGCTGCTTGGCGATGAGCGGGCGCCCCAGCGCTGTCGCCAGCGGATAACGCCCTTCATACACGGCGCCGGCCTGCAGCGCCGGCAGCACGAAGTCGCGCGCGAACTCCTCGCGCAAGTCGAGCACGTGCGCGCGCAATGCGCCGCTCGCCAGCGCCCGATCGCGCACGTCCTCCAAATCGCGGCCCTGTCCCAGATCCATCGTCACCGTGACGATCTCGGCGCGGTACTTTTCCGCCAGCCACGGAATCGCGACGGACGTTTCCAGCCCGCCTGAATATGCGAGGACAATGCGCATCTTTTTCCTGGTGTTCGTATCCTTAGTGGGCGCCCTTCGCCATGTCAGAAAATCGCTTTTCGAGCGTCTCGGCCGCGGCGCTCCCACGGCAGATGAGCAGAATCGTGTCGTCGCCGCCGATCGTGCCAGCCACTTCGCTCAGCCGCGCACGATCGATCCATTCCGCCAGCCCCTGGGCCTGGCCGCGATCGGTCCTGATCACCAGCAACGCGTCCACACGCTCCAGCCCGCGCATGAGCGTCGTGATCGCGCGGCGGACCTGCTCAGTGTCGGCCTCCGAACGTTCAGCACCGGGCCGTACGTAAGCACCGTCGCCGGCGCGCTTGACCAATCGTAAGTCCTTGAGATCACGGGAGATAGTGGCTTGGGTCGCGTCGATCCCGCGGGCCTTGAGACGCTGGCGCAGGTCCTCCTGCGACGCGACCGCGTCGTGATCAATCACATCCAGAATTTGCGACTGCCGCCAAGCCTTCATAAATATTCAATGAACGTCGTCATTATACACCCAGTGCATAAGGCTGACGGCACGTCTTCGGCCAATATTTGCGGTACGCAATCGAGTGTTGACTGCGCCTCGCTCAATGTGTATATGTAGTCCTGTAAGTGAATACTTATTCATCGATAGTCCGGGTGGGCCTCGCCGGGGCCACGGGATACGCGGGCCAGGAACTGATTGCCCTGCTCGCCCGGCACCCAGGCGCCCGGTTGAAAACGGCCATGTCCTCGTCGGCCGACTCGGCAGCCCGGCCCTTGCCACGGCTGGCGCGGGTCTGGGACGGCCAGGTAGAGCCGTTGAATCCGGAAAAGCTGGCCGCTGAAACCGACGTGACCTTTCTTGCCGTGCCGGAGAAGGCTGCGGCCGAGCTGGCTCCCCCGCTGGTGAAAGCGGGTGTGCGTGTGATCGATTTGTCGGGTGCGTTTCGCATCCGCGACGCCGCCGCGCGCACGCGCTGGTATCCCGCGACCTCTACGCTGCCCGATGGCTCCGCGTATGGCCTCACGGAGTTTTTCAAAGACGACGTGCGCGATGCGCGACTGGTCGCAAACCCCGGCTGCTATCCGACGGCGGCGCTGCTCTCGCTGTTGCCGCTCGGTCGCGCCGGATTGCTCGACTCGTCCGCCGGGGTGATCGTTGACGCCAAGTCCGGCATTTCCGGGGCGGGCCGTGCGCCGAGCGATCGCACGCACTTTTCAGAGAATCACGGATCGGTGTCCGCGTACGGCGTGTTCGGCCACAGGCACGTCGCGGAAATGGAACAGGAGTTGGGCGCCACCGTCACGTTTGTCCCGCATCTCGTTCCCCTCGACCGCGGCATTCTTGAAACGATCTATGTCCGTACTCAGTCTGGCGTGACGGCCGAAAGGATCGCCGACGCGTATCAAGCCGCTTACCGTGACGAGCCCTTTGTCCGGCTCACGGGCGACGCGCTGCCCGAGATCAAGCACGTCGCGTGGACGAACTTCTGCGACATCGGCTGGCGCCTCGACTCGTCGTCTGGCCGCCTCGTCATCGTGTCGTGCCTGGACAATCTGGTGAAGGGCGCGGCCGGGCAGGCGCTCCAGAATTTCAACGTCGCGTGCGGCGTGGACGAACGGACGGGATTGCTGTGAGCGGCCCGCTGGTGCTGAAGCTCGGCGGCGAGCTCGTGGAAACCGCGGCCGACCGCGCGCGCATCGCATCGCTCGCCTCGTCGATTGCGGCCAACAGGCCGCTCGTTCTTGTCCATGGCGGGGGTCGCGCGATCGACGCCGAACTGGACAGGCGCGGGATATCGCCAAAGAAGATTGACGGCCTGCGCATCACCGATCGCGCCACGCTCGACGTGGTGGTCTCGGTGCTGGCCGGGCTGACGAACACGGAACTGGTGGCCGCGCTCGTCACGGCAGGTGTGCCTGCTGTCGGGCTCACCGGCGTGGATGCCGGACTCGGCCGCGCGACCCGGACCGCTGCGCATCGGTCGATGGCCGGCGCCATCGTCGATCTTGGATTCGTCGGGGATCCCGCGGAAACCGATCCGTCGCTGTTCGAGCTGCTGCTCGTTCACGGCTACGTGCCCGTCGTCGCGAGCCTCGGCCTCAGCGACGCGGCCCATGTGTCCGGCGACTCGGCGGTGCTCAATGTCAACGCAGACGTCATGGCGTGCCGCATCGCGGCCGCGATGGGCGATGCGGAACTGGTCATCGCCGGCGGGACAGCCGGCGTGCTGGATGCGCAGGGCGAATCGATCGCGCTGCTGGACGCGGCGGGCATCGACGCGGTTATCGGCAGCGGAACCGCCACAAAAGGCATGGTCGCGAAACTCGAAGCATGTCGAACTGCGCTGCTGGAAGGCGTGGGAAGCGTTCGCATCGTTGACGGCCGCAGCTTTGATGCGCAACACGGCCCGGACGAGGCACCGGGAACGACGCTCGTGCTCAGCAACGGGCAGGGAACGACTGCGATTGGCAAGCTTCAGCCGGCCGCTGTCGCGCAGACGCGCGACGTCTTGAATCGAGGTCAGGAGTGACGACGACTACGACGGACGTCAAGGCACTGGAATCGCGATACGTCCTGCAGAACTACAAGCGCCTGCCCGTGGTGTTCGAACGCGGGAGTGGGACGCGTCTGTTCGACGAACACGGGCGCGCGTATCTGGATTTCATTTCAGGGATTGGCGTGGCGTCCCTTGGCCACGGCCATGCCGGCCTGGCGCAGGCGCTCGCCGACCAGGCGTCCACGCTGTCGCACACGTCAAACCTGTACTTTCATCCCTTGCAGGGCGAGCTGGCCGCACGGCTGGCGGCGCTGACAGGCCTTCCGCGGGCGTTCTTCTGCAGCACCGGCACGGAAGCGGTGGAAGCGTGCCTCAAGTTCGCGCGCCGGTTCTGGCATGCGAACGGTGAATCGCATCGCACGCGATTCGTCGCATTCAGGCACTCGTTTCACGGCCGGACGATGGGATCGCTGTCGGTCACGTGGGAGCCGCATTATCGCGAGCCGTTCGAGCCGCTGATTCCGGGCGTGTCGTTTGCTTCATTCGGCAACGTGTCCGAACTGGAGACGCTCATCACGTCGGCGACAGCGGCCGTCATCGTCGAGCCCATCCAGGGCGAAGGCGGCGTCAGGCCGATTCCAGAGCAGGCCGCGCGCGCGATTGCCGCCGCATGTGCGCGTACCGGCACGTTGCTCATCGCTGACGAAGTGCAGAGCGGCTCCGGCCGGACAGGAGAGTTCTTGTACTCACCAGCCATTGGCCTGAAGCCGGATCTCATCGCCCTCGGCAAGGCGCTTGGCGGAGGCGTCCCCATCGGCGCCGCGATGCTGTCGGAGCCGGTCGCCGCCACGATTGCCGCCGGCGATCACGGCACCACATATGGCGGCAACCTGCTGGCGTGCCGCGCGGCACTGGTCGTGCTCGATGAGCTGGAGCGTGGGCTGCAAGCGTCGATTGCGCGTCTGTCGGGCAGGCTGTTCGACGGGCTGACGGCCCTGCGCGCGCGCCACAAGTCCATCATCGATGTACGCGGCAAGGGACTCATCGCGGGCGTCGATTTCTCGATGGACGCCTCACCCATCGTCACCGCCGCGCTGGATCGCGGCCTGCTCGTGAACCGTACGTCCGCGTCCGTGATTCGTCTGCTGCCGCCGTACGTCGTGACCGAACAGGACATCGACGAAGGACTGGCCATGCTCGACGATGCGATTGCCCATGTCTGACCTGACTCTGCGAACCGCCACCGCCGATGACGCTGAAGCGCTGTACGCGCTGATCAGCGCCCATGCGCTCGAAGGCCATCTGCTGCCGCGCGAGCTCGAGGAGATCCGCCGGCACGCAGACCGCTTCGTCGTCTGCGACGCGGCGGGCACGCTGATGGCCTGCGCCGAGCTGGCGCCGCTGTCCGCGCGCGTAGCGGAAGTCCGTTCGCTCGTGGTGAAGGAAGACTTCCGGCGGGTCGGCCTGGCCGCCCGCCTGGTCGGCGAGCTGCGGCGCCGGGCGATTGCGATGGGCTTCGACATGCTGTGCGCGTTCACGCACGACGCGCGGTTTTTCGTGCGGCAGGATTTCTCCATCGTCCCGCACACGTGGCTGCCGGAGAAAATCTCGACGGACTGCGTCGGCTGCCCGCTGTTCCGCCGCTGCGAGCAGTACGCGGTGGTCATGTCTCTGCGCGAAGTCTCCAAGTTTGCCGCGCCGGCCAAGGTTCGCCGGTTCCGCGTCGCCTGACCCGGATGTCTGACGTGATTCGAGACATCGAGGGAGGGATCACGGCGCCGGCGGGCTTTCGCGCCGCCGGCGTCGCGTGCGGCATCAAGCGCCGAAATCCATCGCACGCGTCTGCGCCGCTGGATCTCGCGCTGATCGTTGCCGATGCACCCTCGTCTGCGGCGGCGGTGTTCACCACGAACAAGGCCGTCGCGGCGCCCGTCGTGGTCTCACGCGAGCACCTCACGCAGTCTCACGGACAGGCCGTGGCGGTCGTCGTGAACAGCGGCTGCGCGAATGCGTGCACCGGTGAGGCCGGACTCGCCGTGGCCCGCAGCATGGCCGCTGAAGCCGCGAAGGCTGCCGGGTGCGTGCCACAACACGTGCTGGTGTCATCGACAGGCGTGATCGGCGTGCCCCTGGCGCTCGACAAGGTGAGCCAGGGCATCGCTGACGCCTCGCGCGCCCTGAGCCGCACGGGCAGCGACGCCGCGATGCGGGCGATCATGACGACCGATCCGTTTCCGAAATCGAAGGCCGTGTCCGTGCAGACGGCGGGCGGCTCGTTTTCAGTGGGCGGCATCGCCAAAGGCTCCGGAATGATCGAGCCGCGGATGGCGACGATGCTGGGGTTCCTGACAACCGACGCGCGCGTGGCGCCGGACGTGCTCCAGCGCGCGCTCAGTCGCGTCGCCGACGAGACGTTCAATGCGATCACGGTCGATGGCGAATGCTCCACCAACGACTGCGTCTTCGTGCTCGCGTCAGGCGCATCCGGCGTCGAAGTGACGCGAGACGACGACCCGGCGCTCATTGGCGGATTGCGCGCGGTATCGGCGCATCTGGCGCGCGAGATCGTCCGCGGCGGCGAGGGCGCGACCAAGCTGGTGACCGTCACCGTGACGGGTGCGGCCTCGCTCGAGGACGCCAGGCTGGCGGCGAGAACGATTGCAAACTCCCCGCTGGTCAAGACCGCGATTCATGGCGGCGATCCGAATTGGGGCCGCCTGGTGGCGGCTGCCGGCCGATCCGGCGCGGCGTTCGTGCTGGACCGGGCATCCGTCAGTGTCGGACCTGTCGCGCTGTTCGTGCAGGGCGTCCCGCACGACGAACGGGCAGACGAGGCGGCGGCTGTCATGCGGGCCAGGGACATGACGGTGGTGGTCGATTTGGGAACGGGCGGAAACCATGCCGCCACGATGTGGACGTGCGATTTCAGCGCCGAGTACGTGCGGATCAACGCGGAGTACAGAACATGAGCCCTCAAGTCCGAAAGAAACGAGCCGACAGTTTTCCCGTCGCGGCCGCCGAGCGCACGCGCGTGCCCGTCCGCGCCAAGGACTTTCTCTCGGTGCTCGATTTCACGCACGAAGAGGTTGAGCGCGTGCTGGATCTCGCGTCCGAGCTGAAAGAGGACCGCGCCGCCGGCCGGAATGGCCTGCGACCGCTCGAGGGGCGCCACGTCGCCCTGCTGTTCGAGAAACCGTCGCTGCGGACCCGAACGACGTTCACGGTCGCCATCCGCGAGCTCGGCGGCGAAGTCATCGAGCCCACGCCTGACGTCGCATTCGGCGGCCGTGAGAGCGTCGAGGACGTGGCGCGCAATCTCGAGCGCTGGCTCGACGGCGCCGTCGTGCGCACGTTCGCGCAGGATCGGCTGGACCGTTTCGCGAAAGCGGCGCCTCGCCTCCACGTGGTCAATGCGCTGACAGATGAGGAACACCCGTGCCAGGCGCTGGCCGACATGCTGACGCTCCGGGAACGGCTCGGCGATCTCGCCGGCCGCACGCTGACGTTTGTCGGCGACGGCAACAATGTCGCGGCGTCGCTGGCTCACGCGGGCGCGCTGCTCGGCGTCAACGTCCGCGTCGCGTCCCCCAAAGGCTACGAGCTGCCGGCCGCCGTCCTCGCTGCGGCGCGTGCGGTTGCCCGCCTGGGAGCCGTCATCGAAGTCACCAACGATGTGAAGGGCGCCGTTGACGGCGCCGACGCCGTCTATACGGATGTGTGGGCGTCGATGGGACAGGAAGACGAGGCGGACGCGCGCGCGCGCATCTTCGCGCCGTATCAGGTGAATGAGCGGCTGATGATCGCGGCCGGCCCGGACACGCTGTTCATGCATTGCCTGCCGGCGCACCGCGGGCTGGAAGTCACGGACGCGGTCATGGACTCCGGCGCGTCGGTCGTCTTCGATCAGGCCGAGAACCGGCTCCACGCGCAGAAAGCGCTGCTGGCATTGCTGATGGGCCGGTAAGACCCGGCGGCCTCAGGGCCGCCGGCAGGGTCCGGCGCCTGAAGGCCGCCGGCTACTCTTCTTTATAGACGTACGCGCCCGCCAGGCCCGAGGCCAGCACGACCACGAGATTGAGCGCCGACTCTTTGATGAACGCCTGCTGCGTGTAGATGCCCATCGCCGCCAGCCCGGCAAACACCGACACGACTCCGGCCCAGAGCGTGATGGAACTGATGGCCGCGGTGCCGGGACCGGGACCAAAACGCGGACGCATCGCCGCGTACGCGAACACGAGCAGCAGTCCCCAGATGAAGTCCACGACGATCCAGGTGACGGCGGAACTCTCAACCGTGAACTGATTCAGGTTCAGCCGCTGCATCATGTCCGTCATCTCGACGTCCATGAGGTACACGTTCGTCACGTAGTGCAGCGCGTTGCCGACGATCCCGGCCACCACGCCGCCGGCGACCAGCCTGCCGATGTTGATGCGACCCATTTGCGTACCTCACTCGACAGTTAACAGGTGACAGGCCACAGGTGGCAGGTTGCAGTCAGGGAACGCCGCGGAACCCCACCTGTAACCTGTTACCTGCAACCTGTCACCTATCCAGTCGTATCTACCGTCCTCCCCCGCCCCCACGCGATCCGGGCGCCGGCGTGGGCGGGTTCTTCGCTTTCTCGCGATCGGCGCGCGCCTTCAGGCGCTGGTCGATGTGCTCCTGCATTTTCAGGCGCGGGACGCCGTACTCCAGCCAATCAGGCGACGCCGCATCCTTCAGGTAATGATCGAAGAACTCCTTCATGCGCTCGGTGTAATCCTGCTGATTCTCCGGCTTGGCCAGTCCATGGTTTTCGCCCGGATACTCGAGCAGCACGACCGGCTTGTTCAGCCGGCGGAGCGTGTTGAAGTACTCCATGCCCTGCGTGAAATCGACCGCGCCATCCTGATCGTTGTGCAGGATCATCAGCGGCGTCGTCACATTCTTGGCGAATGCGACGGGCGAATTGCGCGTGTAGGCCTGCCAGTTGTCCCAGGGGCCCGTGGTGAACCGGCCCTGGCTGGCCTCGAAGATCGCGCCGTTGGTGCCGCCGCTGTTCTTGTAGATGATCGAATACATGCTGATCATGTCGGTCAACGGCGCGCCGGCGATGGCCGCCGCAAATTTCCTGGACTGCGTGATCGTGAACGCCGTCTGATAGCCGCCCCATGAGTGCCCGTGCAGGCCGACGCGCTTCGGATCGGCCACGCCGGCCTTGACCGCCGCGTCAACCGCCGGCTCGAGCGCCCAGACCGCGGACATGCCCGGATCGTTCACGTAATACCGGATGTCAGGCATCAGCACGGCGTAGCCGTTGCTGGTGTACGCCTGCCGGCTGAAGCCGTTCGCCGTCGGACGGCCGAAGGTGTTATGGCCCTGCGTCTGCAGCTCGTAAATGTAGACGACCATCGGATACGTCTTGCCCTTCTCATAGTTCGCGGGCAGATACAGCGACGCCTGAAGCATCTGACGCTTCTTGGGATCGGGATGGTTGTTGCTGTAGGTCAGCAGCTGCACGCCGGACGTCCAGAGGTACGGCGCTGCCTCGGCCGACGTATCGACGAACTTGCGGCCGTTGGCGAGCGACGCGTCAGTGACGTAGTAGGCCGGCGCCTCGGTGGGCGTCTCGCGGCGGTACGTCCAGACGTCCGCCTTCTCCGCCTTCGTCAGCGCCCCGATCTGCGCATCGTCCCAGAGCAGCATCTTGAGACCCGTCGTGTTGGGCTCGAGGGCGCCGTAGCCGGACTTCTTCGTCATCTCGCCGAAGACCGAGAAGATCTGCCGCCTGGACATGTCCGCGCCGCGCTCCTGGAGATCCGTCCGCACGCGAGTCAGGTAGCGAATCTTGTCTTTCTTGCCGTTCACCGTCAGATTCACGGCCTGCTGTCCGGCGGCAACCGGCACCTTCCAGATGTCCCAGTTGTCGGACAGCAGCACGTAGGCGTTGTCCGACGTCCAGCCCAGCGTACCGGTTGGCGGATCAACAATGTTGTGGTCGTCTTCCGTGTCCACGAAGCTTGTCGGGATGCCCAGCGTGATGTTGCGCTCGGTGCCGGTTTCCGCGTCGAAGACGTAAAAGTGCTGGTTCTCGTAGAACAGATATTTGGCGCCGTCCGGCGACGCGCCGTTGCCCCAGCGCAGGTGCTTCCTCACCACTTTGCGCTGGCCGGTCTTCGTATCGACCGCGTAGATGTCCATGAAGCGCTGGCCGTTGAGATTGGCATCGAGCTCGTAGGGCGCGGTGACGGTGGCGATGGCCCAACGCGTGCGCGCATTGACCGCCACTGACGGCACTTCCTCGTCGGCGAGGCGCACGAGTTTTTTCTCGTCCGTCCGGTACATCGTCACGTAATTGAGCGCGCGGTCGGACGCTTCCTGCACCTGCTGCTGCGTCTGCAGCCGCGGATCCTTGTAGTGCCAGATGACCAGATTCGGGCGGGGGGCGGGTGTCTCGTCCGGCCCCGCGCTGGCTCCGCCGCTTCGTCCGGAGTCCGTGCCGGCCGCTGGAACCCCTGTGCCCGCGCCACGACCGCCGGCCGGCGCCGGCGTCTTCGTCAGCTTGGCGATCCCAAAGATGAACGCGTCGCGCGCCTCGGTCCACTGCGGCGACCGGTTCGAGCTGATGCCCATGTCGGCGGGCAGCGACTTGTCTTCCATCGGGTCGTAGGCCACGCGCACGGGCTGGCCCTTGTCGAAGCCCTTGTAGCCGACAATGCCGAAGAGCCGCTCGCGGTACTGCCGATCGTCCTTGCCCTTGAAGAAAATGATCGCGTCGCCCTCTTCCGTCCAGGACATGCGTTCGTAGAACGACGTGCTGGTCTCGAGCGGCGTGATGACGCCCGTCTGCATGTCGCGGATCTGGATCCCGTTTCCGATTTGATCCGCCGCGTCGATCACCATCGCCAGGTACCGGCCGTTCTTGTTGAAGCCCCACTCCGACACGTTGCCGATGATGAGTTCGGAGCCTGCCTTCAGATCGCGCAGGATCAGGTCCGTGCCGCGCGGCGCGGTGTCGCGCGGCGGTGTGGCGCCGCCGGTCGCCCCGCCGGGTGGCGGCGGAACGGGCGGGCCTCCGGGCGCAGGTACCGCCGGTCCGGCGCCGGTCGCCGACGTCGCGCCATAGCGGTGCAGCGCGACCCATCCGCCGGCCTCGCCGGAGAAGGCAAAGCGCCGGATCTTGTTGATGGTGGTCTTCTCGCCGTTCGCGAGATTCACCAGCATGACGTTGTTCTGATTGGGCCGGCGCGCGCGCGTGTTCGCTTGAGCCACGGCGCGCGTGGGGGCGATCGTCATGCCCGCCCACGCCGAGTCCGCCGAGAACGTGGCCGCGGCGCCGGCGCCTTCACCGGGCTGGAACTTCCATTCCTGGGTGCCTGACGTCGATCGGATTACCAGCTCGGCGTCGCCC
>DASUGC010000015.1:0-2057 GCA_036274235.1 Vicinamibacterales bacterium
GGCCTTCATGAGATACACGCGTCCGCGTGGGGAGTCCATCTCCTCGCCCCACAGCACGTAGGTCGGACAGGTCGGCAGGCAGAACCCGCAATGGACGCAGGTGTTGATCAGCGCCGATGGCGGCGAATCAGGGCCTTCGA
The DNA here is from genome assembly GCA_036274235.1 of Vicinamibacterales bacterium. Classification (GTDB taxonomy): domain Bacteria; phylum Acidobacteriota; class Vicinamibacteria; order Vicinamibacterales; family SCN-69-37; genus DASUGC01. The sequence goes on from DASUGC010000015.1 coordinate 141, forward strand.
ATGCTGCTGGCGGGTTCACTGGGTTCACGGTGCAATAGGCTCAGGGTCCGGTTCGAGGGATTCACGAAATTCAGATCGGTCCTCTGGCGGCGTTGAGAATACCGGCCGGGTCGAACATGCGCTTCAACGACCGGGCGGCGCTATCCGAACTGCGCGGGGCGCCCCAGACGTCGACGGTCTCCTTCAGCTGGCGCGACCCGCGCAGCAGGACGACGTTGCCCACGCCGCTGCTGCTCCGAAGGCGCTGGATCGCAGCCGCGAGGCCGCGCACATCGCCCGACAGACGGGCCAGGCCCGTGCCGATGACCCGGCCCGCAAACGTCACCGACACGCGATCCGTCCGCCGGATCTCCGCCAGCGTCTCCAGCACGTGCGGCAGGTTCGTGGGCAGCCAGCTCAGTCGCACCGCCGCATCGCCGTGCCACGGCGCATCGAGCTGTGCCTGCCACGTCTCGCGTTCAGCCGTGTCCGTCAGGATGGTCGCCTGGCCGGACACCAGAGCACGCGCCGCGGCGATCTGCGCATCACGCGCCGCCGGGCTGGTGGCCACCCGCAGCTTCAACTGCAGTGGAACCTCTCCATCTTCGGATCGAATGTCGAACGCCGCCGGCTCAATCTGGCTGGCATCGAGCGCCGCAACGTCCCGCGCGAGCGCGCCGGGATCGGCGTACGAGACGACGAGCGTCGCCGACGTCTGCGGGATGGGCACGAGCTTGAACGTCACGTCGACAATGCCGGCCAGCGTGCCGTGCGAACCGCTCATCAGCTTCCCGAGGTCGTAGCCGGCCACGTTCTTGACGACCGTGCCGCCGGCCTTCACCAGCCGGCCGTCTGTCAGCGCGAGCGTAATGCCGATGATCAGATCCCGCGGAGTGCCGTGCCGATGCCGCGACGGCCCCGCATCGTTGGTCGCCACGATGCCGCCAATCGTCGCGTGGTCGAACGCGCTGTCGATCGGCAGCCATTGGCGCTGCGCGCTCAGGGCCACGTTCAGATCGCGCAGGGTCATGCCGGCCTGCACGGTCGCCGTCAGATCGCCATGCCGGTGGGCGATGAGGCGCGTCAGGCGCGTGGTGCTGACGACGAGATCCAGGTTGTCGGGAGGCCGTCCCCAGGAGAGCTTCGTCCCGCCGCCGCGCATGACGGTAGCCAGCCGCTCGGCGCTCGCATGCGCCAGCACGCCGGCGAACGCTTCAGGCGAATCGGGCTCCGCGACCTGCGGCGGCACCTCGCCGTCCACGCGATCCGCCGCCGTGCCTGGCCGGAAACAATCGGGAACTGCCATCAGAATCGTTCGGCCAGACCGGCTTTCTCGGCCGGGTGTGCGCGGTAGGGTCCGGGCACCTCTCCACAGAGCCGCGGCGTCGGCAGCACCTTTCCCGGATTGCAGATCCGCGCTGGATCGATCGCGTCGCGAACCTGCTGCATCGCGTCGAGGTCGTCGGCGGAAAACATCCGCGGCATGTAGTCCTTCTTGTCCGCGCCGACCCCGTGTTCGCCCGTGATCGACCCGCCCGCCTCGACGCAGTAGGTCAGGATTTCGCCGGCCACGTCCTCGGCAAGCCTGGACTGGCCTGGAATCCGCTCGTCGTAGCAAATCAACGGGTGCAGGTTGCCGTCGCCCGCATGAAAGACGTTTCCGATGCCAAGCCCGGAACGCTCGGACAGCGCGCGAATCCGTGCGAGCACTTCCGGCAGCTTCGTGCGCGGCACGACGCCGTCCTGCACGTAATAGTTCGGCGACACACGGCCCATCGCGGCAAAGGCGGCCTTTCGACCACGCCAGATGCGCATCCGCTGCTCGTCGTTCTGCGCCACCTCGACGACCGTCGATCCGGTGCGCCGGCAGATCGCTTCCACGGTCGCGAACAGCTCGCGGACTTCAGCCGCCGGACCATCCAGCTCGACGATCAGCAC
>DASUGC010000016.1:0-19672 GCA_036274235.1 Vicinamibacterales bacterium
GGCGTACGGATCGCTGGCGCGGCTCGAAGGAACGCTCCTGCTCGCATGGTACCTGCGCGCCATGGGCATGCGGATCGGCAAGCGCGTGGTGCTTGGGCCCGGGTCCGCGCAAGTGGTCGATCCGGACATGATTCGCATTGACGACGACGCGACGGTGCACGCGCTGTTTCAGGCCCACACGTTTGAGGACCGGATGCTGAAGATCGACCGCGTCCGGATTCGGGCCCGCGCGACCGTCGGTTGCGGCGCCGTGCTTTTCTACGGTGTTGACGTCGGCGAGGACGCGTCCGTCGCCGCGCAAAGCGTCATCATGAAGCAGGAGCGGCTGCTCTCGGGGCGACGATACGAGGGGTGTCCCAGCGCCCCCACCGCGACCCGGTCCTAGTGGCCTGGACACGACACTAGTACTGCGGCTTCCGGGCGGGGCATCCCGTCTGGCGGCGTTGCTCCTCCCTCAAATACAGGCGGTATTCTCGGTCGTCGCGCCTAGCCAGCCGGGCGCAGCGCTCCGGAATCCGCAGCACAATTGTCCTGTCCAGGCCACTAGAACAGCCCCACAATCCGTCCCGTCTCGTCCACGTCGATGCGCTCTGCCGAGGGCACCTTGGGCAGCCCCGGCATCGTCATGATGTCGCCGCAGATCATCACGATGAATTCGGCGCCTGCGGCGAGGCGCACTTCCCGGACGTTGACGACGTGATCGGCCGGGGCACCCCGGAGATTGGCGTCCGTGGAAAAGGAGTACTGCGTCTTGGCCACACAGACCGGATAGTGGCCGTAGCCATCTTTCTGCAGCCGATCGATCTGGCCGCGAACCTTCGAATCCGCCGAGATGCCGCTGGCGCCATAGATCTTCGTCGCGATGGCGTTCATCTTGTCCCAGAGCGACAGGTCGTCGTCGTAGACGAACTTGGCGCCCAGGCCGCCCGCGTCGATGGCCTGGACAACCGCTTGAGCCAGATCGATGGCCCCGTTTCCGCCGTCGGCCCAGTGATTGGCCAGCACGACGGGGACGCCGCGCGCCTCGATGAGTTTGCGCAGGAGGGCCACTTCGGCCTCGGTATCGGACGAGAAGCGGTTGATCGCGACGATCGGCGGCAGGCCGTAATGATCGCGGACGTTGTGGACGTGGCGTTCGAGATTGGCGATGCCCTTTTCCAACGCGACCAGGTTCTGCTTGGTGAGCTCGGCCTTGTCCACCCCGCCATGAAACTTCAGCGCGCGCATCGTGGCGACGATGACGCAGGCGTCGGGCCGCAGGCCGGACTTGCGGCACTTGATGTCGATGAACTTTTCAGCCCCGAGATCGGCGCCGAAACCGGCTTCGGTCACGACATAGTCGGCGAGCTTCAGGGCCGTGCGCGTCGCCATCGCGGAATTGCAGCCGTGCGCGATGTTGGCAAACGGGCCGCCGTGCACGAACGCGGGGTTGTTCTCGAGCGTCTGCACCAGGTTGGGCTTGAGCGCGTTCTTCAGCAACACGGTCATCGCGCCGTGGGCTTTCAGATCCCGCGCGCGCACGGGCTTCTGATCGCGCGTGTACGCGACGACGATGTTGCCGAGCCGCTCTTTGAGATCGTGCAGCGATGTCGCGAGGCAGAAGATCGCCATGACTTCCGAGGCGACGACGATGTCGAAGCCATCCTGGCGTGGATAGCCGTTTGCCGTGCCGCCAAGCGCGACGACGATCTCCCGAAGCGCCCGGTCGTTCATGTCCACCACGCGCTTCCACTGCACGCGGCGGACGTCGATATCGAGCGCATTGCCGTGATGGATGTGGTTGTCGATCATCGCCGCCAGCAGGTTGTTGGCCAGGGCGATCGCGGAAAAGTCGCCGGTGAAATGAAGGTTGATGTCCTCCATCGGCACCACCTGCGCATGCCCGCCGCCGGCGGCGCCGCCCTTCATCCCGAATACGGGCCCCAGGCTCGGCTCGCGCAGGCAGATGATCGTCTTCTTCCCGATCTTGTTCAGCGCATCGCCCAGCCCGACGGTCGTCGTGGTCTTCCCCTCGCCGGCCGGTGTGGGGCTGATCGCGGTGACGAGGATCAGCTTGCCATCGGGCCGGTTCGCGAGGCCCTCGATGAAATTCAGGGAGACCTTGGCTTTGTAGTGGCCAAAGGGCTCGAGGTTCTCTTCGGGGATGCCCAGCTGAGCGGCAATATCGACGGCTTTTCTCAGTTTGGCGGTCTGGGCGATCTCGATGTCGGAAAGGGACACTGGAAGCTACCTCAACAAGAAAGAGCAAACCGTGAAGGAGTGAAGGAGTGAAGTTCTTTTTCTTTGGGCGGCCTCTGCAAGGCCTGACCAGTCCCCACGTCAGTCGGCAAGCATAGCGCACCTCGAGACATTGCAAATTCTGCAACCCCTGGCAGGGCGCAGGCGAGGACTGCTTCACGGTGAAGCTCTTGTGAGGGGTGAAGCCCGGTGACGAAGCTCTTGCGAGGGGTGAAACTCGTGGCCGAGAATCGGCTAGCGGTTTTGCACGAATTGCCAGCCGAAACGGCCCTTGACGCACAGATGCCCGCGCGTGACATCGTGATCCATCGGCGACGTCGCCTTGACGATCTGATTGTCCTGCACGTGCAGTTCCAACGTGCAGCCGACGCCGCAGTAGGGGCAGATCGTGTCCGTGACCGTCTGTTGCGACTCGTCCCAGGTGCCGGCCTCGCGCATGTCGTGTTCGGACTTGAACATGAGCGCCCCGGTCGGGCAGACGCCGATGCAGTTGCCGCAGTAGACGCAGGCGGAGTCCGGCAGGGGCGTGTCGAATTCGGTGGCGATGCCGGCATTGAAGCCGCGGCCGGCGACGGCGATCGCGAACGTCTGCTGGGCGTCGGTGCCGCAGGCCTCCACGCACTTGTAGCAGAGCACGCACTTTGAGTAGTCGCGCACGTACAGGTCGTTGTCCACCTTGACCGGCTGCCGCACGGTCGCGTGCCCGCCCTGCCCGTTGCCAAAACGCGCGGCGTCGGCGCCATAGCGGGCCATATCGGCCTTGAATTCATCGGTCGCCAGTGACAGGTCCACAGACGACGCCAGGAGCTCGAAGACGAGCTTGCGGCTCAGTCGCACGCGATCGCTGTCCGTCTTCACGTTCATGCCGGGCTCGACCTTGCGCGCGCATGCCGGGACCAGCACGCGGGATCCTTCGACTTCCACCACACAGACGCGGCACGCATTCACGGGCGTCAGGGTCCTGAGGTAGCAGAGCGTCGGCGTCTCGACGCCGATGGTCTTTGCGGCATCGAGAATGGTGGTGCCTTCCGGCACGCGCACGTCCCGGCCGTCGATCTTCAGATCGACCGCGCGCACGAACGGGAGCGGCTCGGCCATCATCGCGCGCCCTCCGCGTCGGCCGGCCCTGAGCGAAGTCGAAGGGGGTACAGCTTGAGCTTTCGAATCGCGCTCTGCACGGCGCTTGCCGCCGTCTGTCCGAGGCCGCAGATCGACGCGTCGGTCATCACCTGCGTCAGATCTTTCATCAGCGCGAGCTCGGCGTCCACCTGAGCGGCTGTCGTCGCGTGGCCCAGGCGGTGGAGCGACTCTTCCTGTCGCACCGTGCCAATCCGGCAGGGCACGCACTGGCCGCATGATTCGTCGCGGAAGAACGATGCGACGCGCACGAGGATGCCGCGCATGTCGATGGTGTCGTCAAACAGCATGATGACGCCTGAGCCGACCGTGGCATTGGCCGCGCGCGTGCCCTCGAACGTCAGCGGCATGTCGAGCTCGTCCGGCGTGACGAACACGCCGGCCGCGCCGCCCAGCAGGATCGCCTGGAGCGCCCGGCCTCCGCGCACGCCGCCGGCGAGATCGACAAGCTGCCGGAGCGTGATCCCGAAGGGCGCTTCGTACAGCCCTGGCCGCTCGACGCAGCCGGACACGCAGTAGAGCTTGGAGCCGGTCGATCCGGACGTGCCCGTGCCGGCGAATGTGGGACCGCCCAGGAGGAGGATGTCCGGCACGTTGACGAGCGTCTCGACGTTGTTGATGACCGTCGGCTTGCCGAAGAGGCCCGCCTGCACCGGGAAGGGCGGCTTGTTGCGCGGCTCACCGCGCAGCCCTTCAATCGAATTGAACAGCGCGGTTTCCTCGCCGCAGATATAGGCGCCGGCGCCTCGACGCAGCTCGATGTCGAACCGCGCGCCCTCGCCCATGACGTTGTCGCCGAGAAATCCCCGCAGCCGCGCCTGATCGATCGCGTGCTGCATCGCGGCCGTCGCGCGCGGATATTCCGCGCGGATATAGAGATAGCCCTGCTCGCAGCCCGTCGCCAGTCCCGCAATCGTCATGGACTCCACGAGCGCGTACGGGTCCTCCTCCATGATGACGCGATCCTTGAACGTGCCCGGCTCGGATTCATCGGCATTGCACACCAGGTAATGCGGCCGCACCGGCGCGCGTGCCACCGCCTCCCACTTGCGCCCGGTGGGAAACGCCGCGCCGCCGCGGCCGACCAGTTTGGAATCGAGCACGTCGCGAATGACCCGCTCCGGCCCCAGTTCGAACGCCCGCCGCAGTGCCTGATACCCGCCGTGCGCGCGGTAGTCGTCAAGTGACGACGGATCGATGAGACCGACGCGTCGCAGAAGCCGCAGCTCAGGATCGCGGGTACCTGCGGTCTGCGGAACCCACGGAACCCCGGAACCCGCCGGCAGCCTGCCACCTGCCACCTGCGAACCGGACGTGATGTCTCCGCCGATGACGCCCGAGACCTGATCGAGCGAAGTCGTCGGCAACGCATAGTCGAGCGGCGGGTCGCCCGCCGCCTGTACGAGTGCCGCCGGCGCCTGCTCGCACAATCCCAGGCACGGACTCCGCAGCCAGGTTGCGGTATCACCGTTCGCCGGCTCACCCGGCTGTCCGAATCGCACCGTCAGCGTCCGGCAAATCGCATCCGCCCCTCGCGTCTTGCAGGCGATGTCATCGCACACATGCACGACGCGGCCCGGCCGCGGTGCCAGCGCAAACATCGCGTAAAACGACGCGACCCCATACGCTTCGGCGGGCGGCACGGAGAGACGCTCGCAGATGTGGTTGAGCGCGCCTGCGCTGATCCATCCCACGCGCGCCTGCGCGGCATGCAGCGCCGGCAACAACAACTGTCGCGCAGGCGCCCGTCCCTGAATCGCGCGATCGATCGCCTCGCGCTCCGCCTCCGACGCCACGGCGCCGGGAATAAGGTGAATATCCATTTTCAGCGGGGGGACTTCGTCCCCGCCGCGCCCCCCTTGCACGCTCGCTTCCTGGGGCCCCGAAGCCCCGCGCCGCCCGCGTGGCTCAGTCGCCTTCCGGCTCCTTCGCGCCGCATTACCGCTTCCGGCCTCCCGCACCGACAGGCTCCGGCTTCACGTCCTTCGCCTTCTCGACATCCTGGCGCCGATCCGGGGCGATCTTTTCAACCCGGATCGCCGACGCCTTGAACTCGGCGGTCCCGGACTTCGGATCCACCGCATCGATCGTCAGGATATTCGTCTCCACCTGATCGGGAAAATGCAGGGTCATGAACGCGAGCCCGGGCCTGAGGCCCGCATCGATATGCACGGGCGCTTCCACCGATCCGCGCCGTGAGACGACGCGCACGATCTCACCTTCCGTGACGTTCAGGCGCGTCGCGTCGGCGGCACACAGTTCGATCGCTTCACCACGCCGCAGCGGCGACGTGTATCCGCCCGTCTGCACGCCGGTGTTGAACGAATCCAGCCGCCGGCCCGTCGTCAGACGGATCGGGAACTCCGCGGACAGCGTATCCACCGGCGGCGCGTACTTGACGGGCATGAACGGCGCGCGCGGACCCTCCACCGGGTCGCGCCAGAGCCGCGTGTGCAACGTCGGACTGCCAGGATGCGACTCGTCCGGGCAGGGCCACTGCAGGCCGTTCAGTTCTTCGAGGCGGGAATACGACATGCCGCGGTGCCACTTCGACACGCGGCGAAGCTCGTTCCACACCTCCTCGGCCGTCGGCTTACCCCAATCCTTCCCCAGCCGCTTCGCCAGCGCGCACAGGATGTCGATGTCGTCACGCGCCTGGCCGGGCGGATTGAGCGCCTTGCGGACGCGCTGGACACGCCGTTCGCTGCTGGTGACGGTGCCGTCCGATTCACACCAGGACGCCGCCGCCGGCAACACGACGTGGGCCACCTCGGCGGTCTTGGTCAGAAAAATATCCTGGACGATCATCAGATCCACGGCGGTGAGCAGCTTGCGCGTACGATGCGCGTCGGCCTCGGACTGCATCGGGTTCTCACCCAGGATGTAAAGCGCCCGCATGGTGCCGTGCTCCATCGCCTCGAACATCTGGCTCAGGTGCATGCCGCGCTTCCGGGGAATCGACCGCCCGTACTCCCGCTCGAACATCGCGTTGTTGCCGGCGTCCTCAACGTCCTGGCCGCCCGGGAACTTGTTGGGGATGGCCCCCATGTCGCCGCCGCCCTGCACGTTGTTCTGTCCGCGCAGCGGCACGAGCCCCGATCCCCATCGGCCCACGTGGCCGGTCAGCAACGACAGGTTGATGATGCTGAACACGTTGTCCACCGCGTTGTGGTGCTCGGTAATGCCGAGCGTCCAGCACACCTGCGCGCGATCGGCCCGCGCATACCGGTGCGCGAGCTCCCGAATGACCTCGCGCTTCACGCCCGTCAGCTCTTCGGCCTTCTCGAGCGTGTACGGATCGACCGAGGCCTTGTACTCCTCAAACCCCGTCGTGGCTCTGTCGATGAACTCCGTATTGCACAGCCCTGCCGCGATAATCTCGCGCCCGATCGCATTCGCGAGCGCAATGTCGGATCCGACTTCCAGTCCGAGCCACACCTCCGCAAACGCGGACGAGCTGGTTCGCCGCGGATCGATCGCATACACGCGCGCACCACGATTCTTCCCCTTCAACACGTGGTGGAAGAAGATGGGATGCGTCTCGCGGGCGTTCGATCCCCACAGGACGATGAGGTCCGTCTCCTCAGCTTCCTGGTACGCGCTCGTCCCGCCTCCCGCTCCGAACACCGTCGTCAGACCGACGACGCTGGGGGCGTGTCAAGTCCGGTTACAGCTGTCGATGTTGTTGCTGCCAAGCACACCGCGCGTGAACTTCTGCGCCAGATAGTTCACTTCGTTGGTCGCCTTCGAGCAGCTGAACATCCCGAAGCTGTCCGGCCCATGCTGGCCGACGATAGACTGCAGGCCCTCAGCCGCGCGATCCAGGGCTTCATCCCAGGTCGCCTCCACCAGCCGTCCCTGCTTTCGAACCATCGGTTGCGTGAGCCGGGGGTATTTCATGCTCATGCGGGAAGAATAGCAGCAGTTGCATTAGAATCTCCCGCGTGTCCGCCCCTTCACCCGAACGCCGTCGCTACCCCCGATTCGGCACCGCAGGAAGGCTGGCGGGCCACCTTCTGGATCAGGACCTGCCCGTGCGTGTGCGCGATATCGGCCTGGGCGGGTTTTCCATCGAGACGATGGAGCCGCTGCCGGCAGGCGTGGAACATCGCGTGCGGTTTGTCTCACACGACGACTGGTCAACGGTCCTGGCGGCACGCGTCGCGAACTGCCGGCCGTCCTGCGCCGACGACGGTTCGCCGCTGTACGTAGCGGGCTGTGCCTTCGCGGCCGAAGATCGGCCGGAGACGAAACAGACCGTTCAGATTCTGATCGAGAAGGTCACGTCAGTCCGCCTGTACGGCACGGACAGCTAACGTCCGTACGAGACCTCGCCTTCGAGTGGATCCGGCCGTCCGTTGCAGTGCTGCACGAACGTCGCGTGGAATCGAGTCAACACCGGTCCCGGGGCGATCGCCGCCTCGAGAATTGTGAACTGACCCTGAATCGCGCCGCACCCGCGGCCGCCGCCCCAGAATGACATCGCCGGCCGGGTGACGGCTGCGGGCCAGTAACCGGCGTCCTGGTAGGTGCCGGGCGCCAACGGCTCGCTCCCGGAGGCACGGACATTCAACTCCCACAGCACCGTTGCTGGCGAGGTCGCGTTGGCGATCTGAAAGCGGACGTGGTTCGGCGCGTCCATGGACGGCGCGATGATCTGGGTGGGAGGCATCGCGACAAACGGCTGGCCGCCGCCGATGTAGTCCGTGGGCCCGCTCGAAAAGACAAGAAAAGTCCCGCCAGAGACTACGCTCTGCGTCAGGTTCGTCTGAAACGAGTCCACGGCAATCGTGGCCTGCCGGGCGTCCAGGGTGGCATTCGATCCGACGGTGTACTGGAAAAAGCCCGGGCCGCTGCCGGACGGCGATCCGACAAATGTCAGGAAGCTGGACGCGCTCGTGGCCGTCCAGGCGCATCCCACCGGAGCCATCACGGTGCCCACCCCAGGCCCCCCGGCCGCGGTGAAGCTCTGGGACGCGGGCGACAGGCTCGACACGCAGCCTGTTTGCGCGATGCCCGGGACCAGCGGCGCCAGGGGTGACGATTGGGTGGTGCAGTTCAGCACCGGGCCGATCGCGGCCAGGAACACCAGGATTCTAAGAGAGGGTCTTCGTCTTGCGGGCATTGCGCGGCATGACTGTTTGCGGGATTGCGCGCGTACTATAGCCGCAACAACGCGAGAGTCAAGCGTGCTGGACGCCGTTCACGAAGAATCATCGTTTCTGGTCGTCAACAAGCCGGCCGGCCTGGTGTGCCATCCGACGAAAGACGGCGAGATGTCCAGCCTGATCGGCCGCGTGCGCCTGCATCTGGGCCATGGCGAGGGCCGCCTCATCAACCGGCTCGATCGCGAAACCAGCGGGCTCGTCGTCATCGCGAAAGACGCAGAGACGGCCCGTGCGCTCGGCACACTGTTCGCGGGCTCCGCCGTGGTCAAACAATATTGGGCGATCGTGCACGGACACGTGACGGCCGACGCGCTGGCGATTGATGCGCCGCTTGGCAAGGACGAGCACAGTGCGGTGGCCATCAAGGATTGTGTCAGGCCCGACGGTGCGCCGTCTCGCACGCTGGCGACGGTGCGGTCCCGATTCCTGCATGCCGGCGCCCGTATGACGTGGCTCGAGGTCACGCCCGAAACCGGACGAAAACACCAGATTCGAATTCACCTGGCCCACAGCGGCCATCCGATCGTCGGGGACAAGATCTATGGTGACGATGAGCGGCGGTATCTCAGATTTGTGTCGGGTGCGCTGACCGAGCACGATCGAAACGTATTAGTCCTCGATCATCACGCCCTGCACGCGCACACGTTGCAGTTCGTCTGGCGAGGGCGCGAGTGGGCCTTTACCGCTCCGCCAGGCGCCGCATTCGGCGCTATGCTCACATCATGTCGAAGCTGAACGAACCCATCCTCCCGGGTTCCGCGCGCACGGATTACGAACGGTATCTCCGCACCGATGAGCTTCTGTCGCTCCAGAAGTCCTCGGACGCCATGACCCATCGGGACGAACTGCTGTTTCAGACGATTCACCAGACGGCGGAACTCTGGCTGAAGCTCGCGTGTTTTGAAGTCGAGGAGGCGGCATCGCTCCTGGCTCGGGACGATATCTGGTCCGCCGTCCGGCTGCTGCGGCGTGCCACAGGGTCACTGGATCTCGTCCTGTCCGGTACGATGATGCTGGAACACCTCGCGCCCTGGGACTATCACGGTTTCCGGGGCGGCCTGGGTCACGGAAGCGGATTCGATTCTCCCGGCTTCAAGCGCGCGCATGAGGTGTCGCCGGCGCTCGGCGACGCGTTCCGGGCGACCCTCGAGCGGCGCGGGATTTCCTTGATGGAGTTATATCGTTCCGGCACGGCCCACGAAGATCTCTTTCAGACCGGCGAGCGCCTGATCGACTGGGACCAGCGCCTCATCCAATGGCGCACGATGCATTTGCGCCTGGTGGAGCGGATCATCGGCGGCAACGTCATCGGCACGCAGGGCACGCCCGTGGAGGTTCTCGGCAAGCGGCTGGACGTCCGCTACTATCCCGACTTGTGGGACGTTCGGAACGCGCTGACGGCGGAGGCGCACACGAGTCCGGAACGATGACGGACGCGCGTCTCACCGCCCGACCACCGGCGTCGCCAGAACAATCCGGCGGCGCGCGGTGTCAAACGAATTCACCGCTGCCGGGAGAGATCTGTGCGGCCGATACAAATCCTCGAGTCAACCTGAGACGCGCCCCGGCACAGGCGCTCAGGGGCACTCGAAACCGGCAGATTGGGCTGGTACAATCGGTGTAACACTCGTGCCGGTGTCCCGGGAGGCTGCATGATCCGAGCGTTCCTGAGGCTGTATTCCGATCCGCAGCGCCTGCGCGGATTCCGCAATGTGTCCGTCTGGCTCCTGTTTCTGACAATCCTCGCGGCGGTACCGCAGGCTCGAGTCCTGCTCACGGCCGGCATGCTCGGCGGCGTGGTCGTCGGCGCGGCCCTGATCATCGCGCGCCATCACGTATCGTCGGGCCCGCGGCGCGGGACACCGATCGTGCTCTTTCCACGTCCTGTGTCTGTCTCTGGCAGTCGAGTCTGAGCAGCGACCTGGCCAGCCCGACCGTTTGACATACCAGAAGAGGCTCGCCCTGCCCGCCGATGCTGGGCGCACAGCACGCGCCAGCGAAGGCGGGTGGCACCATTGATGCACGCTCCGTCTTGCGTGGGGCCATTTCGCGATCGTGCGGACGCCGGCCGGCAGCTGGCTGATCGGCTGACCCAGTACGGGCGGCGTTCGGACGTCCTGGTCCTGGCCCTGCCGCGAGGCGGCGTGCCGGTGGCCGCAGAGATCGCGCGAACACTTCACGCGCCCCTCGATGTCTTTCTCGTGCGCAAGCTCGGCGTCCCGTCTCATCCCGAGCTCGCGATGGGGGCCATCGCTGAAGGCGGCGTGAAAGTCCTCTCGTCCGCGATCATCCGCGACCTCGATATTCCAGCGCCGCTGGTCGAGCAGGTGGCCGTCCGCGAGCGGCTGGAACTCGAACGGCGCGGCACGGCGTTTCGGGGCTCGCGTCAACCGCCGGCCGTCGCGGATCGGATTGTCATTCTGGTGGACGATGGGTTGGCAACGGGCGCCAGCATGGAAGCCGCGATTCTGGCGCTCCGGAGCCTGAAGCCCGCGCGCATCGTCGTCGCCGTGCCCGTGGGCGCGGCGGAAACCTGCGCGCGAATCCGGACGATGGCCGATGAGCTGGTGGTGATCTCGGCGCCGGATGATCTTCGGGCGGTTGGTCTGTGGTACGAAGACTTCGACCAGACCACCGACGCCGAAGTCGTCGCGGCGCTGGCTCAGCACGCGCGTTCGTCCTCTCCGCCCGCCGCGACTCAGGGCGGTGGAACGCCGGCTGACGCGGTCAAGCGCCACGCGATTCCCCTTCTGGAACGGCCTGACGACTATGATGCGCTGCTCGATCTCATCGGCGATGCGCGGCTCGTCCTGATTGGCGAGGCCAGCCACGGCACGCATGAGTTCTATCGCCATCGGGCGCTCATCACCCGCCGTCTGATTCAGGAAAAAGGCTTCGCGGCCGTCGCGGCGGAGGCCGACTGGCCGGATGCCTACCGCGTCAATCGATACGTCCGGCACGAAAGTGAGGATGCGACGGCAGTCGCGGCGCTGGGAGACTTCCGGCGCTTCCCGTCCTGGATGTGGCGCAATGTGGATGTCGTCGATTTCGCGGACTGGCTTCGGAGCCACAACAGCCGGCAGACGCCTCAGACGCGCGCCGGGTTCTATGGCCTGGATCTCTACAGCCTGCATGCGTCGATGGCCGCCGTCCTGCGGTACCTCGCGAAGGCCGATCCCGCGGCAGCCGAGCGCGCCCGGCGTCACTATGCCTGCTTCGATCGCTTCGGCGAAGAGCCTCAGGAGTATGCCTATGCCGCGCGACTGGGGATGACGCCGACCTGCGAGCGCGAGGTCGTCCGCGAACTCGTGGATCTCCGCCGTCACGCGGCCGATTACGCGCGGCGCGACGGTCGAATCGCGGCCGACGAGTATTTTTTCGCCGAACAGAATGCCAGGCTCGTCGCCAACGCCGAGGAGTACTACCGGACGATGCTCGGCGATCGCATCGAGTCCTGGAACCGGCGGGACCGCCACATGGCGGAAACGCTGCGCGAACTGCTCCGGTTCCTTGACCGCACGGGGCCGCCGGCGAAAGTCGTGGTCTGGGCGCACAACTCGCATCTGGGGGACGCGCGCGCCACGGAGATGGGACATGGCGGCGAGCTGAACCTCGGCCAGCTTGCGCGCGAGGAGTTTGGCGCGGGGGCCGTGCTGGTCGGCATGACCACTCACACCGGGACGGTCACGGCCGCTGACGATTGGGATAGCCCCGGTCAGCGGAAGACCGTGCGTCCGTCACTGCCGGCCAGCATCGAACGGCTGTTTCACGACACGGGCCTTTCGCGGTTCTTCCTGCCGCTGCGGACCGCGCCGGAACTGGCGGCACTGTTCGCCGCCCCGCGACTGGAGCGGGCGATTGGCGTAATTTACCGCCCTCGCACCGAGCGCCAGAGCCACTACTTCCACACGGAATTGGCGGCCCAGTTCGACGCCGTCATCCACTTTGACGACACACGCGCGGTGGAACCGCTCGATCGGCCCTCCACGTGGGAGGCCGGCGAACTGGCCGACACGTTTCCCAGCGGGATGTAGCCATGCTCGCCACCGTGATCCGCGTGCCGATTGAGTCCGGATTCCTGCCGGGGGATCTCACCGTCCCGGACGCCGCCACCGGTCTCGTTCTCTTCGCCCATGGCAGCGGGAGCAGCCGGCACAGTCCTCGCAATCAATTCGTCGCGCGGGCGCTCGAGCGCCGCGGCCTCGGCACGCTGCTCATCGATCTGCTGACGCCGGACGAGGACGCGATCGATCGACGAACGGCCGGCCTCCGTTTCGATATCGGACTGCTGGCGGGCCGGCTGGTGCGCCTGATTGACTGGCTGGGCGAGGAATCTCAGACCGCGACGCTGCGTCTCGGCCTCTTTGGCGCGAGCACAGGCGGCGGCGCGGCGCTGGTCGCGGCGGCCGATCGCCCGGCGCGCGTCGCGGCGGTCGTTTCGCGCGGCGGCCGTCCTGATCTGGCCAACGGCGCGCTTCCCCGCGCGCAGGCGCCCACGCTCCTCATTGTGGGCGGCAACGACGAGGCGGTCATTGAAATGAATGAAAGCGCCATGCGACGCATGCGGGCGCCCGTGACGCTGCGTCTCGTTCCCGGGGCCAGCCATCTGTTCGAAGAGCCGGGAACGCTCGATCAGGTCGCGGAACTCGCGGGGGACTGGTTTGGCAAATACCTGAGCTAGCGGCGCAGGTAGTTGGTCCAAAGGTCCATGGTCGCGGATTACGTCAGGTGCTTCGTTACCGCATCGACTTCGTCGCTCGACCCCAGAATTACGCTCGTGCGCTGGTGAACGCTCGTGGGTTGCACGTCCAGGATGCGGGTGCCGTCGGCGGTGACGCCCTTGCCGCCGGCCTGCTCCATGAGCATCGCGATGGGATTCGCCTCGTACATCAGGCGCAACTTGCCTTCCGGGTTCTTCTTCGTCGGCGGATACAGGAACACGCCGCCCTTGAGCAGCGTGCGATGCACGTCGGCGACCATGGATCCAATGTAGCGGCTCGAGTAACCCTGTTCCTGGGCCCAGTCGAGATACGTGCTGAATCCCGCGGGGAACGTGCGCCGATTTCCTTCGTTGACGGAATAAATCCTGCCGGTCGCCGGGATCCGAATCTGGCTTTTCACGAGGACGAAGGATCCGATTTCCGGATTGAGCACGAACATGTCCACGCCGCGGCCGGTCGTGAGCACGAAGACCGTGGACGAACCGTAGAGGACATACCCTGCAGCCACCTGCCTGGAGCCTGGCTGGCAGAGGGTGGTCACGGGATCGGGAATCGTCGGATCGTTGCGCAGGATCGAGAAGATCGTTCCCACGCCGACGCCCACGTCGAGGTTCGACGACCCGTCGAGCGGATCGAAAATGACGCAGTACTTGCCGCCGTCGGCCTCGCGGCGCAACAGCGTCGGCTGATCGTCCTCCTCGGACGCCACCACGGCGATGCTCGGGCGGTTGCCGAGGCATGTCATCAGGATCTCGTTGGCGATGACGTCGAGTTTCTGCTGCGTCTCGCCGTGCACGTTGGCGCCGCCGTGGTCGCCCAGCACATCCTCGATGCGGGCCACTCGCACTTTGTGCGCGATGGCCTTGGCGGCCAGCGAGAGCGCGGACAGAATCCACGTGAAATCGCCGGTCGATCCGGGTGAGCTCGCCTCGCCGGCGAGGATGTGTGACTGGAGCGACGTGATGTTCGGCCGGTCGCTCGCGCGGCGCCGCAGCACGGTGTCGGGCATGCCCGAGACGGTATCATTCCGCTGGGCCTTTTGGCAGGCCGGACGGGAGCACGACGTGAAAGGCGGCAGCATGCGACATCTGGTGCAGGCGGTGATGCTTGGCGTGGCGGTCGTCACGCAGCCGACGGATCCGGCCGCGCAGGCCCGGCCCCCCGCTTCCCCGGCGGACCAGGCGCCACCATCGCGGGCCAGCATCCTGCGGGGCGAATACGGCCGGTACCGCGCGAACAACGACCTGCTCTACTACCACCTGGACATCAAAGCCGACCCGGACAAGCAGCTCGTCAGCGGCAAGAACACCATCCGCTTCCGGATGCTGCAGGATGACACGCGCATTCAAATCGATCTGTACGCCAACCTCTCCGTTGACAAGATCCTGCTGGGCACGACGCCGCTCAAGTACGAGCGCGAGCTCGGCGCCGTGTTCATCGACTTCCCGGAGACGCTGAAGAAAGGCAGGGACTACTCCATCGATTTCTACTACTCCGGTACCCCGGCGCATACCGGCCGGTTCGGAGGTTTTACGTTCCAGAAGGATCCGTCCGGCCGCCAGTGGATCTTCACGGCGTGCGAGGGCGAGGGCTCCAGTCTGTGGTGGCCGAGCAAAGACCAGTGGCGCGACGAAGTGGAGAACATGGACATCAGCATCACGGTGCCCAGCCGGATGGTCGAAGCGTCAAACGGCCGCTTCGTCAAAAAGACGGATCTGGCCGACGGCTTCACCAGATGGGATTGGGCCGTCCACTATCCGATCAACTCCTACAACGTGTCGATCAACGCCACTGATTACGTCCACTTCGAGGACACGCTTGGCAGCCTGACGCTCGACTTCTACGCCACGCCGGAGAACCTCGACAAGGCCAGGGTCCAGTTTGCCCAGGCCAAGCCGATGATCGAAGCGTTCAAGAAGTTCTTCGGTGAGTATCCCTTCGCGAAGGACGGCTACAAGCTGATCGAAGTGCCCTATACCGGCATGGAACATCAGAGTGCGGTGACGTACGGCAACGGCTATCGCAACGGGTACGGCGGGCGCGACTGGACCGGCGTCGGTATCAGTCCGAAATTCGATTTCATCATCATTCACGAGAGCGGCCACGAATGGTTCGGCAACGCCGTCTCCGCGGCTGACGCGTCGGACATGTGGATCCAGGAGGGCTGGTGCACGTACCTGGAGGGCATGTACGTCGAGGCGCTTTACGGCAAGGCGGACGGCCTCAAGTACGTGAATGGCTACAAAACCAAAGTCCGCAACACCTCGCCCATCGTCACGACGCGAGGCCTGCACCAATCGCCGCGTACCGACGATCAGTATTTCAAGGGTGCGCTCTTCCTGAACACGCTCCGCAGCGTGGTGGACGACGACGAGAAGTGGTGGGCGATCGTTCGGGGCGTGTACGACACGTTCAAGTATCACAACATCATGACGGAGGACCTGGTCCGGTTCTTCAACGAGAAAACGCGCCGGAACCTGACCGCCGTCTTCGATCAGTACCTTCGCCACACCGCGCTGCCGGTGCTCGAACTCAAGTTCGATCAGCCCGGATCGGTGAGCTACCGCTGGAACGTGGACGAACCCGCGTTCGGCATGCCCGTCAAAGTCGGTACGCCTGACCACTGGGACACGATCGAGGCCACGACGGACTGGAAGACCATGAAGACCTCGCTCACGAAGGAGACGTTTCAGGTGGCGACGGATCTGTTCTATATCAACGTCAGCAAGTAGATCGGATGTGGGTCCTGGCGATTGCGGCGGCCGGGTTGCTCTTCTTTGCCGTGGCCGTGCGAATCGGCGGGCGCGACCTCCAGTCGCCAGGGCAATTGTCGAGGCCGTCATTCCTGGCGCTGTTCGGCGCGTATTCGTGTCTTTCCGTGGGCCCGATGCTCGCGGCCTGGCAAGGCGTCTGGCCGCTTCCTGTACCGACGACGGCCGCAGTCGTCGCCGGCGCGATCTGCGCCGTGACGGGCGGCGCGATCCATGTCATCAGCCGGGTGCAGTTCCGGTCTTTTCGGCTGGCGTGGGGCCTGGCGCTCGATCGACTGCACACGGGCGGCATCTATCGATTCAGCCGGAATCCACAGGTGATCGGACTGTCGCTGTTTCTCGGCGGCGTCGCGCTGCTCGGACGGTCAGGCGCCGCGATGTGTCTGGTGCTCCTCTTCTGGCTGTGTTCCCGGGTCTGGATTGGCCTTGAAGAACGCGCGCTGGTCAATCACTTCGGGGAAACCTATCAGCGCTATCAGGCAGCCGTTCCGCGATTTTTCTAGACATCGCTGCAAGTCCACCGCCCCCCGTTCGGGTGATCCCTGGCGCGCGCGCTTCGTTGAGAATCGTCTGCATGCCACAGACCTCTCTTGCCGAGTTCTCCAACCAGATCGCCGATGCCGTCGAGATCGCCGCGCAGTCAGTCGTGCAGGTGCACGGCCGCCGGCAGCCCGCCAGTGGTGTCGTCTATGCACCAGACATCGTCGTCACGACGACGCGGGCCATCGGACGCGAGGACGGGCTGACGGTCAGCACGCCGGACGGGCGAACACTCGATGCCGAATTGGCGGGCTGGGACCCCGCGACGCACCTGGTGGCGTTGCGCGCCGCCGGGCTCAACGTCGCGGCCGCCACCATCGCCGGCGCCGCGCCGCGAGTGGGCCATCTGGCGGTCGCGGTCGGCCGATCGTGGAGCAATGCCGTGACCGCCAGCACCGGCATCGTGTCGATCATCGGCGGGCCGTTACGGACCGGACGCGGCCGGCAAATCGACGAGATCATCCGCACGAATGCGCCGATGCACCGCGGATTTGCCGGCGGCGCCTTCGTTGACACGGACGGCCGCCTGCTGGGCATCTCGACGGCCGCGGAGATTCGCGGCCTCGGCGTCGTAATTCCGGCCGGGATTGCGTGGAAGGCGGCGGCTGAGCTCATCGAGCATGGGCGCGCGAGGCGCGGGTACCTCGGGGTGGCAGGTCAGGGCGTCAAGCTCGGGGCTTCTCAGCGCGGCGCCGGGACCGCCGAGGCTGCGGTGCTCGTCGTGCAGGTCGTAGACGGCAGTCCGGCGGATCGCGCGGGACTTGTCGTCGGCGATTTGCTCGTATCGATTGACGGATCGGCGCTCGCCTCACCGGACCAGTTGCTGGAGGCCCTGGCCCGCCGCGGCGGTCAGACGGCGACGCTCGGCGTTGTGCGGGGCCAGGCGCTCGTTGATGTTCAGGTCGCCTTGAGCGAAAGGTAGCCGGCGATCCGCCGGAGAAGCGATACAGTCGAATCCGTGCGCGTAATTCTGGTGGGGGCTGGCCGCGATCGCGATCGGCTGCGGCCGCAGTTGCGGGACGCGGGGCTGACGATTGTCGGCGAGTACGACCGCGAGCCCGACGATCGGCCCGCGGGCATCGACGCGGTCATTCTCGCCGGGCCGGAAGGTGCCGCCGCGCCGGTCTTGTCGCGCGGAGGCCTCACGCGCGATGCGATCGAAGAAGCATTGACACCGCGCGAGCAGGATGTCCTGGCGCTGGTGGCCGAGGGCCTGCCCAACAAAGCGATTGCCGCCGCACTCGGCATCAGCGATCAGACCGTGAAGTTTCACGTCGCCGCGATCATTGGCAAGCTTGGCGCCGCCAACCGGACCGATGCCGTCCGCCGCGCGGTCCGGCGCGGGCTAGTGACGCTCTGATCGATCTTCCCAGGGCACCACAATCAGTTGCACGCGTTCGGCGCCGCGCAGGACGACGACCGGCGTCGGATGGCCGATCTTGTCCTCTGTCAGGTACCGGTGCAGATCATCGATGCCCGTGACGGGCTGCCCGTCGAACGCGATGACGAGGTCGCGCTCGCGGAAACCGGCGGCCGACGCGGGGCTGGAGGATTCCACCGACATCACACGCACCGCGGCCGCGATAGCCAGACCGTGATGGCGCGCCATCTGGCGGCCGATCGGCGCTTTCTGCCCCGCAATGCCGATGTAACTGCGCCGGATCCGGCCATCGCGCAACAGACGCGACACGACGAATCGCACGGTGTTGCTGGCGATCGCAAACGACAGTCCGTGCGCCGGCATGATCATCGCCGTGTTGACGCCGATGACCTCACCACGCGAGGTCACCAGCGGCCCCCCGGAGTTCCCCGGATTGAGCGCGGCGTCGGTTTGCAGGATGTCGTCCATCAACCGGCCCGATCGCGCTCGCAGCGATCGTCCCAGCGCGCTCACGACACCGGTGGTCACGGTGCAGTCGAATCCGTACGGATTGCCAATGGCAATCGCGATCTGCCCCACCCGGACCGCATCTGAATTCCCGAGCGAGGCATACGGCAGTGCGTTGCCGGCGACGCGCACCACGGCCAGATCGGTGTCCGGATCGTCGCCCACCAGCTCGCCGCGGGCGATCCGGCCGTCGGCAAACGTCACGCGCGCGTGCTGCGCGCCGGCCACCACATGACTGTTGGTGACGAGCAAACCGTCTGAAGCAAAGAGAAATCCCGATCCTGATCCCTTGGCCTCGACTTCAAGCTTGACGACCGCCGGACTTACCACGTCGATCGCGCGGACGACAGCGTCCGAATACGCATCAAGAAGCGGAAGATCGTCAACAGCCTGCGGATGGGATCCCATGGCCGATCGTACGGAGACGAGCCGGGCCCGCGGATCACCCAAACGGGGGAAGTGTGCGCGGCCCTACCTCCCGATCGCCGCGAGCGCGCGCCGTGCCGCGTCATTCTGAGGGTCGCGCGCCAGCACGTCTCGCAATTCCTTTGCGCCCTCGTCGATTCGGCCGGCGCGCACAAGCGTGATGGCGAGTGTCAGTCGCGCCTCGTTGTAGCCCGGCTCGAGTCGAACCGCCTCGCTGAGATGTCGCAGCGCCTCGTCGAGCCTCCCCTGCGCGGCGAGCAATCGGCCCAGATTGTGATGCGCGTCCACGAAATCCGCCTTGAGCGTGATGGCCTGTTCGATCTGCGCGATGCCGGCCGCAACCTGGCCGTGCTGCGCCAGTGCCCAACCATAGTCGTTCCGCATCGGCGCCGATGTGGCATTCAGGCGAACGGCCTCGGCGAACTCGGGAAGCGCATCGACGAGCCGCCCGGCCGCCGCGCGCACCAGGGCGAGGCGCCAATGCGCATCGGCGTTGTCCGGACGCAGGCGAATCGCCTCCGCCAGATGAGGCTCGGCGTCCGCTCCCCGATCGAGATCGACGAGCAGCGATCCCAGCATCAGGCGGGCTTCGGCGTCGTCCGGCCTGGTCCGAACCCAGTCCTGGAGCGCGGCCACGGCGCGATCCGGCTGCTTCGTTTCGAGCAACGCGCGTACCAGCCCCTGCCTTGCCTCGACATACGAAGGATTCCTTGCCAGTGACGCTTCATATTGGGGAATCGACTCGGCCGCGCGGCCGTGCACCCGCAGGTATTCGGCCAGGCT
>DASUGC010000017.1:0-24419 GCA_036274235.1 Vicinamibacterales bacterium
GGATCGAGGCGCGGTTCGAAAAACAAATCGCGGGCGTGAAAGGCCGGGAGCTGGTCCAGGTGGACGGCAGGACGGACGGCATCTTTACGCGCGTGGAACGCGAGCCGATTCCTGGCGCGTCGATCGAGCTGACGATCGACACGCGTCTCCAGCAGGTCGTCGAACGGGAACTCGAGGCAGGCGTCCGGAAGGCCGGCGCGCTGGGTGGATCCGCCATCATCCTGGATCCGTTTACCGGCGAAATCCTCGCGCAGGCCAGCTATCCGACCTACAACCCGAACGATCCGGCCGCCTCGTCCGCCGACGCGCGGCACAACCGCGCGGTCCAGGACATCTACGAGCCCGGATCGACGTTCAAGATCGTCACCGCGTCGGCCGCGCTCAACGAGCACGTGCTCACGCCATCGACGTTGATCGACACCAATCCCGGTGTCATCACCTTCCCGGGCCGGGCCAAGCCCATCGACGAGGACAAGGGCCACAACTACGGCGTGCTGTCCTTCGAAGACGTCATCGTGAAATCCAGCAATGTGGGCGCGGTGAAGATCGGGCTCCAGGTGGGCGTCGACCGGATGATGCAGTACGTGCGCCGCTTCGGATTCGGCAAGCGGATCGCCCCGGATTACGGCGGCGAGTCGCCGGGCATGCTGACGCCGGTGCCGCAGATCAACGACAGCGCGCTTGCGTCCATGTCGATGGGCTACCAGGTTGGCGTGACGCCGATCCAGATGGTGACGGCCGCCAGTGTCGTCGCCAACGGCGGCGTGCTGATGCAGCCGCATCTCGTGCGGGCGTTCATCCGCGACGGCCGTCGGGAGGAGGTGGCGCCAAAACTGCTTGGTCGCGTGATTTCACCGGAAACCGCGCTGACGCTGACCGGCATCATGGAAGGCGTCGTCGATCTGCCTCAAGGCACCGGCAACGAAGCGCAGCTGACGCGCTACCAGGTCGCCGGGAAGACAGGCACCGCCGCCAAGCTCGAGGACCGTCGCTACTCGGAGGAGGACTACAACGTGTCGTTCGTCGGCTTTGTCCCGTCGCGCCGGCCGGCGTTCGCGATCCTGGTGGTGGTCGATACGCCAACGACGATGCCGAAGTACGGCGGCAGGGTCGCCGCCCCGATTTTCCGGCGGATTGCCGAGACGGCGCTGGAATACACCGGCGTGGCGCCGACGATCGATCCGACGCCGCCAATCATGGTTGCGTCGGACCGCCGGCTCCTGCAGCCGCCGGTCATGGTGGAGACCCCGCCCGTCATCACGCGCGTCGGCGGACGCCCCGTCATGCCCGACCTGCGCGGACTGATGCTGCGCGATGCCATCCGGATCGCCAATGCCCTGGGTCTCAGCCCGACGACCGAAGGTGACGGCTTCGTCGTGTCCCAGACGCCCGCAGCCGGCGAGTTTCTGAGCGAGTCCGGCCGCTGCACGCTGGTGTTGCGGCGAGCCACCAGCAAACCCGCCGGAGGCGATCGGTGACGCTGGGCGAACTCGTGTCGGCCGCGCATGCCCTCGCGCCCGACGCACGCGCGCGGGTGGGAGCCGGCGGCGGCGCGGTCACCGGAGTGACCCACGATTCGCGCGCGGTCACGGCGGGAACCATCTTTGTGGCCGTGCGCGGCCAGCGCGCTGACGGCGCGGCGTTTGCCGCCGAAGCGCAGCGTCGCGGCGCCGCCGCGGTCGTCGCCGAAACACCGGCGCCTGCCGGCATCGACGTGCCCTGGATCCGGACGCCGGACGCGCGGCTGGCCCTGGCGGAGCTGGCCGGCATTTTCTACGGCCATCCCAGTGAATCCCTGACCGTCGTGGGCGTGACCGGCACGAACGGCAAGACGACCTCCACGTACCTCCTGGCCGCGGCGCTCGATGCCGCCGGTTTGACATGCGGACGCATGGGCACGGTGACGGTGCGAGTGGGGCCCGACGCCGCCGACGAGCGCGACGCCTCGCACACGACGCCCGAGGCGCCCGATGTACAGCGGCTCCTTCGCGAAATGGTCGATCGCGGCTGCAAAGCGTGCGCGATGGAGGTGTCCTCCCACGCGCTCGTGCTCCAGCGCGTCGCGGGTCTCCGCTTCGCCGCGGCGATTTTCACGAATCTCACGCGCGATCATCTCGACTTCCACGTGGACATGAATCAGTACTTCGCGGCGAAGCGACGGCTGTTCGAAATGCTGCCCGCCGGCGCGCCGGCGATCGTCAACGTCGATGATCCCTGGGGGCAGCAGCTCGCAGCCAGCCTCCCGCGCGTCGTCACCTACGGCATCCAGCGCGCCGCCGACGTGCGCGCGGTATCGATTCACTCGACGCTGGAAGGCCTCGCGTTTCAGATCGACACGCCATCAGGCGCGCTCGCCATCCGGTCGCCGCTGGTGGGACGGCCGAATGTCTACAACATCCTCGGCGTGGTCGCGGCCACGGCGGCCCTCGGCGTGCCGCATCGCACGATCGAGACCGGTATCGCGCGGCTGGACGGTGTCCCGGGCCGGTTTCAGGTGGTCTCCGGCACCACCGACGACGTGCGCGTCGTGGTTGACTACGCGCATACCGACGATGCGCTGAAGAACCTGCTGGAAACCGCGCGCCCACTGGCCGCCGGCAGGCTCGTGACGGTGTTTGGCTGCGGCGGCGATCGCGACCGGACCAAGCGGCCGCTGATGGGCACCGTCGCGGCGCGACTGAGCGATCTTGTCGTCCTCACTTCCGATAACCCGAGGTCCGAGGATCCGCTCCGCATCATCGAGGAAATCAAGCGCGGCATCGTGCCGCCCGCCGATCCGGGCGCGCCGAAGCGCGCGGCCACGCCGCTCGTCGTCCACCCCGACCGCCGCCTGGCGATCGAGCAGGCGATTCGCGGCGCCGTGGCCGGCGATCTCGTCGTCATTGCGGGCAAGGGCCACGAAAAGTATCAGGTCATCGGCGGCCGCACGATTCCGTTCGACGACGTGGAGATCGCGCAGGCGGCGCTGGCCGACCGCCGTCGCGCGTCCAGGGTGTGACGAGCGTCGTGGCGACAATCGCGCTGACCGCGGAACTTGTGGCCCGGGCCACCACCGGCCGCCTTCTGGCGGGAGCGCCGGCCACCACATTCACGTCGGTGTCCATCGACAGCCGGACCATCGAGCCCGGCGCGCTGTTTGTCGCGATTCGCGGCGAGCGCGTGGACGGTCACGCGTTTGTTCGCACGGCATTCGAGCGGGGTGCGGCCGGGGCCCTGGTGTCACACAACGATTCCGGACATGCATTCCCGGAATCCATTGCCGGAGCCGTCCCGGGCGCGATCGTCCTTGTCAGCGACACGATCGCCGCGCTGCAGCACCTGGGGCGCGAGGTCCGCCGGCAATCGGGCGCGCGCGTCATCGCCATCACGGGCAGCGCGGGAAAGACGTCCACCAAGGAACTGATCGCCGACGTGTTGTCCGCGAAGTACCGCGTGTATCGCAATCGCGGCAATCTCAACAATCACATCGGGCTTCCGCTCTCGCTGACCGGACTGGCGGGCGGGCCGGACGTCGCCGTCGTCGAGTTGGGCATGAATCACGCCGGCGAGATCCGCACGCTCGTCGGCCTCGCCGAACCAGACGTCCGCGTCTGGACCAATGTCGGCGACGCGCATATCGGCCACTTCGGGTCCCGGGAAATGGTGGCGCGCGCCAAAGCGGAAATTCTCGAGGCGGCCGCCTCATCCACGGTCGCCATCGTCAATGCCGACGATCCGCTGCTCACGGCGCACGTCCAGAATTTTCCAGGCCGGCTGGTGACCTTCGGATTCGATCCGGCGGCCACGGTTCGCGCGACGGGCGTGACCGATCGCGGTTTTGACGGCACCACCGTCGACATCCGCGCGGCCGGCCGCACGCTGATGATGATTGAGACGCACCTGCCGGGGCGTGCGCACTTGATGAATGTGCTGGCGGCGGTCGCCGCCGGCCTTGAATTTGGCGTCGCGCCTGCTGATCTGGCCGCGCGGGTCTCCGCCGCCCGCGCGGTCGCGCGCCGCGGCGCTGACGTGCGGCTCGGCAACGGCGCTCGTGTCATCGACGACTCGTACAACGCCAGTCCGGCCGCCACGTCGGCCATGCTTCAGGCACTGTCCGTGACGGAGGCCCAGGGCCGCCGTATCGCCATTCTCGGCGAGATGCTCGAACTCGGCCAGTCCTCGCTGGCCCTGCATGAGGCCTGCGGGCGGCAGGCCGCGCTGTCCGGCGTGGACGTGCTCGTCGCGGTGGGCGGTCCCGCCGCGGACGGCCTGGTGGCCGGCGCCGTCGCGGCGGGACTTCCCGAAGACCGCACGCGCCGCTACGCGGACGCCACGACGGCCGCGTCCGAAGTTCCCGCCCTGATCGAAGCCGGCGATCTCGTGCTCGTCAAGGGTTCCCGCGGCACGCGGATGGATCTGGTGGTCGATCGGCTCGCGGCGGACGGGACACGCTGATGCTGTTCCATCTGCTGTCCGGCTACTTCGACATCAACGTCGTCCGGTACATCACGTTCCGTACGGCGATCGCCAGTCTCACGGCCTTTGCGATCAGCGTGCTGCTGGGCCCATGGCTGATTCGGCGGCTCCGGGACTTCCAGGTTGGCCAGGTGATTCGCACCGACGGTCCGGCGACGCACAAGCCCAAGGCCGGGACGCCGACGATGGGCGGCTTGCTGATCCTGGCCGCCGTGCTGATTCCGACGCTGGTATGGGCCAACTTGCGCAATCCGTACGTCTGGATCGCGGTCTGCGCTACCGCCGCCTTCGGCGCGATTGGATTCGTCGATGACTACCTCAAGGTGACGCGCCATTCGCATCATGGCCTGTTCGCGCGCTACAAGTTCGCGTCGCAGATCATCGTGGCCGTGGGCGTGGGCGTGGCGGTCGTCGTCATGGCGCAGATCGATCCCAAGCTCTACAGCACGCAGCTCTACTTTCCCTTCTTCAAGCAGCTCCACCCCAACCTGGGCTGGTTCTACATTCCATTCGCCATGCTGGTACTTGTCGCGGCGACAAACACGGTCAATCTGACGGACGGCCTCGACGGCCTGGCGATCAGCACATTCGCGGTGTCCGCGGCCACCTACACAGCCCTCGCGTACGTCACCAGCCACGCGGGCATCTCCACGTTTCTGCTGTTGCCGCACATTGAATTGACGGGCGAACTGACGATTTTCTGTGGATCGCTCGTCGGCGCCAGCCTCGGTTTCCTCTGGTGGAATGCCCATCCGGCGGACGTGTTCATGGGCGATGTGGGGTCGCTCGGTCTCGGTGGCGCGCTCGGCACCGTGGCCCTGCTCACGAAACAGGAACTGCTGCTCCCGATTGTGGGCGGCGTGTTCGTCCTCGAAGGCCTGTCGGTCATTCTGCAGGTGGCATCGTTCAAGCTCACGGGCAAACGCATCTTCCGCATGGCGCCGCTGCACCATCACTTTGAACTCATCGGCTGGCACGAGCCCAAGGTGATCACGCGATTTCTGATCGTCGCGATCCTCTGCGCCCTCTTCAGCCTCACCACCCTGAAGTTGAGGTAGCCGATGAGCTTCACGGTCCAGGGGCAGCACGTGGTGGTGGTGGGAGGCGCGCGAAGCGGGATCGCGGCAGCGGAACTGCTGCTGTCCAGGGGAGCGCGCGTCACGCTGAGCGACCTGCGCGAGCCCGAAGGCGCCGATGCATTGCGACGTCTCGGTGCGGTGGTGGACGTCGGCCCGCACCGTACGGACATCTTCAAAGGGGCCGATCTCGTGGTGCTCAGTCCGGGCGTGCCGCCCGACCAGGAAGCCGTCCAGGCGGCACGACGCGCCGGCGTGCCGGTGATTGGCGAAATCGAATTGGCGTCCCGCTGGCTTCAGGGACGCGTGATCGCGATTACCGGCACGAAAGGCAAATCGACCACGACGACGTTGACGGCGAGAATGCTGGAGGAAGCGGGATTGGATTCGACGGCCGGCGGGAACCTGGGGCGGCCGCTGTCCACGCAGGTCGCCAGCTCGCATCCGCACACGCTGCATGTCGTCGAAGTCAGCAGTTTCCAGCTGGAAACGACGGACCGGTTCCATCCGTGGATTTCCGTGCTGGTGAATTTTTCATCCGATCACCTGGATCGCCATCCCACGATTGAGGCGTACGGCGCCGCGAAGGCGCGGGTCTTTGCGAACCAGACGCCGGACGACTGGGCCGTCGTCAACGCCGACGACGCGCCGTCGATGGCGCTGGCGCGTGACGCCCGGGCGCGGCGGTTTGACTTTGCGCTCGACGCCGATGTGCACGATGGCGTCACGGTGAGCGGCGGCGACATCGTGCGCTGCGACCAGGGCCGGACCGCGCCGCTGGTGCCCTTGTCGTCCGTGCGTCTGCCGGGCCGCCACCTGCTTGGCGACGTGCTCGCGGCCGCGGCGGTGGGGTGCGTGGCTGGCGTGCCGCCGGCGGCGATGCGGCGGGCGGTTGAGGGATTCGCCGGGCTGCCGCACGCGCTGGAACACGTGGCCGACGTCCGGGGTGTGTCGTTTGTCAACGATTCAAAAGCCACGAACATCGCGTCGGCCCGGCGATCGATTGAAAGTTTTGGCGCGGGCGTCGTCGCGATCATGGGCGGCAGATTCAAGGGCGGCGATTTCGCCGATCTGCATGACGCCGTGCGCGCGCGCGCGACCGGCATCGTCACGATTGGCGAAGCGGCGCCGCGGATCGCGGCGGCGCTCGGCGGCGTCGTGCCCATTCGCCACGCGGACTCGATGACGGAGGCCGTATCGTCGGCATTCGCGATGGCCAAACCCGGCGGCGTGGTCGTCCTCGCGCCGGGCTGCTCGAGTTTCGACATGTTCCGCGATTACATCGACCGCGGCGATCAATTTCGCGCCGCGGTGCGCGCGCTCGAGGCAGGTACGTGAAGGGTGGATGGGCCCGGGTGCGGGCAGAGAGTTCGCGAAGCGCCGCCGTAGTCGCGCTGGAGGCGGCCGGCGGGCTTTAGCCCGCCGGCAGAGGGAATGGACAGTCATCAGTACGGATCCGCGGTGTGGAACCGGCCGCTGGGAACACTGACCGTTACGGTCGGTGAGGCCGGTGTCCCCGCCCGGTCCGGCTGGTGACTGTTCAGCGTCATTGAAAGGCCGGGAGATCTCATGGCACGAACGCTGCGGTCAGACAAGATCCTGTTCTGGGCGGCGCTGATTCTGGTCTGCACCAGTGTCGTCATGGTCGTC
This sequence comes from Vicinamibacterales bacterium, assembly GCA_036274235.1. Taxonomy (GTDB): domain Bacteria; phylum Acidobacteriota; class Vicinamibacteria; order Vicinamibacterales; family SCN-69-37; genus DASUGC01. The sequence continues at coordinate 7,182 of DASUGC010000017.1, forward strand.
AGCGCCTCGGCCGCGACCGATCCGATGACCAGCGTCCTGTTCCGCCAGATCGGATTTGCGGCGGTCGGTCTCATCGCCATGTTCGCCGTCATGCGGACCAATTACCACCACCTGCGGAATCCCGTGTTGATCGGGACGGCCCTTGTCGTCGCCTTCGTGGGTCTGGCCCTGGTCTTCGCGTTTCACGAGCGGAACGGCGCGCAGCGCTGGATCCGCCTGTTCGGGCTGAGTCTCCAACCCTCGGAGTTCGCGAAGATTACGGCGGTGATCTTCGCGGCCACCATTCTCGAGCGCCGCATGCACCGGATAGACGACGTGAAGTACTCGTTGCTGCCGGTGGCGATCGTCACCGGCGTCATGGCCTTTCTCATCGTGGAGGAGCCGGATCTGGGCACGTCCATTGTCGTGGTGATGGCCGTCATGTCGATGGCCTTCGTGGCCGGACTGAGCTGGCGCTATCTGGCGGGATTCGTGCTGCTGATGCTGCCGGCCGTCACGTATTACATCCTCACGCACCCGTACCGCGTGAATCGCATCATGGCTTTTTTGTGGCCGGACGAGCAGACCCAGTTGAAAGAAGGCTGGCAATTGCTACAGTCGAAGATCGCGCTGGGATCGGGCGGCCTGCTGGGGCTGGGCCTGGGGGGCAGCATGCAAAAGCGTTTCTTCCTGCCGGAGGCCAACAACGACTTCATCCTGGCGGTGATTGGCGAGGAAACGGGATTGATCGGGACCACGGCGCTGCTCGTTTGCTTTGCCGTGGTGGCGTGGCGCGGCTTGCGGGCGGCGTTGCTGGCGCCCGATCGGTTCGGGACGCTGCTCGGCATCGGACTGTCCATGATGATCGCGATGCAGGCTTTTCTGAACGTGACGGTGGTGACCGGGATGGCGCCGACGAAAGGCATCCCGCTGCCGCTCGTGAGCGCGGGCGGGACCTCGCTGCTGATCAGTCTTGTCGCGATTGGTATCCTGCTCAACATCTCGCAGCAGCGGTCATCGGCCGCCGCCGCCTCGGTCGATGCCGGGTGATGACATTGCTGATCGCAGGAGGCGGGACGGGCGGCCATTTGTATCCGGGCATCGCGGTGGCTCGTGAGCTGCTGCGCCGGATGCCCGACGCCCGTGTGTCCTTTGTCGGGACGGCGCGCGGACTCGAGGCGCGCGTGGTGCCGCGCGAGGGGTTCGAATTGGACCTGATTCGCAGCGCCGGTTTGAAAGGCAAGTCCCTGATCGCCCGCGCGCGGGGCGCCGCGCTGGTACCAGTGGGATTCGCCGAGGCCTGGCGCATCATCGCCCGCCGGCGGCCCGATGTCGTCATGGGCGTGGGAGGCTTCAGCTCCGGTCCGGTCGTCATGTCCGCGGCCATGCGCCGCGTGCCCACGATGGTGCTCGAACAGAACGCCATGCCGGGCCTCACCAATCGCCTGCTCGCGCCCTGGGTCCGCGCGGCCGCCGTAACGTACGAACAGACGCTGTCGTTCTTTGGCCAACGTGGCTTCGTCAGCGGCAATCCGGTGCGGGAGGCGTTTTTTCGGCCGCCTTCGCCCGCGGGCTTCGGCGGGCCTTCGCCCAGGGGCTTCGGCGGGCCTGCGCCGGCGGGGACATCGGGTCGCTTGTTGGTCGTCGGCGGATCGCAAGGCGCGCACGCCATCAATGTCGCGATGACCGCAGCGGCGGCCAGGATCTTCCAGCGCCAGCCGGCGCTGTCACTCGTGCATCAGACCGGGCCCCGCGATTTGGCGATGGTCCGGCAGCAGTACGAGCGTGCCGGGATCCGGGCGCGCGCGGAGGCCTTCTTCGATGAGATGGCCGATGAGATGGCCGCGGCGGACCTGGTGATTTCCCGCGCGGGCGCCACCACGCTCGCGGAACTGGCGGCAGCGGGACGTCCGGCGCTGCTGGTGCCATTCCCGGCCGCCACCGATGACCACCAGCGCCGCAACGCCGACGTCCTTGTCCGGGCTGGCGCGGCGGCGATGATCGAGGAGCGTCATCTCTCCGCCGATCGGCTGGCCGAGACGGCGGCAGAGCTGCTCGCGGATCCGGAGCGGCGCGACCGGATGTCGGCCGCGATGCGGACGTTCGCCAGGCCCGACGCCGCCTCGCGCATCGTCGATCGGCTGATCGAACTGGCGCGACGTCCAGGGAGGCACGCGGCGTGATGACGTGGCTGGGCCGGACGCGGCGCGTGCACTTTGTCGGCATCGGCGGGATCGGCATGAGCGGGATTGCCGAGCTGCTCCTGAACCTGGGCTATGAGGTCAGCGGATCGGATGTGCGCCGCTCCGATGTGGCCGATCGGCTGGCGAGGCTGGGTGCGAGGGTCGCGATTGGACACGAGGCCGCCAACGTCGGCGACGCCGACGTGGTCGTCGTGTCGTCAGCCGTCGCCGCGACGAATCCGGAAGTCGTCGAGGCGAAGCGCCGGCGCGTGCCGGTCATTCCCCGCGCGGAAATGCTCGCCGAGCTCATGCGCCTGCGCTTCGGCATCGCGATCGCCGGCGCCCATGGCAAGACGACCACGACGTCCATGATCGCGCTGATTCTGGAGCGCGCCGGACTCGATCCCACCGCCGTGATTGGCGGCCGCCTCAGTGCGTTCGGCAGCAATGCGCGGCTGGGCCGGGGCGAGTACATGGTGGCGGAGGCCGACGAAAGCGATCGGTCGTTCCTGAAATTGTCACCCTCGATCGCCGTCATCACGAACATCGATCGCGAGCACCTCGAGGCGTACGGATCGTTCGACGGCCTCGTCGATGCGTTCGCCGATTTCGCCGGGCGCGTGCCGTTCTACGGCGCGGTGATCGCGTGCGTGGACGATCCGCCGGTGCGCGACCTGCTGCCCAGACTGGAACGCCGGACCATCACCTACGGGTTTTCAGACGGCGCCGCGGTCCAGGGGCTCAACCCGGTGTCCGACGGGTGGTCGGCGCGCTGCCGCATCCGCTACTCGATTCCGGGTGTGCCGGGCGGCGCGGGCGACGGTGACATCGTGCTCAAGGTGCCCGGCGTGCACAACCTGCAGAACGCGCTCGCGGCTGTGGCCTGCACGCTCGATCTCGGCGTGTCATTTTCCCGTATCGCCGATGCGCTGGCCGGATTTGCCGGCGCCGAGCGGCGCTACGAGCTTCGCGGATCGGCGGCCGGTGTGACCGTCGTGGACGACTACGGGCACCATCCGACGGAAATCGCCGCGGTGCTGCGTGCCGCGCGGTCTGCCAACCCGTCGCGCCTCGTCGTCGTCTTCCAGCCGCACCGCTACTCGCGCACCCGGGATCTGATGGACGAGTTCGGGCCCGCGCTGGCGCTCGCGGACGTCGTGGTCCTGACCGACATTTACGCGGCTGGTGAAGCCGCCCTGCCCGGCATCACGGTGGAGGCGCTGGCGGGCGCCATCCGCCGGCATGTCGGGGCCTTGCATGTCGTGCCGCCCCTCACGAATGTGGCGCAGGCCGTCCGGGATCTCGTCAAGCCGGGCGATCTCGTCCTGACACTTGGCGCGGGATCCATTGCCGCGGTGGGCGACCAGATTCTCGGGGCCCTGAACAAGGTGGCGTCATGAGCCGGCCTGATCCCACCATCCGCCGCGGGATGCCGCGGGCGGCGGCCGGCATCCCAGTACCGGCCGACAGGCGTTTTCGTCGATCGGACATGGCCCAGGGCCGCCGCCGCAGCTGGCGGGCGCTGCTCGTGCGGTCCGCCTGGATGGGGGGCGCCGGCCTGGGCGGGCTGGTCGTGCTGGCATGGATCGGGCACGCCCTGCTCAGTCTTGCGGCCCTTCAGGTCGATCACATTCAGATTCAGGGCCGCGCGTGGCTGTCGATGGAAGACGTGGGCGCGCGCCTCGACGGCCTGCGCGGCGAGAACATCCTGAAAGTCGATCTCGAAGAGTATCGAGTGCGGCTCCTCGAGTCGTCCTGGGTCCGGAGCGCCGAGCTCTGGCGCGTCCTGCCGTCAACGGTCCATGTTCACATCGTCGAACGGACGCCACTCGCCATCGCGCGGTTTCGCGGACAGTTGTACCTCGTGGACGCCGAAGGCATCATCATCGACAGCTATGGTCCGCGATATCGTGACTTCGATCTGCCCGTCGTCGATGGGTTGATGAGCGAGACGCCTGGCGGGCCGGCCGTCGTGCCCGAACGCATTCAGCTTGTGGAGCGCGTGTTCCGGGAGGTATCGGCGCGGCCGGAATTGTTCCGGCGGCTGTCGCAGGTGGACGCGTCCGATCCGCGAAACGCCGTCGTCCTGCTGGAGGGCGAGCCGGCCGAGCTGCGATTGGGCGACCGGGATTTTCTGCAACGGCTCCAGCGCTACGAGGAAACCGCGCCGAGGCTGCGGGAGCAGCGGCAGGTGGTGGAGTACTTCGATCTCCGTTTCGGGGATCGCATGTGGGTAAAGTGACCGTGTGGCGGGCGTCCGCGCGCACGGATGATCGAGGGTGAGCATGTCACGGAGAGAGCGATACCTGGTCGGCCTGGACGTCGGCACCTCGAAGATCGCCGCCATCGTCGGCGAGGTCATGGACGACGGGAATCTCGACATCATCGGGATTGGGCTGGCCGATTCGAAGGGCATCCGCCGCGGGGTCGTCAATAACGTGGATTCGGCCGCCGAGGCGATCAAGAAGGCGATCGACGAAGCCGAGCTGACGGCCGGCATCGAAATCGACAGCGTGTACCTCGCGCTCTCCGGGGCCCACGTCAAAGCGTTCAACAGCCGCGGGGTGGTCGCGGTCGCCGGCCGCAATCGGGAAATCACGCGCGAAGACGTCAAACGCGCGATCGACGCCGCCCGCGCGGTCGCGCTGCCGGGTGGCCGGGAAATTTTCCACGTCCTGCCGCAGGACTTCGTTGTAGACGACCAGGACGGCATCGCGGTACCGGTCGGCATGACCGGCGGCCGGCTCGAGGTCAACGTGCACGTGGTGACCGGCAGCTCGTCGTCCATGCAGAACATGATTGCGTGCGTGAACCGCGCCGGTGTCGAGGTCGTGGACACCGTGCTCGAACAGCTCGCCGCCAGTGATTCCGTGCTCACGCCCGACGAGAAGGAACTGGGCGTGGCGCTGGTGGATATCGGCGGCGGGACCACGGATTTCGCGGTGTTCGAGCGGGGCAGTCTGTGGCACACCGGCGTCATTGCGGTGGGCGGCGACCATTTCACCAATGACATCGCGGTCGGCTTGCGCATGCCGATTCCCGACGCGGAGAAGCTGAAACGGCGGTCCGGTTGCGCCCTGACCGCCATGGTGCCCGAGCACGACACGATGGAGGTCGCCAGCATCGCCGGCCGCCGCGCGCGCACGATGGAGCGCCGGGTGCTGTCGGAGATCCTCCAGCCGCGCGCCGAAGAAATCTGTCACCTGCTCTGGGACGAGATCCGCCGCGCCGGTTACGAGAAATCGCTGAACTCCGGCATCGTGATCACCGGCGGCGCCGCCCTGCTGGAGGGCATGGGCGAGATCGCGGAGCAGATTTTCGACCTGCCGGTCCGGCGCGCGGCGCCTGAGGGAGTCGGCGGCCTCGCCGATCACGTGAACAACCCGACGTTCGCCACCTCCGTGGGCCTGTGCGCCTACACGCATCGCCACCTCCAGTTGGAGCCGGCGAGAGCCGGGGCTGGTACGTTGGGACGAATTACAGGTAGAATTCGCACACTGTTCAAGGAATTCTTTTAATCGTCAGTTCGTTAGTCCGTTGGTTCGACAGTCCATTGAGAAAGACGCGAGGACACGCATGGACGCACGATCACCCAAGCCCCAGGACAAGCTGAGACTCCTGCTCGATGAGGAGTCCACGCGCGCCGGCGCCAAGATCAAGGTCATCGGGGTCGGCGGCGGCGGCGGCAATGCCGTCAATCGAATGGTCAAGACGGGCTTCGGGTCGGTTGAGTTCATTGTCGCCAACACGGACGAACAGGCGCTGGCGACCAACGCGGCGCCCACCAAGATTCAGATCGGCCGCCAGCTGACCAAGGGCCTGGGCGCCGGCGCGGATCCCAACGTGGGGAAGGCGGCCGCCCTCGAAGACACCGAGCGAATCCTGGAAGCGCTGACCGGAGCGGACCTGGTGTTTGTCACCACCGGCCTCGGCGGCGGCACCGGCACGGGCGCCGCGCCCGTCATCGCCAGCCTGGCCAATCAGCTGGGCGCCCTGACGATTGCCGTTGTCACGAAACCCTTCAAGTTCGAAGGTCGCAAGCGCGCCTTACAGGCCGAGGCGGGCGTCCACGAACTGGCCGAGACCGTGGACACGATGATCATGATCCCCAACGAGCGGCTGCTGGCGACGGTCGCCAAGACCACCAGCATGTCCGAAGCGTTTTCGACCGCAGACGACGTGCTGCGGCAGGCGATTCAGGGCATTTCGGACCTGATTCTGGTGCCGGGCCTCATCAATCTGGACTTCGCCGATGTCCGCACCATCATGCTCCGCATGGGGATGGCGATCATGGGCACGGGCGTCGCCCAGGGGGAGAACCGCGCGAAGCTGGCCGCGACGGCCGCCATTTCCAGCCCGCTGCTGGAGGATGCGTCCGTCCAGGGCGCCCGGGGCGTCATCATCAACGTGACCGGCGGCCCGGATCTCACACTGGCCGAGGTCAGCGAGGCCTCGGACATCATTTACAACGCCGCTCACGAAGAGGCCAACATCATCTTTGGCGCGGTCGTCGATCCCAAGATGGAAGGGCAGGTCAAAATTACCGTCATCGCCACCGGCTTTGACCACACCCGTGTCGGCCTGGGGCCCGTCGCCCAGTCCACCCGCGACACGCCGACGGACATGAGCGCCTACACCGCCGCCACCCGCGTGCCGGCGCCCGAACGCATACCCGTTGCGCCGGCCAGCCGCGTCCAGCGGCGGCCCGTACTCGACCTGCCAACCATCACGTTCAAGTCCGTGTCCGACGTGGACGCCCCGCCGATGGCAGACGAGGAATCGTCGCCGCTCGACGTACCGGCATTTCTTCGGCGGCACGAGGGTTAAGTACCAAAACCAGGCCGGTCCGAGGGTTCGGGTCCGCAAGGTCCCTGCGCGGGACCGTGGGGGACCTTTTGGACCGGACCTCGTGAACCTGTGGACCGAACCCTTGGACCTTTGGACCATGGACCCTTGGACCGACTCTCTCGCACGTACAATGTCCATATCCAAGGCCTGCGTGACCGGCGTCGTATGACGCGCCGGGCGCGGCCGGGAATCTGAAGCTCAGCGTGTCCAATCGAAAACCCTCCGCTCGCGACGACCGTCGCGCCGGCCACGGCGGTGCCACCACCGGGCGTGTCAGTCCTGTCGACGTGCTCGCGCGCGAGGTCGGGTTTGTGCGCAAGCCGCACGGGGGCCGGCTGCGTGTGGCCCTCGCGTTCCCGAACACGTACTGGGTGGGGATGTCGAACCTGGGACTCCAGACGGTCTACCAGCTGTTCAACGCCGACGACCGCGTCGTGTGCGAACGCGTCTTCCTTCCGCCGAAGCAGGAGATCGCCGGATTGCTCACGGCCCGGCAGCCGCTGGTCACGCTGGAATCCCAGACGCCGATCCGCGACTTCGACGTCTTCGCCTTCTCCGTTTCGTTCGAGTGGGACTATCCCAATGTCCTGACGATGCTGCGGCTGGCTGGGCTGGAGGCACGAGCCGACCGGCGTCACGCCCGCGATGCGCTGGTGGTCATCGGGGGCGCTATTACGTTTGTGAATCCAGAGCCCCTGGCGCCGTTTGCCGACGTCATCGCGGCCGGTGAAGCCGAGTTGCTCGTACCGGATCTCGTTGACGCCTTCGCGGAGCAGGGGAGCCGGGATCGGCCGCGACTGCTGAACGATCTGGCGCGCCGGCGCGGATTCTACGTTCCCAGTTTCTACCACGTGACGTACGCCGGACCCGGCCGTGTCGCCGCGATCACGCCAATGGCCGGCACGGACGCGCCGCCGGTCGTCCTCAAGGCGTCGGTCAAGGCGGCCGAGCGCCTGGATCCCCCGGCCACCACGATCTTTACGCCGGACACCGAGTTCGGATCCCGGCTGTTGATCGAAGTCGTGCGTGGCTGCGCCAATCTGTGCCGGTTCTGTTGGGCGGGCTACAACTATCTGCCTGTCCGCCCCTTCAGCGCCGACCGCATCCTGGAGATTGCCCGCGCGGCTCGTCCCTACGCCAATCGGGTGGGACTGGTGTCCATTGCGCTCTGCGACCATCCCGAGATCGAGCGCATCCTCCGCAGCCTCATCGAGATGGGGTACAGCATCAGCCCGGCGTCGCTGCGGCTTGATGACCTGACGGAGACGATCGTGGCCCTCCTCCGCGAGAGCGGTGAGCGGTCGATCACGATCGCGCCCGAAACGGGGTCCGATCGCCTCCGACGAGTCATCAACAAGACCGTCACGAACGAGCAGATTCTCGACAAGACGGATCTGATTTTCCGGACCGGCTTTGCGAACCTGAAGCTCTACTACATGATCGGCCTGCCGACGGAGACCGATGACGACCTCGTGGCGATTCGCGAGCTGACGATCCAGATGTACGAACGCATGGTCGAGGCTTCCCGGGGCCGCGGCGGCCTCGGCCGCATCGTGGCCTCCGTCAATCCGCTGATCCCGAAGCCCGGCACCACTTACCAGTGGCTGCCCATGACGGATGCCCGCGTCATCGACCAGAAAATCGAGCGTCTTCGGGGTCTTGTCGCTGACCTGGACAACGTCTACTTCAACATCAAGTCGGAACGGCATTCTTTTTACCAGGGCCTGCTGTCTCTTGGCGACCGCCGCGTCGCCGACGTGATCGAACAGGCCGAACGAAACGGCCACAATTGGCGCGCCGCGGTTGTCGATACGGGCCTGGACGCCGGCGCGTATCTCTACCGCGACCGTACCGCCGACGACTTTCTGCCGTGGCAGATCATCGACGGCGGCATGAAGACCTCCTTCTTCCGCCAGGAACTCGACAAGAGCCTCCGGGCGGAATGGACCCTGGCGCACAAGGGCTGACGCGGACGTCCGGTTGGCCCTAGACCGCTGCGGCCAGTTCCGCCTCGTGCTCCTTGTAGGCCTCGATCACCAGATCTCGCAGGCGGTCCTGGCAGGCCTGATCGGAGATTGGGCGGAGCAGCGCGTACGAGCGGCGTTCGCCGTTCACCGAGTACTGCCGTGCCGGCATCGTCATGTTGCGACCGCCTCCGCTTTTGCGCTCCCAGATCGCGAATCCGACCAGCTTGAGGCCGTCGAGCGGGCCTCCGGAAAAGTGCAACTCCGCATCCGCCAGCTTTCCGGCCGGCGCGCCCTTGCCATTTGGAACGAACTTGATCGTCATAGGTGTCTCTCCGCCGGTCTTTGCCGGCGACGCCAGACAATGCAACGGATCGGCCAGCGCGTCATCGCGGGGGCGGTGTACGGTGGAAAGTGCAGGTACGATGGCACTTGCCTGTTGTCAGTCGAACAGGCGCGCGCGCCGCCCTGGCGGGAGGTGACGCCTCGAGTTAACGCCGGGGAGCCGGCGCCTGGAGAAAGGGAAACGGTGGGTGCGGAATTCTCGTGGAGAGACGGTGCGGCGGGGCGCGTCCTGGCCTGCCCCCGGCTACAGGCTGTCGCCGATCACTTCTTCACGACACGTGACCTGGAGTTTCGAGGCGAGTGCCTGGCATCGGATTTTGAGCGCGTGGGCACCGCGTTGGGGTGTCCGGGCCACGATATTGTGCGCGTCCGGCAAGTACATGGAGCCGTTGTGCATCTCGTTCGGCCGGGCGAGCGGCCGATTGATCCAGTCGAGGCCGATGCAATCATTTCGCTCGATCCCACGCGACCCGTCTGTGTGCGGGTGGCCGACTGCGTGCCGATCCTCATCGCCGATCGCCAGGGGCGGCTGGTGGCGGCCGTCCACGCGGGTTGGCGAGGCACCGCGGCCTCTATCGCGCGGGTCACGGTCCAGGCGATTACTGAACTCGGCGTCCCGCCGGCCGATCTGCTCGCCGCCATCGGCCCGAGCATCGGCGCGTGTTGTTACCAGGTGGACGGCCGTGTGCGGGAGGCCTTCACGGCGCACGCAGGTGCCGACGCGTGGTTTCAATCCGACGGACCCCATCACTGGCGCCTCGATCTCTGGCGCGCGAATCGCGATCAGCTCCTCACGGCCGGGCTTCGAGACGCTGCGATCGATGTCGCTGAAGTGTGCACGGCCATGCACCTGGACACGTGCTACTCCCATCGGGCGGAGGGTAGCGGCACCGGCCGGATGGCGGCGGCGATTCGGCTGCGCAAGTCCGGACGAGGCTGAGACGGCCGTCGCGGGCGGCACTGGGACTAGAAGATCACGCGAAGTTCGAGCCGGAGCGTCCGCGGTGGCGTCGGATGCGTGTGAATATCCTGGATTCCGCCGATCGGTTCGCCTGGTAGTCTCGACACATAGAAATAGTCCGTGTCGCTATCCGCCGAATTCAACAGATTGAACGCATCCAGGACCAGATTCAGCTTTGGGCTGAAACGATAGCCCACCTGGCCGTTGAGCAGGACCGTCGGCAGCGAGTTGACCGAGCCATCTTCGATCAAGGGGCGCGGCCCAAAGTATCGGAGCCTGATGCTGCCGAACGTCCGGAACTGCGGCTGCACCGTCAGACCGAGTGATCCCACCACCTGTGCCGATCCGGGAATGCGATCGCCGGCCGGGCCGGAATCGGTGAAACGCGCATGGGACCACGCCAGATCGGCATCGACCGTCAACGCACGCGAGAGCTTGATGTAGTTCGCCCATTCGATGCCATATCGCTCGCTTGGCCGGCTGGCTTCTGTCGTGCCGGCATCACCTGCGAAGACGAGTTCGGACCCCAGGTCCAGACGCCAGAGCACGACGGTCGATTGCACGCGCGGGATGGCCACCGTGCGGAATCCAACTTCGCCACCCTTGGCCCGGACGAGCGGCGTGACCGCGTCCAGCACACCGCCAGTCGGACTTCGAGAAAGGGTAGACCCGCGGGCGTCATTGCTGTGGAAGCCGGTACCGGCATTTACGTAGATTTCTGTGCTCTTCCACGGCCCCAGGATCACGCCGCCTTTGGGACTTGCCAGGTGGCTGCGCGTTGTCCCGGAGTTCGCCCCGACGTCTGACCGCACCTGAAATCGATATCCATCGAAACGAATGCCCCCCGTCGTCCGGAGCCAAGGGCGCCAGCGAAGTTCGCTCTGAACAAACGCACCCGCAGAGGTCTGGAGGACGGAATCAAGGAGCGTCGTCGAGAGCCGCACCTGCTGCTCGGTGTGATACAGCCCGACCACCGGCACGTCGTCGGTCCGTGTCTCGAAGCCGACCGTCATTTCGCCGTGACGCGGGCCGACATGCAGCCCGATCGTGTGCGTGACGCGTCCGCCGACGATCCACCGGCGATCGACCTGCTCGAATTGATCGCCGTGTCCGGGATCGTCGAGGGCGTACGTGAAGTTGGAGAAGAGATTGAGCCGGTACCGCGACACGTATGCCGTCGCCCGCGTCACCGATCCGGTGCCCATGTGCTCGTAGTCGGCCACGCCGCTGTACCGGGCCGTCCGGCCGCCGTCACTGTTGTCGATGCCGCCAAACAACGGCACCGTGTCATTCGCGATGGCGCGTTCGGGAACCTGGTCTGTCGATCGCCAGGAGCTGTCGTATCCCATCGCGGTCAGCGAAAACGTGTGGGGCGTGCCGACGTGGCTGTACCGAATGACGCCGTTGAGTTTCTGATATCCGCTCGGCACAACCCAGGGGCCGTCGTTGTGGTTCACCTCGAGCGCGGCCAGGAGTTTGCCGGCGCCGACAGTCGGGGAGACGGCCACGAGCATCCGAGCCCATCCGTCCTGGCCCACGCTGGCATCAGCGATCGGCCGCGTCAGGACGTTCGCATAGTTGACGTACGCCGATCCGGCCGCTGAGAAGTCGCCTTCTCGCGCATCGTACGGGCCCTTCTTGTACTGGACGCCGCTCACCAGCTCGGGGATCAGAAAATTGAGGTCCGAATACCCCTGGCCGTGTGCGTGAGACGGAAGGTTGACGGGCAGACCGGCGACGATGGTCGAGAAGTCGGTGCCGTGGTCGAGGTTGAAGCCGCGCAGGTAGTACTGGTTGGCCTTGCCTTCGCCGCTGTGTTGACTGGCAATCAGACCCGGCACGGTCTCCATGACTTCGCCCGCGCGCATGATCGGGCGCGCTTCGATCTGGCGCGCGGTCACGGCCCCTTCACTGGCGGCGGCTGCCACACCGACGAGGTTCTCCTCTGGATTCGACAGTTCCGCCAGGTTATGGAACGTCCCCTGTGCCGTCACGACCACGCGTGCGTTCAGCGCCACGTGCATCGCGACATCCAGTCGCGTCGGCGCCGTGGCGGAAACCAGGACGTCGGATTTCCGCACCTCAGCGAAGTTCATCAGGGAAAAGACGACGGTGTATTGACCGGGGGCGAGACTCGGCACCGCAAACCGGCCGTCCCTGTCCGTGACCGTCACCCGTGTGTTTTTCCCATCCGCCGGCGTCACCTCGACTCTGACGCCGGGCAGGGCACCGCGATCCGAATCGACCACCGAACCCACGAGTTGCGGCTGGCTGTTCTGAGCGGCCGCGACCCGGGTAACGCCGCAAAACATGAGGATTCCGGCCGCCAACCCGGTCAGGCGAGCGATCGACGGCGAGCGGGACCAATACGAGGGTTGTTGCATATCCGCCGGTCTGCAGAGGAGCCGTTTGGAGCGTGCAAGGCTCGAACCAGCCAGCCGGCATGGCCTGGCCCGAATTCGGGCGGATGCAAAGGGGCGGAAATACGATCGGAGGTAGACTTAATGTCCCCTGATCGCCTCTGGAGGCACGGGCAGCGCGAAAACGCCGCGCGTCCGCGTCGGCCGCAATTCTGCATGGAGCCTACAGCCATGATTGGCCATTGGGTTCATCGCAACAAGCTGGCGGCTTCGCCGATCGTGTGGGGGACTCTCACGCTCGGCTTCTTCGCGCTGAGCTGGATTCGGTCCGAAGCGCACTCGGGTCCCCCAAGCGTCCTGCTTCAGACATTCATCAAGCCGGAAGGGCAGCGGCTTCACGTCGTCGTGCGCGCTCCGCTCGCGGCGATGGGTGGCTTCACGGTGGCCGAGTCAAAGGATCCTTTTGTTGATCGGGCAAAGCTCGACGCCGAGTTGGTGGACGTAATCCAGAAGTGGATTGCGCCGAACTTTCTGTTTACGGAAGATGGCCGGCCCGTCTCTGGTCCGACGGTCGTCGGATCACGGCTGGCGTTGCCGTCCGACACGTCATTCACGAGCTACGAACAGGCGGTCGCGCACTTCCACGATCCCCCGCTGGCCGCCAACGTCCAGGTGCCGCTCGCAACGGCGCAACTCGACGTGCTCCTGGAATACCCGATCGTCTCGGATCGGTCGCGATTCGATCTGGACCTTCGTGTCGTACGTCTCGGCGGTTCTGTGGTGACAACCGTCCGTTTTCTGATGCCGGATCATCCGGAGCGGGTGTTCCAACTCACCGGTAACCCCGGGGTTGTCGAACTCGATCCGCGCTGGTACCAGGCGGCCCTGCGATTCATCGTCGCGGGCTTTGAACACATTCTGGACGGGATTGACCACCTGCTCTTCCTGTTCTGCCTGGTCCTGCCGCTTCGGAAGATCTGGGAACTCGTCAAGGTGATCACCGCCTTTACGATGGCGCATTCGATCACGCTGTTTTGTTCGGCGTTTGGACTCGTACCGGATCAGCCGTGGTTTCCGCCCCTCATTGAAACGCTGATCGCCGTGTCCATCGTCTACATGGCCTTCGAAAACATCGTGGTGGCGGTGGCTGCCGGCCGCGCCACCTCCGCTCAAGGGCAGTCGCGGGTGGCGCCGAGCGCCATTCTCCGGAGGCGCTGGATGATTACGTTCGCCTTCGGTCTCATTCATGGCTTTGGCTTCTCGTTTGCGCTCAAGGAGACGCTGCAGTTTGCCGGGTCGCATCTGGTCGCGTCCCTCCTCTCTTTCAATATTGGTGTTGAACTGGGGCAGATGCTGGTGCTGTCGCTGACGCTGCCGGTGCTGGCAGTGGCGTTTCGTTTTTTCGTGGAGGAGCGTATCGGGGTCATTATCGCGTCGGCGGTGGTCGCGCATACGGCCTGGCACTGGCTGGTGGATCGCGCGGTCGTGCTTCGGCAATATGCGTGGTACCTCAGGACTCCGGCGACGCTGCTGATTCTGGTCAAGGCGCTGATGGTGATCGTCGGCGGAACCGCCGCCGTCTGGCTGATCGGCGTCGCCAGGCGCCAGCGCGCGCGCGCGTGAGGTCCTGGGCGGTCCGATCGCGTCGCCCCGGCTTCGTTCTGGACAGGCGCTCGTCGCATATACTTCGCGGCCTGTGTCCTCGGCGTCTCCACAGGACTTCGCCGGCCGCGTGGCCATTGTCACCGGTGCGTCGCGCGGGCTCGGGCGTGCGGCGGCGGCGCGTCTGATCGAGCGCGGCGCGCGCGTCGGCGTCAATGTGCGCGATGCGGTGCGGGCCGAGGCCGTGGCCCGGGAACTCGGCGATCGTGCGCGACCGGTGCCTGGCGACGTCGCGGTGCCGGATGGGCCAGCGTCTATCGTCCGGCAGACGATGGAGGCGTTCGGCCGCGTTGACATTCTCGTGAACAACGCCGCGTTGCCGCTGACCACCCGCTTCGAGCGGATCAGCGAGGAGGAATGGCGGCAGGCGCTCGACGTGAACCTGACGGCGCCCTTTCTCCTGATGCAGGCGGTGCTCCCCGCCATGAAGGCCCAGCGCTACGGCCGCATCGTCAATATCTCCTCGACTGCCGGACGCATGGTCAGCACGCTCGGTGGCGCGCACTACACGACGTCCAAGACGGGCTTGCTGGGCCTCACGCGCGCCGCGGCGAAGGAATTGGGGGTCTACGGCATCACCGTCAACGCCGTCTGTCCCGGGATGATCGACACCGAGCTCACCCGGGAGAACGCGTCGCCGGCGCGGCTCGAGCAGCTGGCACAGGGCTTCCCGGTGCCGAGACTGGGCACGGCGATCGAAGTCGCCGATTTGATTTGCTTTGCCGCATCCGAAGAGGCCGGCTACATCACCGGCGCGTCGCTCGATATCAACGGCGGCGATCTCATGATGTAGGAGCCGCGATGAAAGAGGGCACACGGGTACTCGTCGGGCTCGCAGCCGGGCTTGTTCTTGGACTGGCAGTTGCGGCAAGCGGCAACACGACGCTCTTGAACGTGGTCGATGCGATTGCGCCGGCGGGCACGCTCTGGGTGAATGCGATCCGCATGACGGTGATTCCGCTCGTCATCTCGCTGGTCGTCACCGGTGTGGCATCCACCTCGGACGTGGGCGCGATTGGCCGGCTTGGCGGCCGGACGCTGGCCGTCTTTCTCCTGATGCTGACGGGGGCGACGATCCTGGCCATTCCGCTGGGCATCGCCACGTTTTCCTGGCTGTCGCATCTGGTGACGGTACGGCCTGAGCTCCCGCCGGGTGCCGCTGAAGCCGCGGCGTCGCTGTCCGCGGCCCCGAATCCCGTCGGCTTCTGGAACTGGGTGCTGTCGTTACTGCCGACCAACCCGATTGCCGCCGCGGCGACCGGCGCGATGCTTCCGCTCGTGCTGTTCACGCTGCTGTTCGCGCTGGCGGTGACCCGGATTGGCGCCGACGACCGCGCCGCCCTGCTGCGGTTTTTTCGCGCGCTGGGCGATGCCATGCTGGTGCTCGTCGGCTGGGTCATCTGGCTGGCGCCAGCCGGCGTCTTTGCGCTGATGCTCTCGCTTGGCGCCCATGGCGGCGCTGGTTTCGTCGGGGCGGTGGGGTTTTACATCGCCGCGTACTCGATTGCCTGCGTGCTCTTCGTCCTGCTGTTGTACCCGGCGTTGGCGATGTTCGCGCGGCTGCCCATGCGGGACTTCGCCCGGGCCGCGTTGCCGGCGCAGACGATCGCCTTCTCGTCCAGTTCATCGATCGCGTCACTCCCGGCGCTCGTGCGCGGCGCGGAAGATGATCTCCACTTGCCGAAAGACGTCACGGGCTTCGTCCTGCCGCTGGCCGTCTCGGTCTTCAAGTTCGCCGCGCCCGTCTCCTGGACGTTCGGCGCGCTCTTCATCGCGTGGTACTACCGCGTGCCGCTTGACGTGACGGCTTACCTGGCGATCGCGTTCACGGCAATCTTCCTGTCCTTCGCCGGCCCGGGCGTGCCGCGCGGCGCGTTTCTGATGCTGATGCCGATGTTCCTCTGGATCAAGCTGCCGCCGGAGGGGCTCGGCATTCTCATTGCCGTGGACGCGATCCCGGACATCTTTTCGACGGTCCTGAATGCGACAGGCGATCTGGCGGCGGCCGTGTTCGTCGCGCGGCCGGGCGGCGGTGCGAGGATTCGGACCACGGCGGGCTGAAGCCCGCCGGCTACGAGGAATCGGTTAAAACTTGAATAGGTCGTCGAAGGCTTTCTTCGCCGTGTTCGGCGCCGCGGTCGATCCCGTTTCGCGCTCGACCTTGATCCGCGGCGAATAGAACGTGCACTGATTGCGGACGTCCTTTGGACTCACGCGCGCGGGAATCGCCTGCATGCACTCGAGCGGCGATCCGCCGTCGAACGAGACACATTGGGCGCACGTGTGAAGGTCTGTCCCGCACTTTGTGCACACGGTTTCCGGCTTCACGTCCACCGGCTCGATGTTGCCGCACCTGGTGCAGCGGAACACCTCGCGAAACCCGGGCATGTTCGGCACGCGGGGGTCGCGCGGCATGCGCGGATCGCGCGGCTCAATCGGCTTCTTCGGCCCCTGCGGCGCCCGTTCCCGGGGGCCCGAGTCCTGATAGCCGCGCTGACGGTACTTCCGATCTTCAGACATATGATTGCCGGACTGGTCTTCAGTCTAAACCTAGCTACGCTCGAGGGCGACGGCAAACGGGCCGCGCTATGTCTTTGCGGCCTCATCCATCGCCAGATTCGCGAGGCGATCGGCGTCTTTGTTCAACTCGCGGCGTACGTGCTCGTACGTGACCTTGCCGATCTGATGCGCGAGCAGGCGGGCGCGCGCGTGCAGCGGCTTGAGGCCGTCGTTCTTGACTTTATACACCCCGCGCATCTGCTGGACCATCAATAGCGAATCAGCTTTGACGTGCACCGTGGCCGCCCGGTGTTCGGCGCACCAGTCGAGAGCGGCCAGCAGGCCGCTGTACTCGGCGACGTTGTTCGTGGCGTGGGGGAGTGCGCCAAACAACTCTGCTGCGACCTCACCGGAGGCGTCACGCACGATGGCGCCCC
>DASUGC010000018.1:0-12411 GCA_036274235.1 Vicinamibacterales bacterium
GCGTCATCGTCTTCGAGCACGGATCGCAGCACCTTCTGGTGGGTGCCGAGTACGCTCCCGTACTGACCGCGGCTGGGACGGTCCATAACGTCGGCGTGACCTTCGCCTACCAGTTCTTCCGCCGGTAGCCCTGCGGGGCGCCGGGCACGGCGGAACCGGGGGGGACCCGGCGCCGTATAGAAATGACTGGTACGGGGGCCCAAAAATCGGTACGATGCAGCCCTCGCAACGCCAGGACGGCCATCGGCCGATAGTCTATTGGATGCCGGTAGGGGCCGGCGTCAACCTGGACATCATGAAAAGGGAGGTCTTGTGAAGAGGATCGTGTTCGGACTTGCAGTACTACTGTTCAGCGCGTCACCCGTGTTCGCGCAAGCGCCGGCTGGCACCTTGAAGGGGGTGTCGTTCGCGCCTGAGGTCACCACGCGGACAGCTGCCGTAGTCGGAGCGCCCGCACACCAGGGGTTCACATTCATCGTGGATGGCGGTTTCGGTCTCCAGCACGACTCAGTCTTCGGGAACGCCATGGGGTTCTCGGGCCTGAACGTCGGCGCTGGCTGGTTCGTGACGGACCGGATGGCGGTCATGTTCCGATGGACCGGCACGTACGTAAACTTCGATGACTTCGGGACGCACCAGGCTTCTGGTGTGATCGGCGGTGTCATTCAGTACTGGGCGTCCGACAGGGTCGCGATCGAAGCGGGCGCCGGCAGCGGCAGATGGCGTGACAACCAGGACACGTCCGACGGGTCCGACGACGACAAGGACACCGGGTTCGGCCTGATCCTTGGCGCGTTCTTTCCTGTCTGGCAGAGCGGATCCAACCACGTGATGGTCGGCGCCGAATACACGCCGGTGTTCACGGACGGCGTCACGGTGCACAACGTTGGTATCAACGTGGCGTATCAGTGGGGCAAAAAGAAGTAGATTTTCAACCGGGCCGTCTCCACACGGGGGCGGCCCGGAAACCTCTCGCGGCTCGCGCGCCGGCCGCGCGCTCGCTCAGACGTCCAAGCCCAGCGACCTCATCAGCTCGATCGCATTGCTCCGCTTCACGATTCCCGGCCGCAAGACATAGTCAAAGATCAGCTCGCCGTCCTCGAATCGATCCTCAAAGTGAACGTTCGCCGCGCGGCCCTCGGGCCGGTCTGCAATCGCGCCAATCGCCAGATCGTGCGTCGTCACCAACCCAATCGCGCCGGCGTTGACGAGGCCGACGAGCAGCGCCTCGGATCCGATGCGGCGATCGTGGGAGTTGGTGCCGCCGAGGATCTCGTCGAGGAGAAACAGCACCGCGCCGCGATGCGCGGTCGCGAGATCCACGACCTCCTTCATGCGCGTGATTTCGGCCATGAACTTGGACCGGCCGTCCACGAGCGAGTCCTGTACGCGAATCGCGGCGCCGATGTGGATCGGCGTCATGTGAAACGACGCGGCGCGGACCGGCGCGCCCATTTGCGCCAGCACCACGTTGGCGCCGAGCGCGCGCAGGAGCGTGCTCTTTCCGGACATGTTCGAGCCGCTGACAATCAGCAGGTGCGGCGCGGAGCCGCCAATCGCGACGTCATTGCCGACGGCTGAGGCCGGCAGCGTCGGATGCCTGAGACCGGTCGCGGCGATCGCAGGCTGGGCGCCCTCAGCCACCGCCGGGAAGACCGCGTCATCGGCGTGTTCGGCGGCGAAGGTCGCCAGCGCGAGGAGCGCCTCGAATTCGCCGGCGACCTCCAGCCAGCCGGACACGTGACCACCCACGCGCGCCCGCCAGGCCTCGATCGCGAACGACCATTGCGTGGCCCACATCAGCAGCGCGGCCGGAATGGCGAGATACACGTTGTGGCGCATCGACAGCCACCCGATCAATCGCGACAGCCGGCCGATCTCGGCGGACGCCGGCCTGCCGCTTCGCGCCACGGCGGCCTGCAGCTCCCGGAGGCGCGGCGCGGTCACGGGCTCCGTCTCGATGGCGCGGAGCAACTCGGTCAGCAATTCGAGATCGTGCGCGGGCTCGTCCACCGCCTCGATCACGGCCCTCACCCGCTTCTTGTAGAACTGCGCGACGAGCAGTTGCGCGATGACGAGGACCAGAAACAGCGACTCCAGGGTTCCCGTCCGCAGAAGCCACCCGAGCGACGCCAGCGTCGAGGCGACGAGGACCGCGACGCCGATCCGCGGCGCGCGGCCCCGCAATGCAATCGGCGACGCGGCCCAGCGCCGCAACACATTGGCCTGCACGCCGATGGCGAGCGCGTCGCCGATGACGGCCATGCGCTCGCGCAAATCCAGCCGGCCGGCGAGCTCGCGCACGGCCTCCTGCCTGGCACGCACGACGTCGGCCGGCGCGGGCGCCAGCAGCCAACGCGCGAGCGTCTCTTCACCCGCGTGCGTTCTGGTCGTCGCCAGCATCTCGAACAGGCTGCCGCGGCCGAACAGATCCAGATCCTCCGCATACAAGTGATGCGCGGGCGCCAGGTGCCGGCCGTCACGGCCGCGCCCGATCCACTGATGCGTCACGCGCGCGATCCCGCGTTCGTAGAAGGCCACGGCGGAGGCGGCGCGGTCGCGCGCATACAGCAGCCGCGCGTGCGCCACGGCCACCACCAGGAACGCGGCGGCCAGCGCGATGAGCCATGGCATGGCATCGAGGCGGGCGCCGATCGCGATCGCAATCATCGCGAGCACAAGCAGGACGCGCACCAGGCCATAGCGGGCGTGCACGCGCTCTTTGGCGGCCAGCGTCTGCTGTCGCTGGCGCAGGTTGTCCCGGTACTGGGTTTCGATCGTCACACCCAGTGCCCCGCGCGGAATCCAGCCCACACGCCGATCAGGCTGAGGCCCACCTGGCCGGCGACATTCCACAGCGCCAGACCGATGTGCCCATCGCGCGCGAGCGCCAGCGTATCGAGGCTGAATGACGAGAACGTCGTGAACCCGCCGAGGACGCCGACCACCACGAACGTGCGTTCCGGCAGCGACCACTGCAGCCGTCCGGACGCCAGCAGCCCGGCAATCGCGCCGATGACGATCGAACCGGCGACGTTAATCACGAAGATGCCGATCGGAAAGACGCTCGACACCCACCGTTGATGGACGACATGATTGAGCCCGTGTCTTGCCATCGCGCCAATCGCGCCGCCCACGCCGACGAGCAACCAGGTCATGATTCCTCCTGGGGGCTTCGCCCCCAGACCCCCTACTCGCTCACTCGCGCACCGCGCCTCTTCGGCACCGCACTTCGGCACGTTGCGCTCCGTTCGCGAGGCTCTCGCGCTGCCCGCGCGCTCGCTCTTCAGTCCTCCGGGGGGCTTCGCCCCCAGACCCCCTACTCGCTCACTCGCGCAACGCGCCTCTCCGGCACGACACTGCGGCACGTTGCGCTCCGTTCGCGAGGCGGCATTGATCATACCGGCAACGTTTACACGGACCGACGTCGACCACTGTTAATCGCTCGACAGGTACAGAACAATGTGGTCTGGCCCAGCCTTTGCAAATGTCCACACGCACCGCCATGAAACTTGAAGATCTCGGCCTGATCGGGAACTGTCAGTTTGCCGCGCTGATCCACGCGAGCGGCGATGTGGCCTGGTGCTGCTGGCCGCGCTTTGACAGCGAGCCGGTCTTCGGCAGCTTGCTGGACCCTCAGGGTGGGCGATTCAGCGTGGGCGCCGCGGATGACTCGATTGGCCGGCAGCAATACCTGGACAACACCAACGTCCTCGAAACCATCTTCGAGGCGCCGGGCGGCCGGGTTCGCGTGCTCGATTTTGCTCCCCGCTTCGAACAGCACGGCCGGATCTACCGGCCCACACAGCTCATCCGCATCGTGGAACCCATCAGCGGGTCTCCGCAGATTCACGTGCGGTGCGAGCCGGTGCTGGGCTGGTCGAAGGTGCGCTCGACGGTGACCAGCGGGTCGCATCACTTCAAGTTCGCGGGGCACGCGGCGGAATTGCGGCTCACGACCGATCTGCCCCTGTCGTACCTGGACGGCCGGGCGTTCTCGCTTCCCGGCCGTCACTATCTGGCGCTCACCTGGGGCGAGCCGATCGAGGACACGTTGCCGGCCTACTGCGAAGACGCGTTGCAGCGGACGACGCGCCACTGGCGGCACTGGGTCAAGCATTGCGATATTCCTCCGCAATATCAGCGCGAGGTCATCCGCTCGGCCCTGGCGCTCAAACTCCACTGTTTCGAGGATACGGGCGCCATCGTGGCGGCCATCACGACGTCCGTTCCCGAAGCGCCGGGCAGCCAGCGCAACTGGGACTATCGCTACTGCTGGTTGCGCGACGCGTATTACGTCGTCGATGCGTTCCGCCTGGTCGGGCATTTCGAGGAACGGGAAGCCTTCGTCGCGTACGTGCTCAATACGGCGAGCCGATCGCCTGATCTGAACCTGTGTCCGCTGTACACGGTCAGCGGTGACGGTGACATTCCGGAGCGCATCGAGACCGGCTGGGCGGGTTTCAACGGCGACGGGCCGGTGAGGGTCGGCAATGAAGCCGCAAGCCAGGTCCAGCACGACGTGTTCGGAGAGCTGGTGCTCGCCCTGGCGCCGATCTTTCATGACGAGCGATTCAAGGCCGAGCGAACGCCGGCGACCCTCGAATTCATTTTCCGCGTGACCGAGCGGGCGATCGCCGTTTCCGGACTGCCGGACCGGGGCATCTGGGAGTTTCGGAAAGATCCCACACCGCAGACGTTCTCCAACCTGATGTGCTGGGCCGCGGTCGATCGGGCCGCGGCCATCGCGGCGGCGCACGCGCCGGCGCGGGCCGATGCCTTGCGTGCCGCCGCCGACAAACAACGTCAAGCCATTGCCGACCGGGCCTGGAACGAGGCGCGCGGATCGTACGTCGGCAGCTACGACGGCGACAATCTGGACGCGTCGCTGCTGCAGATGGCGCCCCTGCGGCTCTTCCCGCGCGACGATGCCAGACTGCGGCAGACCGTCGAGGCCATCTGGCACGGGCTCAACCACAACGGCTGGCTCATGCGATACCGCGAGAACGACGGCCTGGGAGAAACGACGGTCGCCTTCGTCATGTGCACGTTCTGGCTCATCGAAGCGCTCGTGTTAATCGGCCGGTACGACGACGCCCGCGCGCTGATGGACCGGACGTGCGGCATCCTGTCGCCGCTGGGTCTCATTGCTGAGGACTTCGACATGGTGGCCGGGCGGATGAGCGGCAATTTTCCGCAGGCCTATTCTCACGTCGGGCTGATTCGCGCGGCGTTCGCCGCGTCGCCGCGCTGGCGCGACGTCCTGTAGAGATCGTCGAGCCGCTCGAGGCACGTCGCGACTTCGGTGGGTGATTTGAGAAAGTACCGGGCGGCCGTGTCCGGCCGCCGCCCCACCGCGACGGACACGCCGGACCACCGGGCAAACACCCCTTCGTCGCTGACGTCATCGCCCAGATAGACAGGCGAGGTGAACGAGCGGGCATCGCGCTGGCGGGCCATGCGCAGAATGAATCGGGCGGCGAGGTACTTGTCCACGTGGCCGGCCGGCAGCACCTCCCAGACCATCCGCCCGGGAAACAGGCGCAGCCTGGGAAAACCCGCGAGGATTCCGCGCACGAGCGGATTGATGCGCTTGCGCATCGCCGGCGTCGCCAGTCGATAGTGGACGGCGACGGCGCCCGGTTTGGCCTCCACCACGATGCCGGGGAGAGTTCCCAGCGTGGCTCTCAGCCGGTGCGTCACATTGACGATGCGAAGACGTTCTTCATGGCGAAGCAGCGAGAGCCGCCACCCGTCAGGCGCGCGCAGGAAATAGCCGTGACTGCCGCCGTACCAGAGACCCGGGATTCCGACGCGCTGCTCGAGGTCCTCGAGCGGGCGGCCGCTCACGACGCCGACCAGGTGGCCGCCGGCCGTCAGCCGTTCCAGCGCCTGGCGGACGCGCTGCGACAGGCGCGCCTGAGACGCACGGCGGCGGATTGGCGCCAGCGTGCCGTCGAAGTCAGTAATGATGGCCAGGCGAGATCCGTCGCTCACCTGCCGCGACACGGTCGCCCACTCCTTGAATAAATGTCTCGTCACGGCTCCGGACCGATCGCGGCCAGCGCCGCTGTCAGCGTGCCGGCCCATCGGTAAATGTTGTTCTCACGCACGGTGCGGCGCATGCGCCCCATCCGCGCTTCACGCTCGGTGTCCGGCATCGTCAAGGCGCGGTGCAATGCGGACGCCAGTTCGTCGGTGTCGTACGGATTGACGATGAGGGCGTCGCGGAGCTCGCCGCTGGCGCCGGCAAATCGGCTCAGGATCAGGACGCCGTCGCTGTCGTCACGCGCCGCGACGAATTCCTTGGCGACGAGGTTCATGCCGTCGTGCAGGGACGTCACCAGGCACAGATCCGCGGCCCGGTAATAGCGCGAGATCTCCTCATGACCGTGATGGCGGCGCGACAGGATGATCGGCCGCCAGGAGCTCGTCGCAAACCGCTGATTGATGCGCTCCGCCTCGGCGGTGACCTCGGTTTCCAGGTCCTTGTACCGCTGAATGCGGCTGCGGCTGGGTGCGGCGATTTGGGCGAACGTGAAATGGCCGACGTACTCCGGCCAGCGCTCCAGAAACCGTTCGATGCCCTTGAAGCGCTCGATGATGCCTTTGGTGTAGTCGATGCGATCCACGCCGACGCCCAGATAGGCGGCCGTGACACCCAGTGACGCGAGCAGCTCCGTGCGCCGGAAGGGCTGGGACAATTCCGGCGGCGCCAGACCGCCCGATTCGCGGACGTCCACGCTGATGGGAAACGGCTGCACGCACGTCACATGTCCGCGCCGGCGCACCGTGAACTGCTCCCAGTCCACTTTGGATTCGAGCGTCCGATCCACGGTCTCCAGGAAATTGTTGCAGTGCGCCTGCGTGTGAAACCCCACGAGATCCGCGCCCAGCAGCCCGTCGAGCACCTCGGTCTGCCACGGGATGATGCCGAAGGCTTCCGGATTCGGCCACGGTATGTGCCAGAACACCGCGACCTGCGCGTCCGGCCGCTCATCCTTGATCATCCGGGGCAGCAGGGCGAAGTGATAGTCCTGTACCAGCACAATCGGTGACACCGTGCCCTCCAGCTCGCCGAGGACGGCTTCGGCAAACTTCTGGTTGGCGTGCTGATAGCTGGCCCAATCGGAGGCGCGGAAGACGGGCCTGGTGTGGGCGATGTGGCAGAGCGGCCACAGGCCCTCGTTCGAAAACCCGTAGTAATAGCCTTCTTCCTCCTCCGGCGTCAGCCACACCCGCCGCAACGTGTACTCAGGCTGGTCCTGCGGCACGCGCAGACGGTCGTGCGCGTCCACGACTTCGCGGTCCGCGTTGCCCGATCCGTGCGCGATCCAGGTGCCGTCGCACGCGCGCAGGATGGGCTCGATTGCCGTCACGAGCCCGCTGGCCGGCTGCAGGGTTTCGATCGATCCGTTCTTGCGCGTATGAATGTACGGCTCGCGGTTCGAAATGACGAACAGCGGCCGCCGGCCCAGCTTGCTGCGGGCGTGCACGCGCAACCGCTCGGCCGTCCAGTGCGATTCATGCGCGTCGCGCAGCCGGGCCTCTTCACGAGCCGAGGCTCGCGCCACTTCCAGGCTGCTCACCAGGCGCACGACCTCCTGCGTGAGCGGCTTGAACAGATCCGCAACCGGCAGCGATTTCTGGACCGGCGCGCCCACGCGCAGATCGCGCATCCACCGCGCAGTGCGCGCCACCGGCGCCGTCAGGCTCCATCGGACGAGCACGATGGTCAGGACGACGATCGCGACGACCTGCACGATGGTCCCGATAAGGGCGTCTTCCCAGAACGCCCATCGCGCGGTGGTGATCGCGGCCGCGTCGCGCGCGATCACCAGCGTCCCGATCGGCGCGCCCGAACGGCTGATGGTCCGGGTTACCAGAAGGACATCGAGCGGGCCCTGACGCCACTGCGCGGTCTGCTGATGGCCCTGCGCGTCGCGGACGAGCTCGGTGGCCCGATCGATGAGCTCGGGCGGCAGGCCGGGAGTGGCGACGACGCGGTTGTCCTTGAGGTCCACGATCAAGGCGCCCACCGCGCCGCTTTGCGAGACCGACCGCTCCAGCCGCGCGCGGCCCGCGGCCGCTTCGTCGTCCTCGATGAGCGAGACGAGGTCCGGCTCGAGCTGCGAAGCCTGGAGATTGGCGCGATCGACTTCCGTGCGCTTCAGCTCATCGACGCGCATCGAGACGTCGCGCCGCGCCGTCACGAACGACACAAGCGTGACACCAAGCGCGAGAGCCGCGACAAGCCGCGGTGTGAGCGGTGAGATGGTCATCAGAACCTTGGGCGGTACTAAGCAGGGTTCGTGCCACCGAAGCGCTACATTTTACCAGATTCCGGCCTGAAACGAGGCTTTTCGAACCTCGCCCGCCAGACACACCACGACGTGTGTAAACCTTGACCAAGAAAGGGCCACGTTTTACACAGCTACGTTTTGGCTTTTCGTGCCCGTCGCAGCCTGGGCTTGACCACTGGCGTCGTATCACACGCCGCCCGCGCGCGGCGAAGCCGCCGGGATCGACCGGGCTCGGCGGCATCCTGACACGCCGGATCGTCACGCTGAAAGCGCGGCAGGTTGTCGGTCCGGTACGGCGCGTCGGGCTTCAGGCCGACTTCCAACTTGTCTTTCAGGGACACGATCACCTCACTGCGTTCGGGGTTCGGGGTTCAGAGTTCAGCGTTCAGCGTTCAGAGTTCAGCGTTCGAAGGTTCAACGTTCGGGCAAGCGGACGAACCCTGAACGCCCGGACGCTGAACTCTGAACAACTCCGGGCGGCGACGTCCTACATCCGCGACCGGGACGTGTCAGCGGCCGCGTCAGCCACGTCGCGCGCGGTTGACGACACGGCGTTCTTGACGCGGCCGGCCGTGGCCGACAGGTCGTTCAATTGCGCGCCGGCGCGATCGGCGACGTCGCGAACCTTCCTGGACGCTTTATCCCGCCACGCGCCCATGGTCTCGCCCAGCTCGCCGCGGAGCTGCGCGCCGGGTTTGGGTGCGAACAGCAGGGCCAGGCCCGCGCCGGCCAGCGCGCCGACGAGCAGCCCATACGCGAATCCATGTCCGCCGTTGGTGATCGGTTCATTCTCGTACATGTGCACTCCTCGCTTCCGGTTGTTGGAACGGCTAGTGAACGACTCGAGACTGCTGGGCCGGCATGACCGTTGCCTTGGCTCGCGCGCGCGGCCATCGCTTCAACAACGCGCTCGCCAGGGACGCGGCGCCGTACACGACCGTTGTCCGCGGTGCCGTCACCAGCGTCTTCAGGAAACCAGCGGCATGCCCCGCGCGATGAATCGCCGTCGAGGCCTCAACCGACACATGCTCGACGGCGTTCGCCGCCTGGCGAATCGGATCGACGGCCTGATCGACGCGCGCTTTGAGTTCCTCGTATCGCGCGTCAACAACCGCCTGCAACCGCCGCCACGCCATCACGACGGCGACCAGGGCGCCAATCATCACGATGGTCTGAATCGAAATGGCGACAGCCATCACGATCAGCGCCGACGTCCCGGCGGAATCGACGGGGGCAAAGTCCGGCATGCGAGCCGATCCAGCGAAGTCTGTACCAGCGCATGGAAACCGCCGAGGCGGCCGCGTCAGAAGCCCGCTGCCCTCAAGTGGAACGTGACTGCTCAGGCAGGGCAACAACGTGCCCGGTTCCCGTCAGACGTCGAATCTCCGAGACGAGCGTGGCCGGATCGCAGGGCTTGATCAGGACCGCATCAAAACCGCCGGCTCCCATCAGATCGCTCACATCCGCCCGGCCGGTGGTGGCGATGAGCGGAATGCGGCGCGTGCGCTCGTCGGCCCGCAGGCGTTGAGCCACTTCAAGGCCGGAGAGGCCGGGCAACTCCACATCGAGGACGATGACGGCGGGCGCCGCCTGCTCCGTGGAACTCAGTGCTTCTTCGCCGGTCGCGGCGGTGATGACTTCGAATCCCGCGGCCTGCAGCAGCAACTGCCACGCATCGAGGGCGTCCACGTAGTCGTCGACGATCAGAACCCTGGGCCGTACCCCTGATGTATAGTGAGGTACCGACATAAGCCGTGTGAATCTGCTGCCAGTGTAACAGCACGCTGGCGAGTCTGCCCGCTGAAACGCGATGACCGAGACAGAACGCGTATTGCGTGTCCTCATTCACGATGCGCGAACGCCACTGGGCGTCGCGCAGGGCTACATGCGTCTGTTGCACGAAGAGCGTCTCGAGACGCCCGAAGAGCGCGAACGTGCGCTCTCGCGCGCGATGGATGCGCTCGGCCGCATCGCGCGGCTGTGCGACGATGCCAGCGGCTTCCTGGTGGCGCCCCAGCCGTCGCCACAGACCACGACCATCAGCGCCGCGTTCCTGGTGGCCGCCGTCGAAGCTCGCGTTCGCGCGTGGGACTTTGCCGTGTCTCGCGGCACGCTCGATTCAGCGGCGCGCATCCGGCTCGGCGCCAGCGCCGAGCGGCTGGCCGAGGCGATTGCGTCAGTCGCCGGCGCCGTCCGTCACGGCATCGGCGCAAAATCCCCGCGCCTGCATGCCGAAACCGGCGGAGCGGGCCTCGCGTTCATCGCGACCGCGCAGCCAGAGTCGCCGCCCGTCAACGGCGTGCCCGAGCGCTCGCCATTCGATGCCTGGGGAGCGGGCGGCCTCATCGTGCCGCTCGCATGCCGTCTGATCCATGAGACCGGCGGCCACGTCGATCGCCGTGGTCCGGAGATCGTCATCGCGTTCCCGACAGAGGCGTCCGCGTGACGCCCGCGGCGCGCCTCGCCGTTGTCGACGACGATGAAGCGTTCACGGAGTACCTGCAGACACTGCTGAAGTCCCGCGGATACGACGTCGAGGTGTTTCACAGCGGGGAGGCATTCATCGAACGGCTCGAGGCCGGGCCGGCGCCTCAGCTGATCCTGCTCGACGTCATGATGCCCGGACACGACGGCATCGAAACGCTCCGGGCCATCCGGCAGGCCCACCCGTCGATGCAGGTGATCATGCTCTCGGGCCGGCAGACGCCGGCCACGATCGTCGAAGCCGTTCGGCTGGGCGCCGCCGACTACGTCATCAAACCGGGCGATCCGGACGGCGTGGGCGAGGCCGCGCTGGAGTCGGCCATCCGGAACGCGCTCGAGCGGCAATCGCTGTCCGCCGAAGTCGCGCGGCTGGGCGCGCAGATTGCCGAGGACCCCGAGGGCATGCAGCCCTACTGGGGCACGGGCCCGTCCATGGCGCCGGTCATGGAAATGGTCGATCGCATCGCGGACAGCGACGTCACCGTTCTGCTGCGCGGCGAAAGCGGTGTCGGCAAGGAAGTCATCGCGCGCGAGCTGCATCGCAGGTCCAGCCGCCGGACCAAGCCGTTCGTGAAGGTCAATTGCGCGGCCCTGCCCGCAGACCTGCTCGAGAGCGAGCTCTTCGGCCACGAAAAGGGCTCGTTCACCGGCGCCGGGGCCACGCGCATCGGCAAGTTCGAATTCGCCCAGCACGGCACGATCCTCCTCGACGAGATCAGCGAATTGCCCGCGGCGCTCCAGGCCAAGCTGCTCCACGTGCTGCAGGACGACCAGATCACCAAGCTCGGCAGCAACCGGGCGATCGACGTGGACGTCCGCGTCATCGCGGCCACCAACCAGAATCTTGAAGCCATGATGCGCGCCGGAACGTTCCGGGAAGATCTGTACTACCGCATCCAGGTGATTGAAGTGCGGCTGCCTCCGCTTCGCGAGCGGCGCGAGGAGATTCTGGCGTTCGTCGAGTTCTTCCTGATCAAGTACGCGGCGGCCTATCGCCGGCCGCCCGTCAAACCCAGCGATGCCCTCCTCCGGCAGCTTGTGGACTATGCCTGGCCCGGCAACGTTCGCGAGCTGGAAAACATGATGAAGCGCTTCGTCGTCCTGCAGGACGAAAACTTCATCCACAGCGAACTCTCCCGGCTGACGCAGGACCAGCAAGCGGCGGCCGCTCCCGTGGCCCCCGTCTATGCGCCGCCCGTCGATCCAGTCGTGCCGCCAATCACTCGTCGCGATGCCGATGGCGAAGACGTGGACGACGACGCGGAGGTGAACGTGGGCGACGGGGTGGATCTGCAGGCCCTCGTCAAAGGCGCAGTGCTCCGGCTCGAACGCGATGCGATCGAGCAGGCACTCATCCGCTTCCGATGGAACCGCCGGAAGGCCGCCAGCCATCTGCGCGTGAGCTACAAGACTCTGCTCAATAAGATGAAGGAGTGCGGGATCACGGATCCGACGGGGGTGTAGGTTCCGGGGTTCCGGGGTTCCGGGGTGCCGGGGTATCGGGGTTCCGGGGTTCCGGGGTGCCGGGGTATCGGGGTTCCGGGGTGCCGGGGTATCGGGGTTCTGGTTCCGGGGTTCCGCGTTCAGGTTCCGGAGGTTGCCGGTTCTCGGGTTCTGTTCTCGC
>DASUGC010000019.1:0-12660 GCA_036274235.1 Vicinamibacterales bacterium
CTCCACACCTCCGGCCAGTCGACGGCCAGGATGTTGCCCACCAGCATGTCCTTCAGGTGTTCGCTCTCCGAGGTGGCCTTGCTCATGGCCAGGATGGCCGCCGCCGAGGCCACCGCGTAGCAGATGCCGATGATGGCCTCCTGGGGGATGCGGGCCCGCTTCACGCGCACGGTGGCGAAGATGGCCGCGCCCACGAAGGTGAAGGCCAGGCTCACCCAGTAGACCCGGGGGTCGTGCGGGTCGCCCTGGGTGAAGGGCAGCAGGATGGCGATGGCCGCGCCCAGGGCCGCGATCTGGGCCAGGGAGAGGTCCACGAAGATGACCCCCCGCTCCACCACGTGTACGCCCAGGTAGGAGTGGATGCCGGTGAGGATGAGGCTGGCCACGAAGGGCGCGGCCAGGAACTTCAGGATCTCGAGGTCCATGGCGTCCTCAGCGCCCCGTGGCCTGACGCAGCGCGTCGGCCAGGAGCTTCACGTCGTAGTCGAAGAGGGCGATGTAGTCGGTGGCCTCCTTCACCCCGCCCACCGAAGGCGTCATGACCAGCACCTGCCCGCCCGTCTCGCGGGCGATGGAGTTGGGCGTCTTGGCGTCGAAGTAGGGCTCGACCAGGATGAGCTTCACGCCCTGCGCCTTCATGGCGGAAATCAGCTCGAGTGTGTGAGACGGAGACGGCGGAATGCCCGGCTTGGGCTCGACGTAGCCCATGACGTCGAGCCCGAAGCGGTCCATAAAGTTCGGCCACGAGCGGTGATACGTGACGACCTTGGTTCCCTTGTACGGCGCCATGATCGCGTCCCAACGCTTCTCGGCCGCCGCGAGGCGCGTGTCGAAATCCGCATAGCGCTGCGCAAAGTACGGTCTGCCGGCCGGATCCAGATCGCCGAGCTTGTGCTGGATGGCCTGCGCGATCTTGCGTCCATTTCCCGGATCGAGCCAGTAGTGCGGATTACCTGAGGGATGGACGTCGCCCATCGCGCGGGTGATCTGTCCGGTGGGAATTTCCAGAATCTTCACGGTCAGCGACGCGTCCAGATATCCGGCAGCGTTGGGCTGGATCCTGGGATTGCGGCTCTGGTTGATGAGCGGAGGCAGCCATCCGATCTCCAGTTCCCGGCCCACGACAATGAGCAAATCCGCCTTGCCGACCGCCAGGATGAAGCTCGGCTTTGGATCGACGTTGTGCGGATCCTGATAGCCCTTGGCGAGTCCGGTGACCTCCACCCGGTCGCCGCCGATCTGACGCGTGAGATCCGCCAGGTCCTCCGTCGTGGTCACGACCTTCAGCGGCGCGGCGGCGCGCGGGGTTGCCAGGGTGACGGCGGCAAATA
This sequence comes from Vicinamibacterales bacterium, assembly GCA_036274235.1. Classification (GTDB taxonomy): domain Bacteria; phylum Acidobacteriota; class Vicinamibacteria; order Vicinamibacterales; family SCN-69-37; genus DASUGC01. Next base: position 1,332 of record DASUGC010000019.1, read on the forward strand.
CCGCAACAAGAATCGTCCGATAGAGTGCGCGCATGATGATGCTCCTGCTGTCTAAAACACGTGGGCGCCGTGGGCGCCGATTGCGAAGTTGAACTGAAAGAGAAACTCGTGGGCGCCGATGCCCTCGGCGTAATTCGTCCACCGGTACTGGCCCCGGATCTGGCTGAACTCGCTGGGCCAGAACGTGATGAACACCGAGCCGCCGGTATCGCGCAACGCCGCGTCGTAACTGCGCGCCGACCGATCGACGCGCCCCCCGGCGTACCACCGGCGCGCGAATTGGTACTCGCCCAGGCCGTAGAACCCGAATGCCCGCGTTTGCGCCCCGCCGGGCAGATCCTGCCGGCTCCAGATCAGTTCCGTCCGCGCCTGGAAGCGACGATAGAGCGCGCGGCGGAGGGGGCGATACCGGAACGTCGCATCCACGCCGACGAGCTGGCGGTCCAGCCGCGCGGGCTCACTCGTGAAGTCCGGAAAGTGGATGCCGAGATCGGTCGGGCCGAGCGCGTACGACGTGCCGACGTCGATGTTGGTGGATTCCGTGATGTCGCGGTACGCGCGCAGCCGTCCGAGGTAATTCAGACGGGATCGCGACGCGGTCTGAAAGACGGCCGAATTGCCGCGAAGGACTTCACCCGTGGCCTCCACAAACGTTGTGCCGACGGGAATCAGCCGCGAGACCGAGATGCCGGCGTCGGAGATGCCTTCTTCGCCGCCCACAAGGTTCTCCGTCACCAGCGGCCGGTCCACGCTGGGCATCGCGTGCGTGTGCAGCGTGTTCACTTTACCGAACGCGCCGCGCAACTGACCGACCTTGACGAGAAACTGGCCCGGCAACGTCGTGAAGGTGAGAAAGCCTTCCTCGATCGACAACCCATCCGGCCCGGCCGACAGGTAGAAGTCGGCGCGCGCGTAGGGATCCACGACCGCCTGAAACGCGACCTCGGCCTCGCTCATCTGGAGCGGCGGCTGCGTGCTCATCGGATTCCTGCCGGCCACGCCGACGAAGTTGCCGATGACCGAAATGTCGGGGTTGAACACCTTCGACGACTGCGGTGGTGATGCCGGAGGCTGCGCCGTCGAGGTCGGCGTCGGCGTGGGGTTTTGCGCGGACGCCGTCGCGGCGTTCACGGCGAACGCAAGCAATGCGGCAATCACACAGAGACGAATCCGGACACGTGCCATGACGACCTCGATCGCGGGCGAAACGATGAACCCCTGACGCGGGGCGGTGAGGGCTGTCAGGAACGGGCGGGCGGACCGCGCGGCGCGGCGTCGTCGAACTGGATGAGGTCGTGACGATTGACCAGCGAGACGCCGCCGATTGCGACGGAGCCCACCGGCGACACGACGAGCGGCGCGGATGCGACAAAGGCGCCGGCCAAATCGTGGCGCAAATGACACGTGAGGCAGTGGTCGGGTGTGTTCTGGGTGCGGCCGGCATCGACGTGCACGACGGACCGCGGCAGATTCAGGGACGGCCCGCAGGCCCCGTCGGGATCGGCCGCCTCCGGGCGCGCGGAGAACGGGACACCAAGCCCGGAGAGCAGGCCGATGATGACGGCGAGAACCGCGATATGGCGCGCGACGGCTCGCATAGCCAGCCCTGACTTTAGCAGGGGGCACCCGATCGGCCAAATTAACGCCCGTTAAGCATTCGGTCTACGCTGTACGTGGATACAGCGATGTCGAAGGTCAGCATTCGCGCCGCGAGCCTGTCCGCGCTCCGGTCCAACGCCGATCAGGTGTTCCGGCGATCGGCCGGCGCGCCGCTCATTCCGGGCAACGCCGTCCGCGTGCTCCGCAACGCACGCGAAAACTACCCCGCCTGGGAAGACGCGATTAACAACGCCCAGTCGACGATCCATGTGGAGATGTACATCGTTCATCACGACGCGGTCGGGCGCCGGTTCATCGAACTGCTGGCCGCGCGGGCGCGCGCGGGCGTCCGTGTCCGCGTGCTCTACGACTGGTTCGGCTGTTTTCTCGGACCCGTGCTGGGCTTGTTCACGCCGCTGACCAGGGCCGGCGGCGAAGTGCGCGCCTGCAATCCGCCGCGCTTTTCGGCCGCGCTCGGCTGGACCCGGCGCAACCATCGCAAGTACATCTGCGTGGACGGCCGGCTGACGTACATTTCCGGCCTCTGCATGGGGCGCATGTGGGTGGGCCAGCCGCAGAAGCGCCTGGATCCATGGCGCGACACCGGCATCGAAATCATCGGCCCCGCCACGGCGGCCGGCGAGCGCGGTTTCGCCGAAAGCTGGAGCCTGTTCGGGGGCGGGACCGAACCGGTTGAGTATCCCGACGAGCAGTCAATCGCGCCGGCGGGAGACGTCGCCCTCCGGCTCATCTACACCGAGCCGTTCGCCGCGTCGATGCTGCGGGTCGATCTGCTCGTGGCGGCGATGGCCCGCCAGCGGCTGTGGATCGCGGACGCCTACTTCATCGGCCACGGTCCGTACGTGCTCGCGCTGCAACAGGCCGCGCGGGACGGAGTCGATGTGCGGCTCTTGCTGCCGCAAGGCAGCGACGTCGGCTGGACGGTACCGGTGTCGCGCACGCTCTATCGCACGTTGCTCGATGCCGGCGTGCGCATCTTCGAATGGAACGGCACGATGATGCACGCGAAGACGGCCGTGGCCGATTCGCAGTGGGCGCGCATCGGCTCCACCAACCTGAATCTCAACAGCTGGGTCGGCAACTGGGAGCTGGATGTCGCCATCGAAGACGCGGGCGTCGCGCGCACGCTCGAGGCCCACTACGAAGAAGATCTGGACGCCTCGCGCGAAATCGTCGCCGAAGGCACGCACGGCCACGCGCCGTTGTGGCCGGCCGGCATCGAGCCTGAGGGACTTCCGCGGGGGCGCGCGCCGGGAGCCACGCGGCGTGCCGCCCGCCGAGCGCTTCGCACGGCGACCCGCGTGGGCCAGAGTATCAGCGCCGCGGTCATGGGCAGCCGCCAGCTCGAGGCCTGGGAGTCGGCTCCGCTCGCAACCATTGGCAGCGTCCTGCTGCTCTCGGCGATCGTCGGGATCTGGCAGCCGCACTTCCTGTCCTGGCCGCTCGCCGCTCTCGCGATCTGGATCGGCCTGTCCTTTGTGGCCCAGGCTATGGGATTCTTCCGCGGGCGCAACCTCCCATGAACGATCGTGTCGTCATTGCGACCGTCGCTCGCGTGATTGACGGCGTGTCGTCGGTCGATCAGGATCTGGTCGCCGCCGAGGCCCCACTCGAAATCCTCCTGGCGCACGATTCGGCTGGCGCCGTGCAGTCGATGGGCCTCGTCATGCGCACACCCGGCGACGACGAGGACCTGGTCACCGGGTTGCTCGTGAGCGAGCAGATCATTTCCAGACCGGAGGACGTCATCAGCATGGCGTTCGAAGCGGAGACGGGGCCGGACGTGCAGGGGGCCGCGGCCCACTCCGCACGCGCCCGGGTGACCGTGCCGAACACGATTGAGCTCTCCTCACAGACGGCCGCGCGCGCGCTCGATCGCACCAGCTCGTGTGGCCTGTGCGGGCGGCTCTCGATGCAGACGGTGCAGGGCGTCGCGGGCCGGCGGCCCGATGCGCCGGCGATCGACGCAGCCGCGATCGAATCGATTCCCGGACAGTTGCGCCGCGGGCAGGCCGTGTTCGCCGAGACCGGCGGGCTGCACGCGGCCGCGCTCTGCGGGCTGGACGGACGACCGTGGCTCGTCCGCGAAGACGTGGGCCGCCACAATGCGGTGGACAAGGTTGTCGGCGCGGCGCTTCGCGCGCGACGGCTGCCGGCGGCCAACGCCCTCCTGGCCGTCAGCGGACGCGTGGCCTTCGAAATCGTCCAGAAGGCCGCGGCCGCCGGAGTCCTGGGGATTGTGGCGGTGGGGGCGCCATCAAGCCTGGCGGTCGATGCCGCTCGCGCGGCGGGCCTGACGCTCGTCGGCTTCACGCGCGAAGGCCGCTTCAATATCTATACAGGCCGGGAGCGGGTGACAGGGCCAACGTCTTAGTCACGGCCCGCTGCGGCCTCCGACGATCCGCCGTGGCAACTTCCCCGCGGAGTTGAGAATTCCGCAATGACAGCGCACACTATGCGGACAAATCCGCCACCCAGGCTGGCGGGGGGACCGGCAACGTTTGTGCAAGCTGCCGGAAGGCGTGATTATCGGGAAAGTCCCGCCAGGGAACTTTCTGCTATCGAGGAGGCACCGTGAGATTCCGACTCGTACTTGTGATTGCCGCCGTCGCCACGTTCGGGCTCGCCGCCAGCGCGCAGGCGCAGGACAAGGCCGCGATTGATAAGGGCATGAAAGTGTACGACACCGCCACGCCGAAATGCTCCGCGTGTCACCAGATCGCCGGCAAAGGCAGCGCCAAGGGGCCGCTCGATGCGGTGGGCACGAAGCTCAGCGCCGACGAGATCCGCGCGTGGATCACCGATCCGAAGGGCACCGCCGCGAAGGCCAAGAAGCCGACGACGATGCCGGCTTATCCGAAGCTCACGAAGGACGACGTGGATGCTCTCGTCGCCTATCTGAGCAGTCTCAAGAAAAAATAGCGCGCATCCGCGCGTCGTGCGATCGGTTCGCCCGCGTTCGAGACGTTCGTAGCAGGGGTGTGCGATGAAGCTGCCGTTACCTCACAATCCGCTGTCCATCGCCGGCGCGTTCCTGGCGACGATTGGCGCACTCTTCTTCCTGATCTTCTTCCTGCTCGAACTGTTCGGGTTGCACTCCAACCCGTACATGGGGATCGTCGTCTACTTCCTGCTGCCGGCCGTGTTCGTGCTCGGGTTGCTCCTCATCCCCCTTGGAATCTGGCGCGATCGGCGCCGGCAGCGCGCCGGGGCGGAGCGGGTGTGGCGGAAGATCGACTTCAACAATCCGCAGCATCGCAATATCGCGTTCCTGATCGCCGCGGCGACATTTGCCAACGTCCTGATCGTCTCCCTGGCGGCCTACTCGGGCATTCATTACATGGACACCGATCAGTTCTGCGGCCAGGTGTGCCACGCGGTCATGGAGCCGGAGTTTTCGGCGCACATGGAAGGGCCGCATTCCCGCGTCGGATGCGTCGAGTGTCACATCGGCCCGGGCGCCGCCGGATTCGCCCGCGCGAAGCTGTCGGGACTGCGGCAGCTCGTCGGTGTCACCCTGGGGAATTACTCCCGTCCGATTTCAACACCGTTCCACACGATGCCCTCCCCGAAGGACATTTGTGAAGGCTGCCACTGGCCGGAGAAGTTCCACGGGGACGTCGAGAAAGCGATTAAGGAATACGCAAGCGACGAAACCAATACCGAGAGCACGACCACGCTGCTCCTCCACGTGGGCGGAGGCAGCGAGAAGCTGTCCATCGCCTCCGGTATCCATTGGCACATGAACATCGCCAATGTGGTCGAGTACGTCGCGACCGACGACAAGCGCCAGGTCATCCCGTGGGTCAAGGTCACCGATCGTCAAGGCAACACGCGCACGTACGTCACGGAGGGCGTCACCCAGGCGGAGATTGACAAGGGCGAGCGCCGGACCATGAACTGTCTCGATTGCCACAACCGGCCGAGCCACACGTTCGAGCCCAGCGCCGATAAAGCCGTCAACCGCGCGCTGGCCACGGGCCTGATTCCCCGCGATTTGCCCTTCGTCAAGCGCGAAGTCACGGCCGCGCTGTCAGAAACCTATCCCTCGCGGCAGGCGGCGGACGAAAAAATCGCGCAGCGTCTTCGCGAGTTCTATCGGACCAACTACAACGCCATCTCCACGGGCAGGAGCCAGGACGTCGAACGCGCCATCAGCGGAGCCACGCTTCTCTACGGCCGGAACGTCTTCCCGCAGATGAAGATCACCTGGGGGATGTACCCCAACAACATCGGCCACATGGATTTCCCGGGCTGCTTCCGCTGCCACGACGACAGCCACAAGACGACTGACGGCAAGGCAATCGGGCAGGACTGCGCGCTGTGTCATGAGATGAAATAGATGACGGGTACGACAGGTACGACAGGTACCGGTTGTACCCGTCGTACCGGTCGTACCCGTCGTACTGTCGTACCATCTCTCATGCGACTCGTAGCCGCACTTGTGGGCACTTTGATTGCGGCGGCCGCGCAGGAGCAGCGGCCATCGGCGCCGACTCCGGCTGAAATCGCGCGCGGCAAAGAGGTGTACGCCCGTGAAAAGTGCGCCACCTGCCATCAGATCGCCCGTCAAGGCAACAGCAGATATCCGCTCGATCGCGTCGCCTCACGACTGACGCCTGAAGAACTGCGGCGCTGGATTACCGACACCGCGAAGATGGAGGACGCGCTGCCGCGGATGCCGGCGGTGCGGATGTCCGCGCGAAAGTACCGGCTCTCCCCAGCCGATCTGGATGCGCTCGTCGCCTACCTTGGGAGCCTTAAGTAACCAATGGACGGGCAAATCCCCCAGACCATATAAAATGTCTGCGCTATGTCCTGGTTGAACCGGATTCACCACACATCCCGGTGGGTCGGCGTGCTCGGCCCGCTCGAATGGCGCCTGCTTGAAGCGCTGTGGTCGCGGGGCACGCCCTCCTCGGTCCGCGACCTGGCCGCCGCGTTCCCTGACTCGGCCTACACCACGCTGATGACGACCCTCGACCGGCTGCATCGGAAGGGGCTGCTGACGCGTGACAAGCACGGACGCGCATTCCGTTATCAGCCGGCGCTCGGCCGCGCGGAGTTCGCATCGGCGCGCGCCGGCGAGGCGGTCCGTCACGCGGTGCAGCGCAGCGAGGGGTCCCTGACGCCGCTCGTGTCCTACTTGATTGAAGCCGTCGGGGACCGCGACCGCGAACTGCTCGACGAACTCGAGTCCCTGGTGGCCGCCCGCCGCAGGGAAGCCCGCGAGTCGCGTGACGCAAAGAGCAAACGCTGATGAGCTTCTCCATCCGCGTGCTGGCCGTCGGCGCCGCCACGTTGTCATTCGTTTTCCTGGTGGCAACCGCGGTCGTCCCGCGCCTGATTCGGCTGGTGTCGAGGAGCACGCCCGGCCGCAACGCCCGCCACCTCACGATCCTTCGCCTGATTCCCGCCGGCGCGGCGCTGGCAGCCGGCGCGCTGGTCGTCGTGTCGTTTCTCAATTTTGAGCCGCGCGGTGACGAGAACATCGGCTGGATGGTGCCGGTGCTCGGCGGCATCGGGGCGATGCTGATGAGCGCCAGCCTCTGGCGCGCCGCGCGAGTCGCGCTCACGACGCGCCGCCTGGCGCGGGAATGGCTCGCCACGGGCGAGCCTGTCGTCCTGCCAGGAATTTCGGCGCCCGCGCTCGCCATCCCCTCTCGCTTCCCCGTCGTCGCCGTCGTCGGAATTGCGCGACCCAGGCTGGTGATTGCGCGGTCGGTGCTGCAGACCTGCACGAGCGAGGAACTCGGCGCCGTCCTCGCGCACGAAAAAGGCCATATCGAGCGCCGCGACAACCTGCGCCGCCTGCTGATGTACGCGGCGCCCGACGCCGTCACCTGGATTCCAGGCTCAGCGGGCCTGGCCGCCGCGTGGCGCAGCGCCATTGAGGAAGCGGCCGACGATGAAGCCGCGGCCGGAGGCGAAGCGGGCCGCCTGGCCCTCGCATCGGCGCTGATCAAGATCGCGCGGCTGGCGTCAGGCCTGCCGCCGCAGCGCGTGCCGGTCAGCACGTTCCATTGCGGCGACAGCATCGAAGCGCGCGTGCGTCGCCTGCTGCGGCCGCGCGATGTCTCAGCCGGCGCGGACGTCGCGGACGGATATCAGCCGTTCCGCATGGCCCTTGCGATCACCAGCGTCGTGGCCGTCTCGATGCTGGCGCTCAGCGCCGTGCAGGAACTCGTCGAAATCGCCGTCCACAGCCTGCCCTGACGTGCGCCTCGGATCTGACGTACTCTTCGATCGCCGGCTTCTCGAGGGCCGGACCATCGGTATCGTCTGCAACCCGGCGTCGATCGATGGCCTGTTCCGTCATGTGATTGACCGCGCCGAGGACGCCCGCGTGGTTGTCGGGGCGATCTTCGGCCCGCAACACGGGTTTCGATCCGATCTCCAGGAAAACATGATCGAGTCGCCGCACGGCGAGGATGCCCGCCGGCGCGTGCCCGTCTATTCCCTGTACAGCGAGACGCGCGAACCGGCGGCAGAGATGCTGGCCGGACTCGACGCCCTCGTGATCGATCTCCAGGATGTCGGCACCCGCATCTACACCTACATCTACACGATGGCGAATTGCCTGAAGGCCGCGGCCCGGCACGGCCTGCCGGTCGTCGTGTGCGATCGTCCCAATCCGATCGGCGGCGTCACGGTCGAAGGCCCGATGCTCCATCACGGCTATGAGTCGTTCGTCGGGCAGTACGCGATTCCGATGCGGCACGGCATGACGATCGGCGAACTGGCGGCGCTGTTCAACACCGAGTTCGGCATCGGCGCCAAGCTGGAAGTGATCAGGATGGAGGGCTGGTCGCGATCGCAATATGGCGATCAAACCGGGCTGCCGTGGGTGCTGCCCTCTCCGAACATCCCCACGGTGGAGACGGCCGTCGTCTATCCAGGCACCGTGCTCCTCGAAGGCACGAACGTGTCCGAAGGTCGAGGCACGACGCGTCCGTTTGAAATCATCGGGGCGCCGTGGGCCGACCCTGAAAAGCTCGCCGCCGACCTGAACGGCCGGAAACTGCCGGGCGTCTTTTTCCGCCCGGTGCTCTTCGAGCCGACGTTTCACAAACACGCGGGCACGCCGTGCGGCGGGTGCCAGATTCATGTGACGAATCGCGCGCTCTTCCGCAGCGTCGAAACCGGGGTCGCCGTCATCGAGGCGATGCACGCCGCCGATCCATCCGCCTTCGCCTGGCGGCTGCCGCCGTACGAGTACGAAGAGAGGATTCCGCCCATAGACATCCTCTACGGTTCGGCCGATCTGCGAACGCGGATCGATCAAGGGGAATCGGCCGCCGCCATTTGCGCCGGATGGGCTGAGGAACTGGAGCCCTTCCGCTCGATACGGGCGCGGTATTTGGTGTACTAATGTCGTCGGGAGGCTTCTTAATGAATCGTCGAGTGACTGTCCTCATCGGGTGTGTAGTGCTCTGGGTGGCCGTCTTGGCAACGGCAGCCGGCGCGCGATCGGTGGCGCAGAATCCGCCCGCCGGCGCGGCGCGCGGCGGAGGCTGGACGATTCCGCCGACCGCTCAGGAAGAGAAGAGCCCGCTGACCGTCAATCCCGCCGTGATCGCGAGCGGCAAAAAACTGTTTGCCGACAAATGCCAGAAGTGCCACGGCCCGGAAGGCAAAGGCGACGGCCCCGACGGCGAGCCGGAACATCAGCAGGACATGAACCTGACAGTGGCCAGCCGCGCCGCCCGCAACCCGGACGGCGTCGTGTTCTACAAGATCTGGAACGGCCGCGCGAGCCCGAAGATGCCGGAGTTCTCCAAGGAACTCACCAAGGAGCAGGCCTGGGCGATCGTCGCGTACGTTCAGACGCTCCGCGCCAAGTCCGACGCGATCCGGTGAGCGCACCCGCTCCGGACGCCGTCGATCGGTTTGAACAGGAGATGATCCTGGCCGCCGATCCGGCGACCGTGTTCAGTTGTTTCTTTACGCCAGGCGCGTTGCGGGCGTGGTGGCAGACCTCCGGGTCCGTGACCACGCCCGTGCCGTTCGGGGTGTATGCCGTCGAGTGGCCGACGACGCCCTATCGCGATGATCTGCTGGGCGCGCTCGGCGGCGTGTTCCATGGAACCATCGTCGACGTGCGGCTGAACCGCGCGTTTCTGGTCGCGGACGCGTACTGGGTGCCGCCCGAGGGCGATCCCATCGGTCCGATGGCCCTGGAAGTGGACTGTGTGCCCGACCCCGCCGGCTGCCGCCTCAAGGTGCGGCAGAGCGGCTTCGAGCCGTCGCCGCGCTGGCGCCGGTACTACGCGGTCGTCTCGCGCGGGTGGCAACTGTCGCTGGCTGCGCTCAAGCGCTACGCGGAAGCCGAACCGCGGCGACCGAAATGAAGCCGTCACAGGGTCTCGGCATGGACGAAGTTCGACGCGCCGTCGTTGGCCAGGTCCGGTCCGATCGCGACAAATACCACGACCGACCCGGCGCCGACCAGGTTCTGACTGCGCAACAGCCCCCGCGCGTGGTCCAGCCCATCGCCTGAGGCCAGGATCGGTTGAACGCCCCACACCACGGCCAGACGCGAGGCCGTCGTGGGATTGGGGGTCAGCGCCAGAATCCGGGCCGCCGGTCTCAGGGCTGCGAGTACCAGAGCTGTGTGGCCGCTGCCGGTCAGCGCGACGATGGCTCGTGCATTCGCGCGAGCCGCCAATGCGACGGCCGCCTCCGCGAGCGCACGGGCGTGAGCTGGTTGCCTGCCCGAGTCGCCTTCCGCCACGGCCGGAGACGCCGGCGAACGACTCCTCTCGGCCTCCCGCAGAATTCGATCGAGCGTGGACACCGCGGCCTCCGGATAGCGGCCGATCGCGGTTTCGCCGGTCAGCAGCACGCCGTCGGCGCCCTCCTCGACGATTTCCGCGGCGTCCGTGACCTCGGCGCGAGTCGGGCGCGGCGACGAGCGCATCGACTCGAGTACCTGGGTCGCCACGATGACTGGCGCGCCACGCCGGCGCGCCGCCACGACCAGCCGGCGCTGCACGGCCGGAATTGTCTCGAGCGGCATTTCGATGCCCAGATCGCCTCGCGCCACCATCAGCGCGTCGCAGGCGTCGAGAATCGATTCGACGCGTTCCACGGCGTGCGGTTTTTCAATTTTGGCGACGAGCGGGAGTTGCGGCGCTCCCGCCTGCGCGGCCGCGGCGCGAACCCGCCGCAGGTCATCGGCGGACTGCACGAAACTCACCGCCACCAGATCCACACCCATTCGGATGCCGGCGGCCAGATCCGTCGCGTCCTTCGCGGTCATCGCCGGCGTCTTCATCTCGACCCCTGGCGCGTTGATGCCCTTGTGTGATTCGAGCAGTCCGCCCGTGATGACGCGCGTCTCGAGCCGGCCCGGCGAGACACGCGTCACGTCGAGTTCGATCCGTCCATCGTCGAGCAGCAGGCGCGCGCCGGCGGACACGGAGTGAAACAGCGCGTCAAAAGTCGTCGAGACCCGCCCCGGCCCTCCGGCGAAGTCTCCCAACTCGATGGCCAATCCGCCGCCCGGTTCGAGCGAGATGGGCGACGCCAGCGCGCCAATGCGGATCTTGGGACCAGACAGATCCTGAAGCACGGCGACAAACCGGCCGGCGTCGGTGGCCGCGCGGCGAATGCGGCTGCACACGTCGGCATGCCACTCAATCGTGCCATGCGAAAAATTCAGGCGCATGACGTCCGTCCCGGCGTCGATCAGCGCGCGGATGCGTTC
>DASUGC010000020.1:0-2862 GCA_036274235.1 Vicinamibacterales bacterium
CGGGCTCCCTCACAGTTCAATCGCTCATTCACGGGCAGGCTGACCACGCCCGGCTGCTGCCGGTAGCGTCTCAGAGGCCGATCGGATTGGCAACGGCGATGTCTACGCTGAAATCGTCGCGCAGCAAGGCCGGCAGGCCGGCGACCGACGGAATCAGGTGGGTGTGACGGACGGCGCCCAATGACTGCCAGTCGTGGGTCCCGGTCATGACGCCGACGACGCCGCCGGCGCCGGCGTTGGTCCCGGCCTGCAGGTCCAGTGGCGTGTCGCCGACGACGACAACGGACTTCGCGTCGTGGACGCCGGTCCGCTCCATGGCGAGAAAGATCATGAAGGGAGCAGGACGGCCTTCGGGTACGTCATCGCCGCAAACGTCGGCATCGAGCGCGCCCGCGTGCCGGCGAAGCCGGGCCAGCACCGCCTCCGCGATCGGCCGATTGAAGCCCGAGTTTGAGGCGAGCCGGAGCCCCGCATCACGCAGGCGCTGGAGCGTTTCGGGGAGGCCGGGAACGAAGTCCATCTCGCCATCGCGCAACCGGATCGCCAGTTCCTCGTTGAATGTGGCGAGCCCTTCCTGGGCGGCGCGAATCGCCTCCGGACCGGCGCCAAGTGCACGCGCAGCGAACGACCGAAAGACCTGGAGTTTGTTGGCGCCGCGAACAGCATTGAGGTCGTCAGCGTCTGATTCGATGCCGGCTTTGAGCAGCGCGACACGGAAGGCATCAAGCACCGCGCCGCCATCGTCGAGCAGCGTGCCGGCAATATCGAAGACGATGAGCCGAGGGATGGTCACCACTCACGTGTCCAGATTCTCTCCCGCCGCCCGCCGTTCAAGCAACTGGTGCCAGGCCGCGGACCGTGCAGGTACGCCCTGGCGCGTGCCGAGCAAGGCTCCGAGCCATCCGCCGAGGAGGTTGGCGAAGTACCACGAGCCAAAGAAGAGCACCGGCACAGCGAACCAGACCCAGGGATTGGGCAAATAGACGATCATCACAATGAAGAGCACGACCGCGATCAGGATGCCAAGATAGGCGAACAAATTCACCCAGAGCCGCATCTTCTTGCGATGTACGTTGTAGACGCGGAGGGCGTCCCGCGGCACCCTGGACACCGGTGGAAAGTCGCCCGCCGAACGCCCGCACACAGCGCATGCCGACGAGTCTTCGTCCAGTCGGGCATAGCAGTAGCCGCAGAATCGTCCGGCGTTGGGCGAATCGCCGCGGATGATCCGCTCCATTCGCTCTTGCAACGCGTCGAGAATCGACTCATCATTGCGAGAGGGAGAAGCGGAGCGTTGGTCGATCGTCATGGGCACATGCTCCATTGCCATGATACCAGAGCGCGCGTCGATCGCCGGCCGATCAGGGGAAACGTCTGGAATGATTTGGGGCACGGGCATCGTCGCCCGGCGATGCGCGAACAGCGTTGAGGGGCCGGATATTCGTCAGAGTCACTTCCCACTTTCACACGCGGGCGTGGTAGGCTGAAGGTATCGCAGACCCATCCGGGTTTCGGCGAGCGCTTCCTGCGCCATGCGCCGTGTGCCGGTTATGCGAAACCGGTACTCTGGACCATCCCACTGTATGAATATGTCTGTCTGGTCCAGACCAGCGGAACCGGTGCTTCACCAAGGAGATGAGGGTGAGATCTGAGCGAACGGGCAATAGCCCGCGCGGTAGGCGTGGCAAACGCGCGCCGGACGGACGGCCATCGCCCCCAGGGCAGACCCAAGCCGCCGCCGGCCGAGATGGAGGACAGCGCCGGACGCGCGCCGCCGACAACGCGGGCGGTCGCGGTGCGTCCAAGGGAGGATCGTCCCGCGGCGGCGCTTCCCGTCCTCCTCGCACCGGGGGGCAAGGCGGGGGATTTCAGCGCCGCGCCCCTTCGACCTCCGGATGGACGACGGTGCGCCCATGGCGTCCACCTCGGGATGATGCTGACGAGCCGATCTTGGATGACGAAGATACCCAGCCCAACTGGGACACGATTCCGGCGGACCGTACGTCACGGCAGAATATGGGTACCAGCGCGGCCCGCCCGGTCGCCGGACGGAACCGGTCCCGGCCACCGGCGTGGCCGGGCGGCGGCTCGCAGGGCAGCCGGCGTCCCGCGAATGAAATGGGACGTGCGAATCGGAGCGGCGCCTCCGCCTCGCCTCGCACGCGCCGGCCGGCGGCCGGTCCACGCCAAAACCAGCGACCGCCACGGAACGCGCAATCTCGATCGAGCACCTGGATGTCGCCGGATTCTGCGCCGCCGGACGAAGAGTGACCGAATTGGACTGGTAGGCCGCGCCAGGTCATGCCGTGAGTACACTCGTCTATCTCGCACTTGCCATCGTGATCGGCCGCATCGTCGGCGCCGCCGGTGGGGCGCGGCCGCCGTTCGCGGTGCCGGCCTACATGCTCGCCGCGGTGATCGGCGCCGTGAGCCTGTCGCTGCCGTTGGGCGATCAGGGTCCGCACCTTGGTACGGTTGCGGTGGTTCCCGCCGTCGCCGGTGCGGTCGCCGGTGCGTTGCTGCTGCGGGTAACGCTCGCACATCTCGTGTCGCGGGAAGGCTAGCGGTTCGACTGGGACATGCTGGAACTGTTACAGGCGATCGGATTCAGTGCCCCGGCGGGGCTGAACGCGTACCTGACGCTGCTGCTCGTCGGTCTCGCCGGGAGGTTCGGCCTGGTCGATTTGACCGGGACATGGGGCGAGCGACTGACCAATCCGTATGTGATCGGCGCCCTGGTGTTGCTCACCGCCTGGGAGATCGCTGTTGACAAGATCCCCGGCGCCGACAACGTCAACGACGTCGTTGGCACCATCGTCCGGCCGCTTTCGGGCGCGGTCTTGATGCTGGTTACGCCCAACC
>DASUGC010000021.1:0-13407 GCA_036274235.1 Vicinamibacterales bacterium
CAGCCTGTGGAAAACAGGTACGTCCCCAAACTACACTTCGCAGACATGTCACGTTTCACCGCCGATCACCTCGCCCACGCCCAGTCGCTCAACGGTCCGCTCGATCGCGCGGCCTCACTGGCATTCCTGGAGGCGCTGGACATCAAAATGAGCGTGGGCCACTGGTCGGCGGGCGATTTTTTCGACCGCTTCGCGCCCGTCGGCTATCACTCGAACGAAGCCGGCTTCACGAACGACTTCGAAGCGCAGTGCCGTCGCACCAAAGCGGCCGGCATCACGGCCATCGAGATCCATCAGAGCGTGTTCGAGAAGACGCTGAACGGCGACGTCGACTGGCCGGCGGTGGAGCGCGCGCGGTCGGGCTTCCTGGCTGAGCTCGGCATGACGATCACGGCCTGCAACATCAACACCTGGACAAATCCCATCTTCCGGCTCGGCGGCCCCTGCAATCCCGATCGCGCGCTCAGGCGGGCGGCGCTCGACGAAATCCTGAAGGCCGTCGAAATCTCCAAGCAACTGAAGATCCCCGTGCTCAGCGTCTGGCCGGGCTCCGACGGCGCGGACTATCACTTCCAGATCGACTACCTCCAGTCGCTCGAATGGTTCACCGAAGCGCTCGTCGAAGCCAATCGCGCGTGCGTGTCCGCCGGCATCAAGCTCGCGATCGAGCCCAAGCCCTACGAACCTCGCGAGCTCTACATGATCGTCCCGACGGCCGCGTCCGCGATTCTCGTCGCGCGTCGCGTCAATGAAATCTGCGGCAGCCGCAACTGCGGGCTTACGATCGACTACGGCCACCAGAAAATGGAAGCGACAACGGCGTCGACGGCGTGCGATTTGGCGGCGTACGCCGGCGTGCCGATCCACAAGTTCGACATCAACGACGCGCGCCAGGGCCGCAACGATCAGGATCTGATCTTTGGAACGATCTCGATCCCCGAGTCCGTCGAATACCTGTTCACGACGTTCGTGCGCGATTACCGCGGCTACTACAGCCAGGACCAGTTCACGTACCGCGACGATCCGGCCCGCGCGATGGAACGCAGCATGATCAATTTTGCGAACCTCGCGCTCAAGGCCGTGAAGCTCTACGCGCGCCGCGCCGACCTCGATCGCGCGCGCGCGGCCGGCACCGGACCGGACGTGCTCGACATCGTGAGCCCGATTCTCGTCTGATCGATGGCCGGCGGGTCCTTCACGCTTGGCCTCGACTTCGGCACCGGCGCAGTCCGTGCGGTGGTCGTGGACTGCGCCAACGGCCGCATCGCCGGGTCGGCGGTCTTCGATTTTCCATCCGGCACCGGCGGCGTGCTCGTGGACGCGGGCGATCCGCATCTGGCCCGCCAGAATCCCGCCGACTACCTCGCCGGCCTGCGATCGGCCGTCCCGGCGGCGCTCGATGCCGCCTCCGCGTACGCCGGATTCAGTCGCGATCGCGTCGTCGGCGTCGGTGTGGACACGACCGGATCGACGCCGATCCCCGTTGACGCCCACGCGCGTCCGCTGGCGCTCGATCCCCGTTGGCGCGACAGGCTCGCCGCCCATGCGTGGCTCTGGAAGGACCACACGGGCGCGCGCGAGGCGGCGGCGATTACCGACACGGCCCGGCGGCATGCGCCCGAGTACCTCGCCGTGATTGGCGGCACGTACTCATCGGAGTGGTTCTGGTCGAAGATCTGGCGCTGTCTTCGCGTGGCGCCCGACGTGTTCGACGCGGCGGCCACGTGGGTGGAGCTCGCCGACTACATCCCGGCAGTCCTCACGGGCGTCACGGACGCGCGCCAGGTTCGTCGCGGCGTCTGCGCCGCGGGCCACAAGGCGATGTACTCGGACGCGTGGGGCGGGCTGCCGTCGGCCACGTTTCTCGCCCGGCTCGATCCGAAACTCGCCGACCTTCGCGCGCGTCTGTTCGACGCCGCTTCGGCGGCCGATCGGCCGGCCGGTGGACTCGCCCCCGAGTGGGCCGGCGTGTTCGGGCTGCGCGAGGGCATTCCGGTCGCGATCGGCGCCTTCGACGCGCATTACGGCGCGATTGGCGCGGGCATCCGGCCGGGCACGTTCGTCAAAATCATCGGGACATCCACGTGCGACATCGCCGTCGCCCCGGCGACCGGCGCCATCCCCGACGTCCCCGGCATCTGCGGCATCGTCAATGGCTCGGTCCTTCCAGGATTTCTTGGCATCGAAGCCGGGCAGTCCGCGGTGGGCGATCTATTGCGCTGGTGGGTGGAGGTGGTCTGCGAGGGCGACGCGGCGCTGCATCACCAATTGTCGGAGGAAGCCGCGGCACTCGCGCCCGGTGAGTCCGGGCTTGTCGCGCTCGATTGGAACAACGGGAATCGCACGATCCTCGTCGATCCACGATTGACGGGCCTGATTGTCGGGCAGACGCTGCACACGACGCGCGCGGAGATCTATCGCGCGCTGATTGAGGCCACCGCGTTCGGGGCGCGCGCCATTGTCGAGCGCCTCGCGGAGCGTGGGATTCCGATCGATCGGGTGATTTCGTGCGGAGGCATCGCGGAAAAGAACGCGCTGTTCATGCAGATCTATGCCGACGTGCTCGGCCGGCCGATGCTCCTGGCCGGATCGCCGCAGACCCCGGCCCTGGGATCGGCCATTGCCGCGGCTGTGGCCGCCGGTTCCCGCGCCGGCGGCCATGACGACTTCGCGACGGCGCAGGATCAGATGACCACCGTGGCCGATCGGCGATACGAGCCCAATCCCGCCGCCGTCCCGATTTATGACGCGCTTTACGATCTGTATCGCGAGTTGCACGATACATTTGGCGGTGTGACGGGCACGCAGGCGGATCTGGCGTCATTCATGAAGCGGCTGCTCGACATCCGCGACCGCGCGCATGGAAAGGGCAACTAGCATGCTGGCTCGAGAGCTTCGCGAACAGGTGTGCCGCGCCAATCTGGATCTGGTCGATCGCGGGCTGGTGATGGGCACGTTCGGCAATGTCTCGGGTGTCGATCGCGACGCGGGCCTGTTTGTCATCAAGGCCAGCGGCGTTCCCTACGCGACGCTCGGGCCCGAGCACATGGTGCCGATTTCGCTCGCCACCGGCGCGGCTCTTGAACGCGATTTCCGGCCATCTTCCGACACGCCGACCCATCTGGAACTCTATCGCGCGTTCAATTGTGGCGGCATTGCCCACACCCACTCGGATTTCGCGACCGCCTTCGCGCAGGCGCGGACGCCAATTCGCTGTCTGGGCACGACGCACGCGGATTACTTTCGCGGCGATGTGCCGGTGACGCGGCCGATGACCGACGAGGAAGTGAGCGGCGCCTACGAGCGCAACACCGGGCTGGTCATCGTCGATGCTTTCAAGGACCAGGGATTGTCGGCCGACGAGATTCCCGGCGTCCTCGTCGCCAGCCACGGACCCTTTGCGTGGGGATCCGACGCCGCCGCTGCAGTGGAGCGCGCGCACGTGCTGGAGTACCTGGCGCGAGTCAACTGCATCGCCGGCCTCGTCGATCCGCGCGCCGCCTCGCCGGCGCGATTCCTGATCGATCGGCACTTTCTTCGCAAGCACGGCGCCCAGGCGTACTACGGCCAGGTGGACGAGGCCGGCGAGCGATCGTACGAATCGTGAAGGCGGTGCTCTGGGATCTCGACGGCACGCTCGCCGACTCGAGCGAATTTCACTGGCGCTCGTGGCGGGACACGATGGCCTCCGCCGGCGAGCCGATCACCCACGAACAGTTTCTCGCGAGCTTCGGCCAGCGGAATGACGCCATTCTGGGCCGATGGCTCGGGGATCGGGCGGCCGCCGATCGGCGCCGCGACATCGGCGACGCGAAAGAAGCGCTGTACCGGCGGATGATCCAGGACGCCGGCATCAAGCCACTCCCGGGCGCAGCCGAGTGGGTCGCGCGCCTGCACGCCGAAGGCTGGCGTCAGGCGATTGCCTCCTCCGCGCCGCGCGCCAATGTGGAAGTCATGGCGAACGTCCTCGGCCTGCGGGCCGCGATGGGCGCGCTTGTCAGCGCCGAGGATGTGACGCACGGCAAGCCCGCGCCGGACGTGTTCCTGGCAGCCGCCGCCAGACTTGGCGTGCCGGCCGATCGATGCGTGGTCGTCGAAGACGCCGAGGCCGGCATCGAAGCCGCGCGACGCGCCGGCATGCGGCGCATCGGCGTGGGACGCGCGGACTTCAGCGGCGCGGACATCAGCGTCGTGTCACTGTCCGACCTCGCCCCTGACGCGTTTGATCGGCTCGTGGCATGACCAACATGAAGCATCTTGCTGCACTGCTGTTCCTGACCGGCTCGCTGGCTGCCGCATCGCCGGCGCCGGCACAGCCTGCGCCGCCCCGCCGGCCAGCTCCGGGATTGTCGTTCACCGGCGCGTGGGATTCGGCGCCGCACAATCTGTCGACCGCGCGCAACTTCGAATCGCTGTTCACGCTGTACGGCGCCGGCATGGACTCGCTGTTCAAAGCCGTTGACCTTCGCGACGGAACACGCGGCAAGGTCGCGCGCTTTGCACAGGCGCCGCTCGACGTCTACGTGGCCTGGCTCGCGACGCTCGGCAGCCACGAATTCGGGCACTGCCAGCAGGCCTGGCTGGCCGGATCCGAGGACTGCCACTGGATCCGCGCGCCCGGTCCGTACGCGCTGGGCCACATCATCACGGTCGGTGACGCCGGCCGCCTGGGAGCGGCGGGACGCATGACGATCACGACCGGCGGCGTGCAGGCGACGATCGCGGCAGCGGATGCGCTCAAGCGCGACATCTTCGAAGCGCGCGACGCCGGCTGGACGGCCGCGCCGCTCCTCGCGCTCCGGCAGCTCGACTTCTCCCTGTACGGGCTGACCGCGCCATCCCCGGCCGCCGCACAACCCAGCGACTATGCGAATGACATGACGAACTACGCGATCAGCTACGGCGTCCGGTCAGGCCAGGGCGGCGAGGTGGTCCACGATGACATCGTGAGCGGCGCTGTCTGGAACCTGGTCGATCCGATGACATGGCTCATGGCCTACAGCTACGTCAGCGATTACGTCATCGACGGCGACAGCACGCTCCGCCGGATCGGCCTGCGCACGGGCAGCGTGTCCTGGACGGCGACGACGAACGCCTGGCTGTCCGAAGTCGGCGTGCGCTACGCGCTCGGCATCTTTGCGCGTGATGCGCGGGGTCACGTTATTGAGGTGACGCCGAGCTGGGGCGAGAGCCAGCCGGCCGTGAACGCCCGCTGGTCGCAGCCGCTGACAGATCAGGTACGCGCGTTCGTGTCGGGCGACCTCTGGAGCCAGCGCGAGGGAGCCGCGCCAGGCGATCGCAGCACCGGCGGCGCCATCGGCGGCGGCGCCGCGTACCACTCAGGCGCCTTCGTCTACACGGGTTCGCTGGGCTACAAGTCGCATGGCGTGATGCTCGGCCAGCCGCTCAATGCCGGCTGGATATTCCAAATCTCCGCGAGCATTCGGGCCAGCCGACGGTAAGAGGTTACCTGTGACCTGTCAGTAAAGCCCGGCGTACATCCCCGTTAATCTGAGAATCCCCAGCGTCAGCGAATCCCAGTACGTGATCAACAGCACGCCCCCGGCGAGAATGCCGAGGAACGGCAGCGTCGCCCACATTACTTCCAGCACGGGCTTCTTGAAACGCACGGACGCCAGAAGCAGGTTCAACCCAAGCGGCGGGTGCAGATAGCCCAGCTCCAGATTCGCGACGAAAATCACGCCCAGGTGAACCGGATCGATCTTGAAGTGCGCCGCCAGCGGCAGCAGCAGCGGCGCCACGACGACAATCGCGGAGAAGATGTCCATGACCGTGCCGACGAGCAGCAGGAACACGTTCAGGCACAGCAGGAACACCCAGCGATCGCTCACATGCGCCGAGGTCCAGGCAATGAGCTGTTCAGGCACTTCAATCAGCACGAAGTAACGCGTGAGCCCGATCGCCACACAGAGAATGAGCAGCACGCCGCCGACCAGCGACACGCAGTCGTCCATCACCCGCACGACGTCGCCGTTGCTCTTCAGATCCCGATGGATGAAACGCTGCACGACGAGCGCATACAGGGCGGCAACAGGCGCCAGCTCGGCCGTCTTGGCCCAGTTGCCGATCAGCGCGCCCAGCACGACGACCGGCAGCAGCAGCTCCCACTTGGCTTCCCAGGTGGCCGCCAGCATCTCGCTCACGCGGAACGGCAGCCGCTCGAGCCGCTGGCGAATCGCCTCGCGCGAACCCAGCAGTCCGACGAGCCCCAGCATCAGCACACCGGGCAGCACGCCCCCGATGAACATGTGGCCCATCTCCACCGGTGTGCCCGCCGCGCTGACGACGATCGCGAACAGAATCAACGGCACGGACAGTGGAAACAGCAACCCGAGCGATCCCGACGCCGTCAGGAGCCCGATTGAGAAACGCTCGCGATAGCCCTCCTTGAGCATCGCGGGCAGGAGCAGACCGCCAAGCGCCAGGATCGTGACGCCGGATCCGCCCGTGAACAGCGTAAAGAACGCGCACAGCGCCGCCGCCGCGATCGCCGTGCCGCCGGGGATCCAGCCAAACCACGCGCGCAGCATGCGCAGCAGCCGCTCGGGCGACTTCCCTTCGGCCATCAGAAACCCGGCCAGCGTGAACAGCGGGATCGTGGCCAGGCCGGCCGACGAAGACGTCAGTTGCTCGTAGGCCGCGCCGACCGCCAAATCCGGCAACATCCCGAAACCGAGCAACCCGACCAGGGCCACGCCCCCCAGCAGCGCGAAAATCGGCGCGCCCAGCAGCGCCGAGACGCCAAGCGCCGTGAACCACGGCCACAGGGCGTGGCCCGCGATCACGTCCAGGTGCTGCGACAGCCACCAGCCGCCGGCGATGCCGAGCGCCGCGAGGCCGCGGCCGATCCAGCTGTGCGCGCGCCAGGCCAACCGAATCGCAATCAGGCCGAATGCGAACGGAATCGCCAGCACCGCCACCCACATCGGGATGCCGGCGATCATTTCGCCCGCGTCGTACGCCGTGCGCGTGAAGTCGATGCCGCCGACCATGAACAATGTGGAAACGGCGGCGCCCACAAAGCCCGTGACAATCAACGCCACGTTTTCGACGATTCCCTTGGGCAGGAACTCGCCCGTGGCGAGCGTCAGCAGCTTGCCTTCACGCGCCGCGATGGCCGCACCCAGCAGGCCGACCCACAGCGTCAGGTTCTGCGCGATCGGCGCGGCCCCGGGAATGATGATGTGAAACACGTTGCGGAGAAAGATCTCGGCCAGCGGCAACAGCATCAGGCCGCTGATCGCCAGCGCGGCGAGAAGATTCTCGGCGCGAACGGCGAGCGCTTTCATTTCTTCTTGCGATAGGCGTCGCGCGCGGCCACGGCCTTGTCGAACATCTCCGCCGGCACCATGTCATTGCGCATGGAGGCGGTCAGCTTGCCGACCGTCGCGTACAGCTCGTCCAGATCCTTCTGCGCCATCTGCACGACGGTCAGGCCGCGCGCTTTCATCTCGGTCACGGCTTTCGCGTCATTCGCGGGCATCTCCACCGAGGTCTTGGTCTCGAAAACCTTCGCGGCGGCGGTCAGCTTGGCCTGATCCTCGGGCGACACGGCATTCCAGGCCTTCGTGGTCACCACAAGCGCGCCGAGGAACGGTCCCAGGTTGACGTCCAGCATGTACTTGGCGTTGTTCTGCATGCCCAGCAGCAGCGCCAGATAGGCCGGGGAGGGCGTCGCGTCAATCATGCCAATCTTCAATTGCGACGCCGCGGCGTTTGCGTCCAGCGGCACCGGATTGAACCCGTTCGTCTTGTACCACGTCGTCATCTTGACGTCCGTGTCGCTGGTCCACAGCTTGGCCTTCTTGATGTCGGCAAGCGTCCTCAGCGGATTGACGGAGAACAGACGGACCCAGCCGCCCGTGGTCCAGGACAGCAGGTGAAAGCCCTTGGCGTTCAACCGCTTTTCGAGGTCCGGGGTCAGCGCATCACGGACGGCCACCATCTCGGCGTCGTCCTTGAAAAAGAACGGGATGGCGAGCGCGTTGAACCCGTCGTCGATCTGGGCCAGACCGCCGGTCACCATGAAGAGGCTGGCCTGGTAATTGTTCACGCGCATGGCGCGGACGATGCTCGCTTCGGTGCCGAGCTTGCCGCCGGCAAACACGGTGGCCCTGACGCGGCCGCCTGTGTCGCGGGCCCATGCGGCTGTCATGTCGGTCAGGGCTTTTTCCCAAATCGAGTCTTTCGGCGCGGCGGTGGGCAATTGCCACATCACCTGCGGCACGGCTCCGGCTGCGACACCGAGCGCCAACACCACGGCCGAAATCACGCCGAGTCGTTTCATCAGGGCAATCATGGAATCCTCGGAATTCTGGAATCGATCTGCGCGAGCATCGCCTTGGCGCGCCGCTGCGTAATCAGCGTCACCAACCGGTTGCTCTTGTCCTTGTTGGGATCGATCGCGAGCGCCTGTTCCAGCAGTCTGGTGAACTGATCGCGGAGCCTGGGAAATTCCGACGGGTCCTTGCCCGCGATGTCGATGTGCTCCGCCATGGACACGTACGGACCCGGCGACAATCCCTGCTGCAATTGTACCGCGTGATCGAAGTGCCCTCTGAGCACCTGTTCGCGCTTGTTATCGGGCGCGCCGCCCATGGCCTCGGGCAGGCTGTCGAGCGTCATCATCAATTCGTACAGAGACCCGCGGTTCCAGTCCGGATCGAGGCGCATGGCGGTGTCCGCCAGCGTGCGCACGGCCGGAAAATCGCCGACGAGCTCGATGCGATCGAGCCCCAGCGAAATCGCCGATCCCCAGGACGCGGCCGTCCAGTACAGCAGCGGCACGTCTTCCTTCTTGACTTTGATCCTGGCGAAGGCGGTCGTGGGGCTGGTGCGGAGCCGCTCGCTGATGCCTTTGAAGCGCACGTCGAGCGCACGCAGACAGTAGTCGCGCGCGCGCACGTAGA
This sequence comes from Vicinamibacterales bacterium, assembly GCA_036274235.1. GTDB lineage: Bacteria > Acidobacteriota > Vicinamibacteria > Vicinamibacterales > SCN-69-37 > DASUGC01. Next base: position 8,931 of record DASUGC010000021.1, read on the forward strand.
GCGACAACGCCTCGTCGCGCAAGGCCCGGGCTTCGTCGTGGTGCTCCTCGCCGAGGACGATCGCGTCCGTCTCCACAAAGCCGTAGGCGTAACCCGTGAAATTCGAGCACGTCGCCAACAGCAGCGGGCCGTCCTTCGGCAAGGATGCGAGGAACGATTCCTGCAGCTTCAGCCCGAAGGGAATCGCCTTCCGCACCAGCTCCGGATCGTCGTCCGACGTGAACGTGTCACCCGGCGCGGTCAGGGCTCTGGCGGCAAGTTTCGTGGGCAGGGAGCAGGCGGGCGCCGCCACGAGCAGGCACCCGAGGATGACGAGCCCGGGCAGTAATCGACTGACGTTCATCCTATCCATCAGATACAGGTTGAGCGCATAAATGTTACCCCGAACGGGCCTCACGGCCGGCCCTACTGCCAGACGGTCCGGACCGAGGCCACTGCCAGCGACTTGATCGACAACGGCGTCGCGAAGCAGGGATCGATGCGATCGGATCCCACGACACAGCTGAACGCGTCACGGCGAAACCAGGCGGCGTGTGACGGCGACACGCATGTGGCGTTGACCTTCCGATCAGCCAGTTTTTCGGGCACGGCGTAATAGATGACCACGGTTGATGTCAGCGGCTCCTGCCCCGCGGCTCGGGTTGTCCCGCTGGACAGGAGCGCAAGGCCCACCGCGGCTATCGGCGTTCGCACTCGCATCCTCCCGATGGTACCGCGAGAGCGTTTCAGATAGGATCAGCGCGCCTTGCGCTGGACACGACACCTGTATTTCTGGGTCTTGATCGCCGTTCTGGCGGGCGGGCTCCTCGGGTATTTCCAGCCGCAAACCGCCGTCAAGCTCAAGCCCCTGGGTGACGGGTTCATCGCGCTGGTGAAGATGCTGATCGGACCCGTGATCTTCTGTACCGTCGTGCTGGGAATTGCCGGCGCCGGGGGCATGAAGAAAGTCGGGCGCGTGGGCGGCAAAGCGCTCGTGTACTTCGAGGTCGTCTCGACCGCGGCACTCGCCATCGGCCTCCTCGTGGTCAATGTGATCCGGCCCGGCGACGGGTTCAACGCCAATGCCGCCACGCTCGATGCCCGCGCGGTCGAAACCTACGCGAAAGCCGCCGCCAACCAGACCACGACCGATTTTCTGCTGCACCTGATCCCGAAGACCTTCACGGACGCGTTCACCGGGTCCGGCGATCTGCTACAGGTGCTGCTCGTGGCGGTGCTGTTCGGATACGCGATGAACCATCTGGGCGTGGTCGGCAAGTCCGTGCACACGTTCATCGACGAGTGCGCGCGCATCTTCTTCGCGATGATGAACGCGATTATGCGCCTGGCCCCGATCGGCGCCGGCGGCGCCATGGCGTTCACGATCGGGAACTACGGCATCGAGGCCCTGAAGCCTCTGGCGGCACTCATGGGCAGTTTCTATCTGACGTGTCTCCTGTTCATCCTGGTCGTACTCGGGGCCATCGCCGCCGCCACCGGCTTCAACATCATCCGGTTCATCGTGTACATCCGCGACGAATTGCTGACGGTCCTCGGCACGTCCTCATCGGAATCGGCACTGGTGCCGCTGATGGCCAAGCTCGAGCGCATGGGCTGCCCGCGCGCGGTCGTGGGGCTGGTGGTCCCGGCGGGCTACTCGTTCAACCTGGACGGGACCAACATCTACCTGACCATGGCGGCGATGTTCGTCGCGCAAGCGCTGAACATTCACCTGTCGTTCGTGCAACAACTGACGCTGCTCGGCGTGGCCATGCTCACGTCCAAGGGCGCATCGGGCGTGACCGGCGCGGGCTTCATCACCCTGGCGGCCACCCTGGCTGTGGTGCCCACGGTGCCGATCGCCGGTCTCGCGTTGATTCTGGGCATCGACCGCTTCATGTCCGAGGCGCGCTCGATCACGAACTTCATCGGCAACGGCGTTGCGACGGTCGTCGTGTCACGATGGGAAGGCGAACTGGATCGAGAGGCGTTGGCGCGGGAGCTGTGGGGTTAGGGCGCGCGTCTCGGAGAGCCTCAGTACACCCGGAACAACTTGATCTGATCCGGATGCCCGAACGGCACCGCTTCCTCCCGGAGGCGCGGCTGATTCCCGAGGTCCTTGAACGCCGGCCACCGGTAATCGACGATGACCCAGGTCGCGTGCGACGGCCCCAGCGCCGGCTCGATCGCTTTCAGGAGATCGTCCGCATCGTCCGGCACGCGCTGATACACGAGCGCGCCTCGCGAGATGTACTGCACCACCGCGTCCATGTAACCGGGCGCGACGAAGATCACATCCCGTGTGCCCCCTCCGGCCTGCGCGGCGGCCATCAGCGCGGCGACGATGGGACGCGCATCGCTGTCCTTGGTATGAGTTCTGTAATACGTCTGCAACGCGGGCACCGTCGCCAGCGCGCCGACGGCCAGAACGGCGGCGGCCGCGACCCCGGGCATTCGAACGGTGGCGAGACCTCGAGCGCTCGCGGCGATCAGCAAGGGCAGGCTGTACGGCAGGTAGCGGGCCAGGTCCATCCGGCCGGCGAACGGCTGCAGCGCCAGGCCGAGCCCGATGGGCACCAGTGCGACGATCAGGAAGAACAGATCACGTTCGGGCTCAGGTCCCCGGAATGCAGTTAGTGCGAGCCTGGACAAGCCAACCACCAGGACCGCGATCGCGACCCAGGGCAACGCGGCATCAAACGAGTAGCTGCTCAATCCCCCCAGCAGGCCGGCGAACATGTCGCGGGCCAGAGCCGGAATATTGGCGACGGTCATGGTCTCCCGCCATGACTGTCCGTGCGAAATCTGCGACGCGGCGATGGCGACCCACGGCAGATATGCGAGGCCAATCCCCAGATGCACGGCTATCCAGGTTGTCAGTGGCAACCGGCGTGGCGAATCGGTCGGCCTCCGCGCCGCGCCCATCGCGAGCAGCAGCGCGTGCAGCGAAATTGCCGCGACGACCAGGCTCGTAAAGTAGTGCAGGTACAGACACACGACCACGAAGGCGGCATAGGATGCGAGCGCGCGCCCGCTCGTGAATCCCGAATCGATCCATCGCCGATAGCACAGGCACACCGCCAGCACGCACAGCGTCACGGCGGCATACATGCGGGCTTCCTGGCTGAACAGGACGGCGTGCGGCGCCACCGCAAACCAGAACATCGCGGCGTATGCCGTGAGTCGCGGCGTGCCGTCCAGCAGCCGGAAGAGCACGTACACGGCCGCCACGCCGAACACGACAGAGAGCGTGCGAAGGCCCGCCAGCGAGTCCCCGCAGATGGCGACCCAGACTTTCAACAGCAGGTAATAGAGCGGCGGGTGGATGTCGCCGGCGGTGCCGTGAATCAGGTCGCCAATGGAACCGGTCGCGAACTGCCAGGACACGGACTCGTCGAGCCAGAGATTCTTGTCGGCGATGAACCAGAGGCGCAGCGCCAGGGCCAGCGCCAGCAGCGCCCAGACGACGGGTGTGATCGCGCGTTCGCGCGGGTGGCCGGCGCTCCACATCGCGGCCGATTATAGGACCAGGGTGGTCATCGGCCGCGGCGACGGGTGCGCGGCGCGCGGCGCGGCCTGCAGTGGTCGTGCAAAGGACACTGCGCGGATCCGCGGGACGTGCCGAAGCCGCAGGCGCCCATCATGCTCAGATGGCAGAGGGCGAAGTCGTAGCGAACCGGATCGTCGGCATCGTACGCGCGCAAGGCCGCGGTGATTTCCGCGGCCATCTTCCAGCCGGGCGTCGTGCGACGAGTCAGGCGAAGGCATTTGCCCATCCGGATCGTGTGCGTATCGAGCGGCACGACCAATTGCCGCGTCGGCACCGACGTCCACCCGCCGGGATCCACCGCGTCGCGGCGCACCATCCAGCGCAGGAACAGGTTCAGGCGTTTGCAGGCCGATCCGGTGGACGGACGCGAGAAGAAGTAGTGCGCGCCGGGCGTGCGCGGGCGGCGGCCATACGCGGGCCGCAGATCGACGTCCCGCGCGCGCGCAGAGAACGCCTCGAGCGCCGCTTCGACATCCGCCGCTGACGGATCGAGCGCGGACGCAAACGTGCGCTCCAGTGATCCGTCGCGGCCCGTCAGTTCGTGGAGGATCCAGATGAGGCCGACGAAATCATCACCGCGCGTCCACCGGTGGACCAGCCGCCGGAGATCGGCGCCGTCGCGATTCGGATCGAATCGCCGGACAAAGGCCGCAGGACGCGGGCCCAGCACGGCGCCGACGGCCTCGATCGAGGCCATCACCGACGCGACGCGGCCAAAGGCCAGGCCCGCGGCGATGAACGCGACAACCTCGCGATCGTCGAGCGCCTCGTAGCGGCGGACGATCTGAATGGGATCGAGCGCGGACTCGGGGAAGTTGAACGACGTGTAAAGCGAGTCGAGAGCGACTTTCATGACAAAAGGACCTCTGAGGTCGATTTCGCTGGAAATGACAACCATAGGCGTCGAAAGCCCTGAATGACAACCGCAGTTGTCATTTCCAGCGAAAT
>DASUGC010000022.1:0-16023 GCA_036274235.1 Vicinamibacterales bacterium
AGCGAGGGCGCCGAGTGGCCGAGCGGCGGGAGCCGCGAGGAGCGAGCGGGGGTGGGGCCCCGCGAGCCACCTATGAAAAACCTCACTGCAACGGGATAACGGGATAACGGAACAACGGGTTAACCGTGATCCCGTTATCCCGTTGTCCCGTTAGCCCGTTCCCCAGCTACTTGATCACGTTCAACGTCACATCCACTTTCACGACGTCGCCCGTCGTTTTGTCGGTGGCCGCGTTGAACTGAATGGAGCCGCCGTCTTTCAAGACCAACGGTGCCTGCACGGTGAAACTCTGCGTTCGACCCGTCGCGCCGGCGCCGTTGCCGTTATTGTCGCTGAGCACCTGCGAATCGTTGACGGTCAGGTTGACCAGATACAGCCCGCCTTCGCGCACAGAGACACCAGCGGTCATATTGGTGCCGACGTTCTGGTAGGTGAAGGAGCTCTTCCCGCCTTCGGTGACCGTCGGAAGCGGCACCTGGGACGACATCTGGACACTCGCGCGATCGCCGGTCGTGACAATCATGACGAACGGCAGATTAGCCACGCGCTTCTCCCCGTTGACGCGTGACAGGACGACGGTGAGTTTGAAGGATTGCGGCGCCGGTTCCAATGGCTTGGGCCCAGCCTGCTGGGCGTAGGCCGGCGACACCAGGCCGCACGCCATCACCGCGGGCAACACAAGACTCGTCACGAAACGTGGCTTCTTCACTGCGGACTCCTCTCCGCCGTATCGGCGGTGAATCACTTGATGACGGATGACCCGCCGCTTCTGCTCCCGATCACGGGCGGTTCGGCGAGTGGTTTGACGACAAGCGGACTGACCTCCAGGGACGGCACGACGATTTCCGGGGCCGTTTCCGGCATCGGAATCGACGTCACTTCCACGACCGCCGCGTCGGGCGCAATCCGCGCATACAGCGCGCGAAGGATCGCCGGCTGATTCGTGATGACTTCCATCGACGGCTCCCCTTTCGCGCTGTGAACGCCGGCATTCGACGCTCGCAGTGGAGACGCCGCCACTGGCGGCGCGGTTCGAGCGGCGGCCGGTTGCGGGACGGGCGCCGGTGTTTCCACGCGCCGCGGCGTGGGCGGATTGGTGGCCGTCACGGGCGCGGGCGCGCTCTGCGCGCCGCGCCACATCACCGCGACGACCAGTGCGATGCCGGCGGCGGTCGCAACCGGCAGCAGCCAGCGCCAGTCGGACCATCGAGAGCGCGCCCGTGCTTCCACATCGGCGTCGATCCGCTGACGCACGCGCGCCTTGAACGCCGCCGACGGCTCGACGGCCGCCAGTTCCTCACGCAGAAGCGGCAGGTCCGCCGCAATCCGCTGCCGCACGCGATTCGCGAACTCCGGCGATGGTGACACGGCCGCGAGTTCGTCGCGCAGCGCCGCGAACGCGTCCTCCGGACGGTTCTCAGTCATCGCAAGAGCTCCTGCAGCTTCTGCCGCGCCTCGAAGAGGCGCGATTTCACGGTGCCTTCGGGCGCGCCCGTCATCGCGGCGACGTCGCGCACGCTGTGTTCTTCGATTGAGGCCAGCACCACGACCAATCGCAACCGCTCGGGCAAGGCGTCGATGGCCTCCCACAACCGCTTCGATCGCTCGGCCGCCAGCACGTTCTGCTCATGGCTCGCGACCTCGTCGGGTCTGGCGGCCTGGTCTTCCCTGACCTCGCGCCGCTTCTGGCTCCGGCGATGGTCGAGCGCCATGCGCCAGGTCATGCGGGCCAGCCAGCCCCTGAACTTTTCGCGGTCCCTGAGCTGATGGAACTCCCGGTGGGCGCGGACGAAGGCCTCCTGCGCCACATCCTCGGCGTCCTGCCGGTGGCGAAGCACCGAGTAAGCCACACGGAAGGCCAGCGTGGATGAGTCGGCCAGCCGCGATTCGAACTCGCGGTCCAGCTCGTCGGCGGCCCCGGCGGTCACGAGGGTTCCCGGTATCGGTCCGGCCAGCTCATTCATTGAGGCCTACAGGCAAGACGCCGTGGGGCGTGGGGTGGTTCGGAAGGCCAACTTTTCTCGGTGGCGCGCCGGGCCCGACCCTCACGCGCCGGCTCGCGGCTCTTCGTTGACGCTCGCCCGGACGCTCGGCGCCCTCGCGACGCTCGGGACCTCGCGGTGTCACGTGGATGGGCGGGTCCCACTATTGCTAGTCGACCCTTGCCACCCCGGGCTTCACCGCCGGAAACCGCTCAAATACCGCCGGATCGTGCCCCGGCACGATGCGGGCGATCGAGCCGGCCAGGGTGATCATGCGGGCCTGCGCGGCCAGATTGGACGCGGCGTCCAGGGTCTGCGCGATCGGAAGCTTCTTTTCGAGGTTTTCGTACAGATACGCATTGTCGGATGACAGCACTATCGTGCCGCTGCGGGTCCGCACACCCACAAACTGCGACGCGAACGTGTGCTTGCCGCCGGTGTAGACGCGTACGCCCGGCATGATTTCCTGATCGTCGCCGTTCACGAGCTGGACGCGGCCCGCCTGTTTGATCCCGTACAGCATCGTCGCGACGTCCGGGTCAATCGCGCGATCCAGCACCGTGCCCGTCTCGCTGATGTGATGCGTGTACTCCTCGCGCTGGAGCCACACGCGCGCCTTGGGAAACAAGTCGGCGCCGTCGGCGTGATCCCAGTGGATGTGAGAAATGATGACGTCCGTGACCTGATCGGGCGCGATGCCGAGCGCCGCCTGCACGGCGTCGGACGGCTTGCTGTAGCCGGCCGGCTTCCACTGCGTCATGAACTTGTCGCGATAGAAGCCGGAGTCCACAAGCACGACCCGATTGCCGGGCCCGCGCAGCACCCAGACCATCATCGCAATGTCGAGCATCCGCGTCCGATCCGCGCCGGCGATAAGCGACGAGACGCGGAACGGAATCGACGCAAAACGAACCGCGTGGACGTCCCAGGTGGCCGCCTGAGACTGCGTCTGTGCGGGGCCGGACAGCACGAGCACAACGGCAATGACGGCATTGATGGCGCGCAGGAACTTCATGGTGGGAAGGATTCTGTGCCTGTCGTGAAAATCCCGCAACCAGGCGGGCCGGAGGACCGGATAGGCGGCATCTTGCCCCAGCCACGGCCGGTATCCGTCTTGCACAGCCCTCCGCGAGGTTCAGCGCATGTCCGAAACGGCGGTACTCTCCTCACGCACGCGGGAGCGCTTTCACGCGTTACACCGGCTCGTGGGCAACACGCCTCTCCTGGCCATCGAGCTGCTGTACCGCGGCGAGCCGCGCGTGATTTACGCCAAGCAGGAGTCGCTGAACCTCACCGGCAGCATCAAGGACCGCATGGCCCTGGTCGTGCTGGAACAGGCCTATCTGGCGGGCACCGTTGCGCCCGGCGATCGCATCGCTGAGGCGACGAGCGGCAATACGGGAATTTCGTTCGCCGCCATCGGCCGCGCGCTCGGACATCCGGTGACGATCTTCATGCCGGACTGGATGAGCGCCGAGCGCACGGCGCTCGTCGCGAGCTTCGGCGCGGACATCGTCCCGATCAGCCGCGCGGAAGGCGGATTCCTGGGCAGCATCGCCCGCGCGGAGGAACTGGCCGCGCGGCAGGCCGATGTCTTCCTGCCGCGGCAATTCGAAAACGCCGACAACGTCCGCGCGCACGCCGACACCACGGGGCCTGAAATCTGGATGCAACTCGTGTCGGCGGGCCTGACGCCGGACGCGTTCGTCGCCGGCGTCGGGACGGGCGGCACCGTCATGGGCGTGGGACGCTACCTGCGATCCCGCAAGCCGGCCATCCGCGTCCATCCCGTCGAGCCCGCCGAATCCCCGACGCTCTCAACGGGACACAAAGTCGGCCACCATCGCATCCAGGGCGTATCGGACGAGTTCATTCCGCCAATCGTCCAGCTCGACGAGCTGGACGACGTGATCGCGGTCCATGACGGTGACGCAATCCTCATGGCGCAACAACTGGCGCAACACGGCCTGGCCGTAGGCATTTCTTCAGGCGCCAATCTGCTCGGCGCCCTCCTGGCGCAGGACGCGCTGTCACCGGACGCCATCGTCGTGACGGTCTTCCCGGACAGCAACAAGAAATACCTGAGCACGGATCTGCTGCGCACGGAGCCGGTGCGCGCAGACTACCTGTCACCGGCCATCGAAGTGACGGGGTTCCGCGCCTCGATGCGGGTGTGCGGGCTGTGTTCCTGAGTGACCGGGTTCAGGATTCGAGCGTTGACTAGTAGTTCTTCCCCGGCAGCGGCACCACTTGCACCGCCTGCGGGTTTCCAATCGCCGTGACTGTGTCGCCGTTCAGCTTGCCGAGCTGGGCGGTGAACCGTCCGGGCTGGATGGCCGGCCCGCCTCCACCACCGCGGCCACCGCCGCCCGCGCCCCGGCCTCCGGCGGCTGCGGGCGCTCCGCCAGCCGGCGGCGGCGGCGCGTCACCGCGCAAGTTCCACGTCACGCGATTGATGCCGGCGGTCTCAGGCACGTCGATGCGACGGACCTGTCTGCCCTGATCGTCCGAGATCGTCAGCACCAGATTGCCGCTGAAGTTCGGCCCCACACTGTAGGTCAGTTGCGCGCCGACGGGCGGATTCGGCGACGTCCAGTTGCCCTCCGCGGCTTCCACGTAGCCCCACTGATCGAACTGATAGGTGTGCCGCAGCGGATACAGTTCGGCCTCAGCGGCCATCGATTGCGCCGTGACCTCGCGCAGCGCGCTGTAATCGTCGAGCACATAAAACCCTCGGCCAAAGGTGCCGAGCACGAGATCGTTCTCGCGCTTCTGGACCACCATGTCCCGGATTTGCGCCACCGGCAATCCGCCCTTGAGCTGCGTCCAGTGCGCGCCGCCGTCCACCGTCAAGAACAGCCCGAACTCGGTGCCCGCGAAGATCAGGTTTCCGTTCACGTGATCCTGGATGACGGACCAGACCGGATGCCGATCCGGCAGATCGCCGGCGATGGACTTGAACGTACGGCCGCGATCGTCGCTCCGGAACAGATACGGCTTGTAATCGCCGCGCTGCCAGTTGTTCAGCGACACAAACACGACGTTGGCATCCCGGGGCGACGCGAACACGTCAGACACGTAATACCCGTCCGGCGTGTTGGCGAACTGCGTCGTTTTTCGCCAGTTCTTGCCGCCATCTTCGGTCACCTGCAAATTTCCGTCGTCCGTGCCGACGTAGAGCAGGCCCTCGAGCACGGGCGATTCATCCAGCGAGACGATCGTGCTGAGCGTCGTCGTCGCATTGTTGTAGGCGACGGTCGTCGCCGGATCCCAGACCTTGCCCATGATGGGAATCAGCCGCGGATCGAGCGCGCGCGTCAGATCGCCGCTGATCGGCGTCCAGGAATCGCCGCGATCGTCGCTGCGATACATCCGGTTGCTGCCCCAGTAGAGGCGCGTCGGCGAGTGCGGGCTCACGATGTACGTGACGTCCCAGTTGACGCGTTCGGCTGCGACGCCGCCGCCGCCGCGTCCGCCGCCGCGACCCTGGCCGCCGCCAGCCGCACCTCCGCCCCCGGCCGCCCCCGCACCCGCGGCGCCGGCTCCCACGGCTCCTGCGCCAGCGCCGCCGCGTCCGGCAGCGGCTCCGGCGGCATCAGGCCCGCCAGCACCACGTCCAGGTCCGCCGGCCCGTGGACGAATGCCCACCGACTGCCCCGTACGCAAATCGAGCCGTTCAATATTGCCCTGCTGCGACGTCGAGTACACGTAATTCGCGTCCGCCGGATCGCTCCGCGACTGGAATCCGTCGCCGCCGCCGACGTTGTACCAGTCACTCATGCGGATCCCGACCGACGCCTGCGTGCGGCTGGGGCCGCACATCGATCCGTTGTCCTGGGCGCCGCCACACACGTGATAGAACGGCAGCGCGTTATCGACGCTGACGCGATAGAACTGCGTCACCGGCAGGTTGGCGAAATGGCGCCAGCTCAAGCCCTCGTCCCACGATTCGTAGAGCCCGCCATCGTTGCCAACGACGATGTGGCTTTTGTCCTTGGGATCGGACCAGACCTCGTGATAATCCACGTGCACACCGCGCATCGTCGGCACTTGCTGGAACGTCCGGCCGCCGTCGCAGCTCCACTCGAGGTTCGTGTTTGCCGACCAGATGGTGTCCGGCCGAATCGGATCGACATACAGCTCGAAGTAGTAGCCTGGATCGCCGCCGCGATAGACGCCCCCGCCGCCGGCGCCACGACCGCCGCCCCCGCCGCCACCCGCTCGTCCGCCTCCAGCGGCCGCGGCGGCCGCCGCCACTGAACACGCCGTCGGCGCGGGTGCCGACGGAGCGGCGGCAGCATTACGTCCACCTCGTGCCGGCGCGGCGGCCGGCCTCGCCGCCGGCGCGCCCTGAGGCAGCGGGTTATCGACGGGCTGCCCTTGCAGCACCCACGTCGCGCCCGCGTCGTCCGAGCGATAGAAACCCGTGTCGGCCAGCGCGCTGATCAGCGCGTAGACGCGAGTCGGCTTCGCTTTGGGATCCACCCCCATCGCGATGCGGCCCATGTCGCCTTTCGGCAGACCATTCGTCAGGATCGTCCAGTGCGCGCCGCCGTCGGTCGACTTGTAAATCTTGCTTTCCGGGCCGCCGCCGATCATCTGGCCGACGCCGCGGCGCCGCTGCCACGTGGACGCGTAGAGCACATCGGGATTGTTCGGATCGATATGGATCTCGTTGCCGCCGGTGTCGTCGCTCGGATGCAGCAGGTTCTTCCAGGTCCTGCCGCCGTCGGTTGTCTTGAAAATGCCCCGATCGCCGCCGGCGGACCACAGCGGGCCCTGCGCGGCCACGTAGACGACCTGCGGGTTGCGCGGATCCATCGCCATGTTGCCGATGTGTTCCGAGTTCTCCAGGCCGATGCGCGTCCACGTCGCGCCGCGGTCCGTGGACTTGTACAAACCGGACCCGATCATGGCGCTGCGCGGGTTCGAGTTCTCGCCCGTCGCGACCCACAGCACGTTCGTGTCCCTGGGATCGATCAGCATGCAGCACATGTTGAACGCGCCGCCGTCATCGAAGATCGACGTCCAGTCATTGCCGCGATTGTCGCTCCGCCACACGCCGCCGGCGGCCGTGACGACGTAGTACGTGCTGGAGCGATTGGGATCAACCGCGAACTGCTGCACGCGGCCTGTCGTCAGCGTCGGCCCGAGGCTGCGAAGCTTGAGGCCGGCCATCGTGTCGGCCGTGAGGCGGGATGGGCCCTGGCCAAACACGATCGGCGATGCGAGCGTGAAAAGACAGACAGCAGACAAGACTCCAATTCGGCGCATGGCTACCTCAAGCTAAAGGGGATGGGCCTGCCGCGCACAGGTTTTCCACACTCCATTACTCGTGGAAAACCTGTGCACGGCAGGCCCGTCCCCGTGACTTCAGTCCTTACCGATACAAGATGTAGTTCTGTTCCGGCAGGGGCATCACGGTGACCATCTGCGGCTGGCCGATCTGGGTGAACGTGTCACCGGAGACCTTGCCAATCACGATGCGATAACGGCCGGCTTCGACGGTGCCACCACCGCCGCCGCGGCCGCCGCCACCGCCGCCCTGGAACTGCGGCGGAACCACCGGAGGCGTGGGCGCACCAGCGGCGCCAGCTCCAGCGGCGCCGCCCGCGCGGCCACCACCAGGCGCTCCTGCTCCGCCGGCTCCCGCGCCGCGCCCGCCGCCGCCACCGCCCGTGCCGTTCAGCGCCCACATTGTCCGGTGGAAGCCAATCGACTTGTCGAGCGTGAGGCGCGCGACCTGATTGCCCTGCGCATCCAGGATATTCGCGACGAGTTGCGTGTCATCGGGCAGCGTCGCGCCAACGCTGTAGGTGATAGCCGCGCCACGCGGCGGATTCGGCATCGTGTAATTGCCGCCCAGCGTCGCCAGCCCGCCGGATCCATCCTGCGCCACGCCCCACGGCTGAAACGCGTAGGCATGATCGCGCGTCGGATACAGCCGCGCCTCCTCGCCCATCGTCTGCGCGCTCACTTCACGCAGCGCCGAGTAGTCGTCGAGGATCCAGAATCCGCGGCCGAACGTCGCCATGACCACGTCCGATTCGCGCTTCTGCAATTCCAGGTCGCGCACCTGCGTGGGCGGCATGCCGCCCTTGAGCTGCACCCACTTCTTGCCGCCGTCCACCGTGAAGTAGAGCCCGAATTCCGTGCCGGCGAACAGCAGGTTCGGCGCCTCGAAGTCCTGCGCGATGGTGTACACGTCCCGCTTGTCCGGCAGATCGCCCGTGATGTTCGTCCACGTGCGGCCGCGGTCGGTGCTCTTCACAATGTACGGCTTGTAGTCGCCCTGCTGCCAGTTGTTGAGCGTGACGAAAATCACGTTCACGTCAATCGGCGAGGCTTCGACGTCCGTGACGTACGTGTACTTCGGCACGCCCGGGAATTCTTCCACCCTGCGCCACGTGCGGCCGCCGTCCTCGGTAATCTGCACGAGACCGTCATCGGTGCCGACGACGAGCAGGTCCGCCCAGCGCGGCGATTCCGAGATCGCGACGATGTTGCTCAGCGCCGTCGTGGATTCATGCAGCGCGATCGAGCCCTGCGGCCAGACCTTGCCCATGATCGGAATCATCTGCCAGTTGAGATTGCGCGACAGGTCCGGACTCACGCGCACCCAGCTCGCGCCGCGATCTTCCGAGCGGTACAGATACTGGCTGCCCCAGTAGAGCCGCGTGTCCGAGTGATGGCTCGTGATGTACGGCGCGTCCCAGTTCGGGCGATCGCCGCCGGCGCCGCCGCCTCGTCCGCCGCCGCCACGGCCACCGCCTGCGCCCGCCCCGCCGGCCGCGCCGGCCGCGCCAGCAGGAGGAGCCGTGGGCGGCGCCGCGGGCGCCGATTCATAGATGGCGGGGGCGGTGTTGAAGTTCGGACGGATGCTCGTGCTCCGTCCAGTCCGCCGATCGAATCGCGCAACGCCGCCGTCCTGCGACGACCCGTACACGATGTTCGGATCGCCCTTGTCGTGCCGGGCGAAGAATCCGTCGCCGCCCACGGTCATGTACCAGTCGCTCGTGCGAATGCCGAGCGTATGGCTCGTGCGCGACGGACCGCACTCGGTGAAGTTGTCCTGCGTGCCGCCGCAGACGGTGTAAAACGGCAATTCATTGCCGGCCGAGACCCGGTAGTACTGCGTGATCGGCAGGTTCGAGAACATGCGCCATTCCGCCAGATTCTCGGTGCCCGTCTGCCCGGGGTTCTTGTGAATCTTGTCGAAATCGTAGGTTTCGTACACGCCGCCGTCGTTGCCAATCAGGACGTGATTCAGATTCGACGGATCCCAGGTGATGTGGTGATTGTCCACGTGCACGGCAAACGCGCCGTTTCCACGATTGAACCCACCCGGCGCCCAGGTGCGGCCGGCATCGCGGCTGACTTCGAACGCCAGGTTGACGCCCCAAATCGTGTCGGGCTGCGTCGGATCGACAAAGATTTCACCGTAGTACGCCGGGCCGCCGCCGCGATACGTGGACTGACGCGTCCACGTGACGCCGTTGTCATCACTCTTATAGAAACCGATGCCATCGTCGGCCGTCGGCGCCGGTGGAAGAGGCGGCGGTTCCGCGCCCGGCGCCGCCGGTGCCGCACCACGACCGCCACCACCGCCACGTCCCTGCCGGCCGGCACCAGCCGCGCCCGCGCCCGCCGCCCCCGCCCCTCCGGCACGCGCCGCGTCCGGGACATTGGCCACCGCCGCTCCGCGTCCGCCGCCACCGCCGCCGCCGTTCTTCGCGTCAATCAACGCATACACCCGACCCGGCTTCTTGGGATCGACCGCGAGCCCCACGCGTCCAACTTCTCCAGGCGGCAAACCGTTGGTGAGCTTTTTCCAGGTCTTGCCGCCGTCGATCGTCTTGAACACGCCGCCATCCGGACCACCGCCGATCATCTGGCCCACGTGACGCATGCGCTGGTAGGTGCCGGCGAACATGATGTCCGGATTCTTCGGGTCGAACACGATGTCAGTGAAACCGACCGAATCCGCCACACCGGTGGTGCCGGGCACCGAGAACGCCTTCGTCCACGTCACGCCGCCGTCGGTCGTCTTGAAGAGACCGCGGTCGCCGCCGCCGGCTTCCGTGAACAGCGGGCCCTGCGCGGCGACCCACACGACGTTCGAGTTGCGCGGATCGATCACGATCTTGCCGATGTGCTCGGACTTGTCGAGCCCCGCCGGCTTCCACGTCTCGCCGCCGTCCGTGGACTTGTAGAGTCCCGTTCCGAAATGCGCGCTGCGCTGGCTGTTGTTCTCCCCGGTGCCCAGCCAGACCACATTCGAGTCCTTCGGGTCGATGACGACGCAGCAGTTGTTGAAGCCCTGGACCTCGCCCGATCCCTCAACCGGGAACACGGGCCTGAACGTGATCCCGCGATTCGTGGTTTTCCACAATCCGCCGAACGCCGAGGCCACAAACCAGGTGCTCGGGTTCTTGGCGTCAATCGCGATGTCCACCACGCGACCGGTGACGAGCGTCGGCCCGATGTTCCGGACCTTCAAGCTGGCAAAGACATCGGCGTTCAGCCGATCGGCGCCGGACGTCGATTGGCCGGCATAGACAGCCGCGGTGAGCGCCACGAGGGCGGCCACAAACACAACATGCACGCGTTTCATGAAAGCTCCACTTGTTTCAGCCGCCCGGGCGGCGGCGTTTGGGGGAAATCATACAACGGGCCAGACGTTCAACCCACCTTCGCGAGCGCCGCCTCAGCCCGCCTCAGGGCGTCATTGGCGGCGGCGTCCACGACGGGCAGCGGCTTCACGTCCGCCTCCTGGAGCGAATCCAGAATGGCCGGCAGGGGCGAATAGGCCAGGAGGAGTTCCTCGGCCAGTTGTCGAAGCGCCGGCGCGGCATCGGCGGCTGCCCTTCCAAGACGAGCGGCCACATCGGCGCGCGCGGCCATGAGCCGCCGCATCACGCTGTCCACGGCGCGAGAGAGTTTGAACTGCGCCTCCAGGTCCGGCGGCGATGTCTTGACCCGGGGATCGATCTTGACGACGAGCGAGCGCCGGTACGACCGGCCGTCCACGGTCAATCGCGCTTGAAAGATCCCGGGCAGCACATGGATACCCTGCGGCGACTTGGGGGTCGCGCCGGGGACGGCGGCGATGTCGTACGCAAACCGCTCCACCGCCGGGGGCGCGTAGCGAACGTCCCAGACAAAGCGATGGAGGCCCGCCGATGTGGACAGCCGCGGCGGCATCCCCAGCCAATAGTCCGGAATGTTGCGGCCCTCGACGGGCATATCCGGCGGATCGTCGCTCGAGTACTTGCGGACGGTGTCGCCGGTGGCCGGATCGATGATCTCGAGGAGCACGGATGCCGCATCAGCGGCCAGTTGATAGCTGATGACGACGCCATCCGGCGGATTCGGCGCGCGCGGCTCGTCGGGCGGCAGCGGCGTGTCGGTGTTCTTGTTCCAGCGGAAGCGCCACGCCGTCGGCGGCGCATAGAGAAACGACGGAGACTTGACGATGTCCGGCGTGATCTGACGCAGCGGACTGATGTCGTCGAGGATCCAGAATCCGCGGCCGTGCGTGCCGGCCAGCAGATCGGCGTCTTTGATCGCGAGATCGCGAATGGACGTCGCGGGCATGTTGAGTCTCAGCGACTGCCACGATTCCCCGTCGTCGAACGAGACGGACACCTGGCGCTCGCTGCCCGCGAACAGCAGGCCGCGACGCTGAGGATCTTCGCGAACCGCGTTAATCGCGCCCACGGGCGGGAGGCCATTCACGATTTCCGTCCAGGTCCTGCCGCCGTCACGCGTCCGCAGCAGGTGCGGGCGCAGATCGTCCAGGCGCAGCGTGTTGATCGCGGCGTACGCGGTATTCGGATCGAAATGCGATGCTTCGAGGACGGACACCTTGGCCCATGGGAGAAGTACCGGCGGGGTGACGTCGATCCAATTGGTGCCGCCATTGCGCGTGACGTGGATGAGACCGTCGTCGGTCCCGGCCCAGATGACGTTGGGGTCCACGCCCGAAGGCGCAATCGCATAAATCACGCCTCGCCGGGTGAATTGGGCGGTTGGCGCCTGCCGATACACGCCGACGGTGGCCGGAGCTTCCCAGGACGACCGCGACAGATCCGGGCTGATCTGCGTCCAGTTCACGCCGCCGTTGTTCGTCTTCCACAGCGTGTTCGCGGCGAAAAACAGGACGTGCGGATCGTAGGGCGAGAACATCACCGGCGCCGTGCGCAGCGCGCGGTAGTCGGCGCCGCGCGGCGGGCCCACATGAAGCACCTGGCCGGTGCGGCGATCGAACCGGCTGATCCTGCCGCCGTACACCAGATCCGGATCGAGCGGGTCGGGCGCGACGTAGCCGTACTCCTCGGCGCCCACTGTGGACCAGTCGCGGACCGTGATCTGTCCCCAGTCGCCCCGGCTCGCGACGCACGCGGATCCGCTCTCCTGCTGTCCCGAGCACACGCGATACGGAAACGCGTTGTCCGCGCTCACGTGATACATCTGCGCCGTCGGCTGGTTGTACCAGCTGCTCCACGTCTGCCCGCCGTTGACGCTGACGATGGCGCCCTGATCGGCCGTCAGGATCATCGTGTCCGGCTGCAGCGGATTGATCCAGATCTTCTGATAGTCGTCGCCGCCGGGTGCGCCACGGAAGCCGGTAAACGTGCGGCCGCCGTCCGTCGATTTCCACGTGACGATCGTCGGCACGTAGACGATGTCCGCGTTGCGCGGATCCACGCGAATGTCGGCGGCATCGTTCGGTCGCCCAACCACGCGCGTGTCCGCGTTCACGCGCGACCACGACGCGCCGGCATCGTCCGATCGATAAATGCCGGAGAGCGACGTGCCCGCGTCCACGACCGCGTACAGCCGGTTGCGATTGGTGGGTGCGACGGTGACGCCGATTCGCCCGAGCCCGTCTGTGAACGACGGAAGGCCCTGCGTGAGCGGCTGCCACGTGGCGCCGCCATCGGTGGACTTGAACAGCCCGCTGCCCGGCCCGCTCCAGACGCCGTTTTCCCACGGGCCTTGCCGGGACTCCCACAACACGGCGTACACGACATTCGCGTCCACGGGATCAAAGGCGAGATCGACCGCGCCCGTGTTCTCGTCGCGGTACAGCACTTTCGCGAAGGTCCGGCCGCCATCGAGCGACCTGAACACGCCGCGCTCCTCATTGGGACCGTACGGATGGCCGAGCACGGCAACGAACAGGCGATCCGGGTTCTTCGGATCGACGATGATCTGCGGAATCTGCTGGCCGTCGCGAAGCTGCAGATGGACCCAGGTCTTGCCGGCGTCGATGGACTTGTAGATGCCGTCGCCGACCGACAGATCGGGTCGCTGCATGCCTTCGCCGCTGCCCACATAAATGATGTTGGGATCCGACGGCGCAATCGCGATGGCGCCGATCGAGCCAGTGGGCTGGTCATCGAAGATCGGCGCCCACGTCCGGCCGTAGTCGGTCGTCTTCCAGACGCCGCCGTTGACGGCGCCGATGTAGAACACATTCGGTTGCGACGGGATGCCATCCACGGCCTTGGTACGGCCGCCACGGAACGGGCCGATGTTTCGCCAGCGCATTTCTCCGAACAGCGCGGGATCGAACGACACCGTCACCGGCGTCTGGGCCAGGAGCGGCGCAATCCCCAGCCACGCCCCTGCGGCCATCGCAGCGATGGCCATTGCCGGAAAAAAGCGCCGTGTCATGAACGTCACTTGATCGACTGCAGCACTTCCGTGACGCCGCCGCCCTGCACCGATCCGACGTGCTTGACAATGACGCCCTCGGCGGTGGATTTCCAGTACTCATCGATTGACTGTGAGGTGCGCTTGTAGTGCACCGTGTCGAACGTGCCGGCCGGCACCGTGATCTTTTCGCGGATCGCGACGATGGTCAGGGTCCCGACGGGTGTGGTGGCCTTATGCGATCCCGGGTTGTACGTCGCGGTGGTCCGCGGAATCGGCCACGACTTGCCGGCGCACGCGCGGAATGCCGGATCACCGACGATGCCGGGCACGAACGTCGTCGCGTCGATGACCTTGCCGTTTGCGTTGAGGGTGGACGTTCTGTCGATCACCGACACGTCATCGACGATGTGGTGCTCGTTTTCCTTTATCTGTACCCCCGCCGGCGTGGTCACGCGCTCGCGGAAGCCGGTCGCGTCCACGCGCTCCCACTGCTGCGTCGTCCGTGTGACGGCGCCGGACGAGTCGGTGTGTTGATACGTATAGATCTTTGCCGGCGATGGCGTGGCGATGGTCACGCAGTTCGGCTGCGCCGCCCGCTGCGAGCCCGCTGCCAGCAGGCCGCCACACACAGCCATCATGAGCGCGACGACGACCGTCGTTCTGGACATGGAAGCGAGTGTATCCGAGGAAATGCAGCCAGCGGATGCGGATGTCCTGAGCCCAGTTCGGGCCAGCCGCTGACTCGAACCCAACTCTCCGGGCTGTCTACGCCCCGAATTCGATCCCCTGCGCCAGCGGCAACGCGTCCGACCAGTTCACCGTGTTCGTCTGCCGGCGCATGTAGGCTTTCCACGCGTCCGAACCGGACTCGCGCCCGCCGCCCGTCTCTTTCTCGCCACCGAACGCCCCACCGATTTCGGCACCCGAGGTCCCGATGTTGACATTGGCGATCCCGCAATCCGATCCACGCGCCGACAGGAACTCCTCGGCGCGCCGCATCGACTCCGTGAACACCGCGCTCGACAGTCCCTGCGGCACCTCGTTGTGCAGCCGCATCGCGTCGTCAAATGACTCGTACTCGAGCACGTACAGAATTGGCGCGAACGTCTCGCGGCGGACGATGTCGGTCTGCTTTGGCATGCGGATGATCGTCGGCTCGACGAACTGTGCGCCGATTTCGGGCCGGCGCTTGCCGCCACTCACCACAGTCCCGCCGTCAGCCTTGGCCTGATCGATCGCCGCGAACATGTCATTCACCGCTTCCGGTGTGACAAGCGGTCCCATCAGCACGCCGGACTCGAGGGGATCACCGATCGGGACGCTGCGATAGGCCGCGACGAGCTTCTCCGTCAGCGCGCCGGCAATCGATCGATGCGCGATGATCCGGCGGGTGCTCGTGCACCGCTGCCCCGCGGTCCCAACCGCGCCGAACACAATGGCGCGCACGGCCAGATCCATGCGCGCGTCCTCGGTCACGACGATGGCGTTGTTGCCGCCGAGCTCGAGGATCGTGCGGCCGAACCGCCCCGCGACCACTTCGGCCACGCGCTTGCCGACGGCGGTGGAGCCCGTGAATGACACGAGCGGGAGGCGATGATCCTGGAGCAGTTGCTCACCAATCACGCGGCCGGGCCCGACAACAAGATTGAAGAGACCGGACACATTGTGATCCGCCATCACGCGATTGGCGATGTGCTGGACGGCGATCGCGGTGAGCGGCGTCGGTTCGGCGGGCTTCCAGATTACCGGGTCGCCGCACACCGCCGCGATCGCGGCGTTCCAGGACCACACCGCGACGGGAAAATTGAACGCCGTGATTACCGCGATGGGACCGAGCGGATGCCACTGCTCCATCATCCGGTGGCCCGGGCGCTCCGACGCGAGCGTCAAACCGTACAGCTGGCGCGACAGGCCCACGGCAAAGTCACAGATGTCGATCATCTCCTGCACTTCGCCGTGGCCTTCCGCGCGGATCTTCCCCATCTCCAGCGACACGAGATCGCCCAGCGGCTCTTTCGCCTCACGGAGCGCGCTGCCAAGATCGCGCACCAGATCGCCGCGCTTGGGAGCCGGCCGCTCGCGCCACGATGCGAACGCACGAGCTGCCTCGCCGACGACGCGATCGCAGGCCGCTGGCGAGGCCATCGATACCGAGGCGATCGGCTGGCCGGTCGTCGGGTTGTTCGAAGCGAGAAGTTTGCCGCCCGGCTCGTCGATCCAGCCATCCGCGCCGTAGCAGGCGCCGGCGTTGCGGTCGGCGATTTGGAGCTTCGACAGGAGTGAACGATGGGCGGCGGTCGGAGTCTGGATAGTCACGCCTTTAGACTACCAAGGACCTCGGGAGTCGTTTCCGCCTCGAATGGAACCTCCAGTTTCC
>DASUGC010000023.1:0-3363 GCA_036274235.1 Vicinamibacterales bacterium
GCGGTTATGGCGCCGTCTATCTGTTCCGCAAGATCTCGCAGCGCGGCGGCCGCGCCGGCGGTCCGCCCGCACCGGCTGCGCCCGCTCCCGCAGCGGCCCCGCCGCCCGTGAACATCACATGGTCGGAACTGTCGCGCCTGACCGCGCCGGCCGGCAGCCGTACCGATCGGTTTGGCGCGGCAATCGCGAATGAGACCGGCGAGCTGTGGATCGGAGCGCCCGGCGCCGGCGGCTCAGGCCGCATCTTTCTGTTTGCCAGCGGCCAGGCCGGCGTCCAGATCGACGGACTGCGCGTCCTGGGTCCGAGCTGGAACGACCCGATCGCGACGGGCGTGTCGGTGTCCGTGCGCGGAACCGTGGCTGCCGTCGGCGCGACCGGCGCGAACAAAGGTGGCGGCGGCCTGTTGATCTACGAGCGCGACGGCTTTGGCGACTGGCGCGAACAGCCGATGATGACGACGCCGTTGGATGAGCTGCCGGCGATCACCGGCGGCGAACGCCGCTGCACCAGCAGCGGCAAAGTCGAAATCTTCGAATGCGGCGCCGCGGATCTTCAATCGTTCCTGCCGCCCTCTCACATGACGAGCGACGGCCACTACTCCGCGCTCAGCAGCCTCTGGGGCTGGACAGACGCCCAGACCAAACAGGAGTGGGCGCTGGTGGGTTTGCGCGACGGATCGGCGTTCGTGGACATCACCAACCCGACGCTGCCGCGCGCGGTCGCCTGGCTGCCGCTCACCGACGGCGCGCGCCCGAGTTCCTGGCGCGAGATGAAGACCTACAAAGATCACGCCTTCATCGTCTCCGACAGCGCCGGACCTCACGGCATTCAGATTTTTGATCTCACGCGCCTGCGGACGATGAAGCCGCAGCCCAACGGGCTCCCGCAGAAAGTGTCGGCCGATCTGATCTATCGCGACGTGAACAGCGTGCACGACATGGTGATCAACGAAGAGAGCGGCTTCGCGTATCCCGTTGGCTCGAGCGGCGGCGGCAACACGTGCGGCGGCGGTCTTCACATGATCGACATCAAAGATCCGAAGAACCCGAAGTTCGTCGGCTGCTTTGCCGACCCCGAAACTGGCCGCGCCCGCACGGGGTATGTCCACGACGCGCTGTGCGTGAACTACAAGGGCCCGGACAAGCGATACAAGGGCCGCGAGCTGTGCATCGGGTCCAACGAAACGATGCTCAGCCTGCAGGACGTGACCGACAAGGCGCATCCAAAGGTAATTTCCCGCGCGGGCTACCCGAAGGTCGGCTACACCCACCAGGGCTGGCTCACCGAAGATCAGAAGTACTTCTATCTGGACGACGAACTCGATGAGACCGGCGGACAGGCCGAGAAGACCCGGACCTTGATCTGGGACTTCACGGATCTGGAGAATCCCCGCCTCGTCAAAGAGCACATGGGCGCGACGGCGGCGTCGGACCACAACCAGTACGTCAAGGGCGACCTGCTCTATCAGGCCAACTATCGCGCCGGCCTGCGCGTCTTGAGCATCCGCGATCCGCTCAATCCGAAGGAAATCGCGTACTTCGATACGGACCCGTTCCGCCCCAATACCGCCGGGTTCAATGGTGCGTGGAACGTCTACCCGTTCTTCAAGAGCGGCTCGATCATCGTCAGCAGCGTCGAACAGGGCCTGTTCGTCATCAAGACGGCCGACAAATGAGCGCGCTCGCGCGTCTGTCGCTCGTGCTCGTCACCGTCGCGGCGCTCGGCATCGCGACGGCCGCGCAGAAACCGGACCTGCTCTATGTCTGCGTGCAGGACGATGCGAAGGTTGCCATCGTGGACATGGGCAGCAAGACCGTGCTGCGTACGATCGATTTCCAGAAGCTTGGATTCCCGGCCACGGCGAAACCTCACTACGTGGTCGTCGAGCCTGACGCGTCGTTCTGGTACCTCTCGCTCATCGGCGCCAATCGCGTGCTGAAGATCGATCCGCAGGACAAGATCGTCGCGCAGTATGAGATGGAGACCCCAGGCATGCTGGCGCTGGCGGGCGCATCGCAAATCGTCGCGACGCGGTCGATGAGCGCGGTCAATCCGCCGAAGCGCGTCGCGATCATCGATCGGAAGGCCATGACGGGCGAGGAAGTCGAGGTCCTGTTTCCGCGCCCCCATCCCATGACAGCGACCTCCGCGGGCTACGCATACACGGGCAGCCTGGGTGTCAACCAGGTCGCCAGCATTGCGCTCGCCGATCAGAAGGTGAACGTCGTCAATGTCGCCGGTCCGACGCATTCGCTGGTGCAGTTCACGACGACGCGCGATGGCAAGACGCTGGTGGCGTCGGCCGACGTGTCGGGGTCGGTGCTGGTGTTCGACCTGTCGAAACCCGCGGCGCCGGCGCTGGTGAAGACCATCAACGTCGGGAAGATGGCGTTTGATCCGGTCTACACCCCGGACGAGAAGTTCGTGTGGGTGCCAGTGAAGAGCTCGAACGAACTGGTCATTCTGGACGCGCACGCGTGGACCGAAGTCGGGCGCGTCGCCGATCCGAACCTGAAACAGCCGCAGCAGATTGTGTTTTCCGCGGACGGCGTGTCGGCGTTCGTCACGAACAACAACAAGATGGACCACATGGCGGACCCCTCAGGCGCGCCCCACACGATGCCGGGCATGGACGAGACCGCCTCGCTCGTGGTCGTCA
The DNA here is from genome assembly GCA_036274235.1 of Vicinamibacterales bacterium. Lineage (GTDB taxonomy): Bacteria > Acidobacteriota > Vicinamibacteria > Vicinamibacterales > SCN-69-37 > DASUGC01. The sequence goes on from DASUGC010000023.1 coordinate 2,661, forward strand.
ATACGAAGACCCGGAAGGTTGAGAAGGCCATCCCACTTGGGAAAAACCTGACTGGCATGGGCACCAGGAGCCGCCACTGAAGCACGTCGTTGCCGCAATCGCGGCCGCGGTGCTGGGCCTGGTGCCGGCCGCGTCCCCTCCACAACTGCCCGGGTTTGTCCGTGTGATCGCGCCGTTTGGCGTGACGGACGAAGCCGGGCGACCGTACGAGTTCCCCTTCCTCGGCGGCTTCGACGTCCCCAGACCGCAGTTCGCCGACATCGACGGCGATGGCGACCTCGATCTGTTCCTGCAGGAGTACCGCGGTGAGCTTGCGTTTCTTGAGAATACCGGAAAGGCCGCCGCGCCGACGTACGTGTGGAAGTCGGATCGATTTCAGGATCTGAACGTCGGCGAGTGGTACCGGTTCGTGGACCTGGATGCGGACGGCGATTTGGATGTGCTCGCCGAGCAGCCGTTCAGCAACATCAAGTTCTACCGGAATACCGGGACGAAGACGCAGCCGCGATTCGAGGACGGCGGCGCGTTGAAGGATACGGACGGCAAGCCCCTGTTTCTGGACCGCCAGAACATTCCGGCGATCGTGGACCTCGACTGCGACGGCCGTCTCGATCTGTTCATCGGGCGCGTGGAGGGCCTCGTCACGCGCTACGAGGCCACTGACCGCGGATCGCTGACGTTTGCGTTTCTGACGGATCACTTT
>DASUGC010000024.1:0-26739 GCA_036274235.1 Vicinamibacterales bacterium
TCGCCACCGAAGATGAGAAAAACAGATGACGGGTATTTGCATGCACTCGTCTATTCAATTGCCGTACCATGGGAAGTGCTGGGCTGCGATCGGACCCGGCGCCAGAGAAGGCAGTCAGCGCGTCAATGTGAGCCTCGTTGACGCCGCGGTCGTCGTCGTGGCGCGCCGGTCGTCGCCGCGGCAATCATCGCGAGTGGCATTTTCGGCTCTCTATTGGCGTAGAGCAGCCCATTCGCTTCCTGGTACGTGTCGGAGAACTGCGTATAGCAGAAGCCGGCGAACAGGCCGATGGAGCGGACGGCATTGAGTAGCGCAGCATAATGCCTGGCCAGGTCCCCCGCGCTCGAGGCCCGCGAGTAGCCCCATGTTCGTTTCGTATCACGGGCGAGGGTAATCCCGCCAAACTCGCTGAGCACGATCGGCTCATTCGCATTCCGCTCGCCCTCGAGCAGCAGCAGCCGGCCTCCGGGACGCTCTCGTCTGGGAAACAGCGGCTCGCGATCGTTCGCGTGATACCGGCGCGCGAGCCGCTCGGGGTCGGCGTCATAGTCGTGAATCCCGATGATGTCCGTCGCGATGCTTTCCCAGCCATCGTTGCCGATGACCGGGCGGGTGCCGTCGCGCGTTTTTGTGAGGTGATACAGGGCCCGCACATAGTGCCGCTCCGCGGCGTTCTGCGGAAGATTCGGCACGCCCCACGACTCATTGAACGGCACCCACGCGACAATGCAGGGATGGCTGTGGTCGCGGGCGAGCACCGCCATCCATTCGCGGGTGGTGCGCTCGATGGAGTCCTGCGTGAAGCGGTACGCGCTGGGCATTTCCTCCCAGACCAGTAATCCCAGGCGGTCAGCCCAATAGAGATAGCGCGGATCCTCTATTTTCTGATGCTTCCGGACGCCGTTGAATCCCATGGCCTTGGCCAGTTCCACGTCCCGCCGAAACGCGTCGTCATCGGGCGCGGTCAACCCCGTGTCGGGCCAGTACCCCTGATCGAGCACCAACCTCAATTCATAGGGACGCCCGTTCAGCACGAATCGATCGCCCTCGGCGGCGACCGATCGAAGGGCGGTGTAGCTGTGAACGACGTCCACGACGCGGCCGGCGGCATCGAGGAGGCGCAGCTCGGCGTCGATCAGCGTGGGACGAGCCGGATTCCAGAGGAGCGTGTTGCGATAGTCGTCGATGCCCGGATCGGACAACGCAATGCGGCGATGGACCTCGCCGCCAATCACCAGGTATTGATCGTCGGCCAGAATCTGACCCCCGGACGCCAGGGTGATTGCCAGGCGCAGTTCCTCCGACGGGCCGCCGCCGATTCGCACGGCGCACGCCAGCTCCCAGCGCTCGAGATTCGGCGTCCAGTGGATGCGGGCAATCCATTGAGGAGGCACGACCTCCATCCAGACCGTCTGCCAGATTCCCGATGTGCGCTCGTACCAAATCGAGTGAGGCGTCTTCAGCCAGTCCTGCTTGCCTCGGGGTTTTGCGAGATCGCCGGGGTCATCTTCGGCACGGACGATGACATCGAGGACGCCGCCGAGCGCGAGACCCGTGATGTCACAGGTGAACGGGGTGTATCCGCCCTCGTGCCGGCCGACCAGGCGTCCATTGGCCCACACGGTGGCGCAATAGTCCACGGCGCCGAAGTGCAGCAGCAACCGGTGATCCAGCGGGACGTTCGGCGCCGGTACGGCTCGCCGGTACCAGCACGCCTTGAACAGCGAGGTGTCCCGGACGCCGCTGGCCGGAGTTTCGGGCGCAAACGGGACCTGAATGCCGGCGTTCCACTGCACGGCCTGCGGATCCTCGAGCAGGCCGTCCGGATCGATCGCGAATTGCCAGGTTCCGTTCAACGACACCCATTCGTCCCGCCGGAGCATGGGCCTGGGATAGGCGTGGGCGGCGTCGGCGGGCGGGCGGGAGGAGCCAGAGCGCGGGGACTTTCGAACAGGCACAACGAATTCATCTTACGACTTGCGGGCGTCGTCCGCGGCGCCCACCCGCGCACGCGCGTCCACGATGTGGCACCCGTGCCCGGCCGACAGCACGATGAGCGGGTTCAAATCCAGCTCCAGAATTTCCGGGACGCTCTCGGCGAGTCGCGCGACGCGCGCGAGGACGTCCTCGAGCGCGGCGCGATCGGCGGCCGGCCGCCCGCGCCGGGCCTGCATCAGCTTCCATGCCCGTGACGCTTCGATCACCTCCGAGATGTCGCTGTCGTTCAGTGGGGCCATGCGAAACTGCATGTCCTCGAGCGCCTCCACGTCAACGCCGCCGAGACCGAATCCGACCAGCGCGCCGAACTGGCGATCGTGCGCGATGCCGACGACCGTTTCGAGGCCCTTCGTAATCATCGGCTGAATCACGATGGCATCCACCGGCAGGCCGTGCCGGGCCGCATCCCGTTCCATGCGCCCGACCGCGGCCGCCACTTCGTCCGGCGTGCCGAGATTGAGCGCCACACCGCCGACCTCGGTCTTGTGCATCCCGGCCCGGGAGCTGAGCTTGGCTACCACGGGAAAACCGATCGCCGTCGCCGACTCGACGGCTTCGTTCTGTGAATGTACGGCCCGCGACGGCGTCATCGCGAGGCCGAACGCTCCCAGCAGTCGCGCGATTTCCTCATCAGTCAGCCAGGCCGATCCTCTGGCCTTCATGACTCCCTGACACAGCTCGCGCGCCGCCACGATATCGATGTCGCGCAGGACGCGGGGACCGCGCTCAGGGCTGCGGCGCCAGCGCGCGTACCGCACAATCCTGCCCAGGGCCCGGGCCGCGTTCTCGGGAAACGTGTAGACGGGAATCTGTTCGGCGCCCGCCATGAGGCGGGGATGGGATTCATCGCCCATGAGGCAGCCGAGCACGGGTTTCGGCCGCGAGGCCTGGTGCCGGCCATGCGTGATGCCCCGGCCGATCGCGTCCACGACCGCCTGGGACCCCGTCGAATCGACAGGGGTGTACAGAATCATCAGCGCGTCCACTTCGTCGGCCGCGAGGATGGCCGCGATGGCCTCGCGGTACTGGTCCGGTCCGGCCGTCGCGATCATGTCGAGGGGATTCACCGCATGGAGGGACGGCAGGAGCGACGCGAGTCGCTGCCGGGTCCGTTCTCCGAACTCGACGACCGTCAGGCCGGCGCCCACGCAGGCATCGGCCGCCAGAATGCCCGGCCCGCCGGCGTTGGTGACGATCGCGACGCGCGCGCCGGCCGGCAGCGGCTGCATCTCGAAACAGGCCGCGAGATCGAACATCTCGTCGATGGTGTCCGCGCGAATGACGCCGGTCTGATGGAACAGCGCGGAGACGGCGACGTCGCTGGCCGCCAGCGACGCCGTGTGACTGCTCGCCGCCGCCGCGCCGGCGCGCGTGCGGCCGGATTTCACCGCGATGATGGGTTTGTGCCGCGCCACCCGCCTGGCGATCTGCGCGAATCGGCGCGGGTTGCCGAACGATTCGAGATACAGCGCAATCACCGTCGTGTTCGGATCGTCCTCCCAGTACTCGAGGAGATCGTTGCCCGACACATCGGCTTTGTTGCCGACGCTGGCAAACGCCGACATGCCGACCTGGCGGCGTGACGCCAAATCAACGATGACGATGCCGAGCGCGCCGCTTTGCGACGAGAGTGCCAGGCTGCCGGGCGGGGGAAACTTCGGCGAGAACGACGCGTTCATCCGGTGAGCGGCGGTGGCATTGAGCACGCCCATGCAGTTCGGGCCGACAAGACGGACGCCAGCCGCCCGTACCTTCTGGACCAGCGCGTCCTGCAGGCCCCGGCCTTCGGGACCGGTCTCGGCGAAGCCGGCGGTAATCACGATGATGGCTCTCGCGCCGGCGGCGATGCAGTCGTCAACCGCGGACAGGACGCTCTGCCGGGGCACGGCAATCACGGCCAGGTCGATTCGCCGCTCCACGGCGGACGCGGTGGGCCAGCTGCGCCCGCCGGCAATCTCCCGCCCGTCACGAGTGATCGGGTAGACCGGCCCGGAAAAACCGTTGGTCCTGAGCGCGTCGAACACGCGGCGGCCCAACCCTCGTGGCTGACGCGAGACGCCGATGACGGCGATGGATGCCGGTTCGAACAGCGTATGAAGTCCGGCGGTGCGGGGGCTCTTCGGCGTCGAGTCGGCCATGGCGTGCGTCATGTTACCGGCGTCTGTGCACATCCAACGCCAATCGGCGCAATAAGTTGCGCGTGTGCCGCGGAGTCCCGCATCCGGATTTTCCCGCTCGTTCCAGGGATTTTCCGCAGCGGGCACCCGGACGTGAAAAAGGGTTGCGCTCTTCAGGGGCATTTTCACTGGCACGCAACGTGCGTGATCCAAACGTGCGCTCGGCGCAGCAAAGTGCGCCAGCCAGCGCGGAGGTTCTCATGAAGATCGATCGAATCAATCCGAAGCCCGTCTGCGACTGCTGCAAGCAGGATCCCTGCTGTTGCAAAGACGGCGGTTGCTGCTGCTGCTGCGACAAGAAGGGCTAGCCTGCGAGGCCCGGCCAGCGCACGCCTCGAGCAACCCGCCACCATCTGACGGAACCAGCCTCTGAGGCCGAAATCTAGGTGTGCCCGATGCGCCCGGTTTCCGGCGATTTCTCGCCCCCGCGATCGCCATCTCGCTGCTGCTGGCCGGGCTCGCGCTGTATCTACTCCGCCTGGATAACGTCGCGGGCCTGATCGGCGATGACGCCTGGTACGTCGTGCTGGCGAAGGGCATCGCGCAGGGCTCCGGCCCGTCTGTGATCAGCTCGGCCGGCTCGCAGTTCCTGTCGCAGGTCTATCCGCCGGGCTTTCCGGCCATCCTGTCGCTTGTCGTCCTTGTCACCCCGGACTTTCCAGCCAACATTCCGTTCCTGAAAAGCGTGTCGATCGTCGCGATGCTCGCGTCGGGCCTTCTGACGTATCGCTACGCGCTCCGCGTGCGCGGGCTGTCACGGACACTTGCCACGCTGATTGCGGTCGCCACGGTCATCACGCCGGCGCTCGTGTTCCTGACGACGTCAACGTTGATGTCCGAGGCCGTGTTTCTGTTCGTCGAACTCGCGGCGGTGCTCGCCATCGAACGAGCGGCATCGGCGGCCGACGATCGAACGGGCCGGCGGTTCGGCTGGCTGGCGGGTGCGCTTGCGGCCTCCGCGTTTCTGATCCGCACGGCCGGTTTGACGATTGGCGTGGCCGCGTTGCTGTACTTCGGCTGGAAGCGGCGCCGGGCAACGGCGGTGGCATTCGCGGCGGTTGCCGTGATGCTGGTGTTGCCGTGGATGGTGTACGCGCGCATGCACGCGCCGACGCGCGCCGAGCTCGTCGATCACGGCGGCCTCATGTCGATGAAGTACACGGATCAGTTCTGGACGAGCGAGGCCGGCACGGTGACCTCGCGGCCGAAAACCGCGAAAGATCTGCCGGCGCGCATCGAGCGCAACACTGTCAATATCGCCATCCGTGACATGGGCGGCGTGTTCGTGCCGCTGCTGTTCCGTACGTCCGGAGAAAGCGGCCTCGAGGTCATCGGACTCGGTCCCCCGGAAGACGGACGAGTGCCCAGCATGGGCTCCGCGCTCGGCACCAAGATCATTTCGCTGGGGCTCACGGCGCTGGCTGTCCTGGGATGTGTGGTGACCCTGCGACGGGGCATGACGGTGACGGAACCAATGATCGTCCTGGCGCTCGCCATGATCATCGCGTGGCCGTTCTGGACGTTCCGGTTCGTCCTGCCGCTCGTGCCGTTCCTGCTGTGCTATTTCGTGGCAGGTCTCGACGCGATCACCGATGCCGTCAGGCGGGCCCAATGGCGGCTGGTGCCCGCGCCCGCCGCGGCCGCCCGGATGTTCCTCTGTGTGGTCGTCGGGCTCAACGTCGTCGATCACGCGCAGTACATCGCCCAGGCGTACGGCGATCCGCGCGGCGTGTCCTGGAAGGCGCACGCCGACGACATCGACAACGTGTTCACGTGGATCCGTGAGAAGGGCACCAGGGAAGGCGTCGTCGCCGCCGACAACCCGGCGCTCGTGTTCCTGCGCACAGGTCGGAAAACCATCGCCAGCGACAGCCTGGACAACAGATGGGCGCGGTGGCAGCGGATGGGCGTGCGGTATGTCGTGTCGATCAGCGACGGATCCCTGATGGTCGATCCGCGCGCGACGCTGCGATACCGGCTGGGCGATCAGAACATCTGGGCCTACGAGCTCAATCTGGAACCGGAAGCGATCTCGACGACCCAGAACCTGGATCGCGGGGTCGTGAGCAAGACGCGGTAACCCAGCGCCGGATCGGGCAACTCGGATCCCATCAAGTCGACGACGTACCGGACGCCCAGCTTCTTCCAGGCTTCCCATCGCCCCCGCGCATCCTCATTGACCACGCCGCGCCGGCCCGTATGGAGAAAGATGAGCGGCGGGTTCGTTGAGGCCACCGCGCCCGGTTCGGTCAGCGTGTCCTGCATCCACCGGATGACTCCGTCGCGCTCGCGCGCGTCAGCACGCCAGACCGATTCATCGATGCGCAAGCCATAAAGCGCGTGATCGGCCACGTGCAGGCCGATGATGCACGGCAGCGCGATGCGCAGCACGCGAGTCCAGGCGGCGGTGATGGCCTGCAGTCCATCGATCAGATAGCCGTACAGGAAAGGCGTCAGCGGAAGCACCAGGCGATAGGCCCAGTGCGGAAATACGGCGATTGGCACCAGCGCGAGCGGCACAAACCAGTCGCTCACGCCGGCGCCGGACGCTCCTCGCCTCCAGCGTTGAGCGAAGCCGGCGAGCGCCAGCAGACTCAGGAGGGCCGACACGATCATCGTGCCCGTCGTGTTGCCCATGCTGCCCTGAGTGAAATCGCTGCGGCGGCCGCCGACCGACATGGTTTCCATCCCGCTTTCAATGGGCGATCGATACAGCACCGGCAGCACGATCGCGCCGGTGTCCCGGCCAAAGATGTCCACGAGAGACGCGCCGATGCGGGCGGGCAGATCGCCCGGCGTGATGCGTCCTGACTGCGTTTCGCCGGCCTTGGTCATCCAGAACTGCTCGGCGTAGCTGGTCACGAACGCGCCGCCGTGCGCGGTGCGCAACTCGATCGGCGCTGCATACACCCGGGCGTAAATCATCCATGGGAGCAGCAGGACGCCGGCGGTCAGGAGAAACGTGACGGCGGATCGGCGATCCCTGCGTGTCCAATACCAGATCGCGCCGGCGGCGAGAATCGGCAGGCCCGCGGACCGCACCAGCGCCGCCACGGCCGCCGCCACACCGCCCGGCATGGGACGTCGCCGGCCGATCAGCACAATGGCCGTAAGTTCGGCCAGCGTGAAAACGGGCTCGGACATGACGGTGGACGCCGCGAGAAAAACGAATGCAGGCGTGATGACCACGGCGATCGCGACCGCCAGTGCAAACGACCGCGGCAACGATCGATCGCGGTAATACAGGAACGACAGCGCGCCCACGCCAAGCATGGCGGCGACGGACACGAGCTTCAATGCCAGTACGTTGGCGGGAAACGCCGGGACGAGCGCGAATACGAAGCCGAGAACGACTGAAAACCCTGGCGGAAACGCCGGCAGGATCGCCGCCATCTCGGGTGTCGGCGCGCTGATCATGTGATAGCCCAGCCCGGACGCAATCGCCTTGGCCCCCATCACGTAAACGGCATCGTCCACGTATTGACCCGCGACCGAATCGAGCCGCGCGAGGTAGACGCCAAGCACGAGGAGCACGGCGCCGGCGATCCAGATGCGTGGTTTCATATCATCGCTGCGGCCGAGACGACGGACCGGAGGTGGGCGCGGTGCGATCGAATTCGGCGAAGGCCGCGGCGAGTGGTGCCACATCGACCCTGGATGTCGCAGCGCGAACGTAGGCATCGCGGCTGATGTGGTCGTAACCGTACGACTGAATCTGACGAATATCCGCCGGGGATGCGCGCCAGGTCTGAACGACCACATCAGGCTGGAGCTCGCCGACGCTGTAGGCGTAGTCCCACTTGTCGTGGCCAGGCACGAACGGCAGCCGCGGCCGCACGTGCGCGACGTGCACGTCACTCTTGCCCAGCAGATCGATGGCCGTCCGCCGCGCAAAATAGGGAATGTTCCCGGCCCATGTGACGGCGATCGTGGCGTCCGGCGAGGTCAATTCGCGCAGTGCAAGTCCCAGCTTCGCCGCTCGCTCATCGTCCCTCACGTGCAGCGCGTCGCCGTCGAGCCATTCGCCGATGAAAGGGCCGGACAAGGTCACGATCAACCCCAGTGCCGGGACAGCGAGCGATCGCCGCGGCCACGACGACAGCGGCCGGCTGGCGGCGATCATCGCCGACGTCAGCAGCAACCAGATACCTGTCACGCCTTTGATTCCGACACCCACAAGGATCATGGCGCTCGTCCAGGTCAACGGCGAGAACGTGGATGGCGTCAGCGAATCGATGACGGCAGCAACGAGCAGTATTTGTCCGGCGACGCCCGCCAGCACCAGTCGCGTCACGGACCGCGGCCCTGTGAGGAGTCCTTCGACGCCGCGGACCCCGAGCAAGACAGCCAATGGGAGCACCGCCGCAAGGTAGCGGTTCGCGTAATGGGATTGTTCCCAGGCGTCGCCGCCAACCCACACGGAATAGCCCGCCTGCGCAATCACCACAGCCGCAATCGCTCTCAGGCGCGCGTCTGCGCGGATGAGGAGTCCGAGCGCGAGTGTCAGCCACAGATTGGATTGCAACGTCTCCCAGAGCGTGCCCGCGCCTCGCGACAGCCGATCGGCGAGCGGAACACCGGACACTTTCAGGTAGTACGTGTTGGGAAGCAGGTCCCCGTAGAGCCACCAGCGAAAGGCGGTGTGCGCCAGGAGCACGACGAACGGACACGCGATCACCGCGACGGCTGTGCGGGTGTGACCGTTCCGAAAAAAAGTCCGGGCCGCAACGGCGCCGACGATCGCGGCCGGCACGATGCCGTCCGCTCGAATGAGCGGCAGGAGACCGAGCGAAACCAGAAGCAGAAATCGTCGCCTGCCCGATGGCGAGGGTGACAGCGCCTGGAGCAGGGCCAGATTCAGGACGAGCGCGAGCAGCCCGACTTCCATGCCGCGCAGCGTCCAGAAGATCAATGGATAGCACAGACTCACGGTCAGAACGGTCAGGCGCGCGGTATCTCGAGAAGCCGATACTACCCGCGCGAGCTGCCAGAGCACGACAAGGTTCGCCAGAAGTATCGCGAGTCCGGACAGCCCGACGGCGAGCGACACGTGTGATTCCGCGATGCCGGCGGCGTGCAGCAGCGCCATCCAGAGCGTCCAGAGAAAGTTCGTGTAGCCCTCGACGGCCGCTCCGCCGGCGTTCCACACAAGTCCGTGACCCTCGGCAAGGTTGCGCGCGTAGGTCATCGAGACCATTGCGTCGTCGAAGAGCGTGAAGTAGGTCCGGCCGCTGACCTCGAAGCGGGCGCTCGCGATGAATGCCGCGCCGAACGCGGTTTGCGTGGCGATGGCCAATCCAAGAACCGGATCAAGATATCGCCGGCCGTCCGCGTTCATCCCGGCGACATTCTTTCACGGGTTTCCGTCCGGACCGCGGCATCGGGCCGGCGTCCTGCATTCAGTCCGAATCGCGGCCGAGGCTGAGCCACGACCATACGACCCGGCGCAGTCCGAACGGCTCGGGGCGGGGAGATCGCGTGCTGAGCCGTTCGTGACGCGGCGGAGCGACGAAGGTGCCGAACAGGCGATCGTAGAACGTAAAGAACGCCGCCAGATTGCATCCACGCAGATGCACCGCATGCGAATGATGAAGACGATGCACGTTGGGGCCCGAGACGAAACCCTCCAGTGCCGGTAGGGGCATGTTCACGTTGGCGTGGTTGTAGTAGCCCCAGGCCGAGAAGAGGATGAGGCCGCCGATATAGGGCAGGCCGCTATAGCCAAGGATGCAGACCGCGGGCAGGTGCACGCCGATCACGCCGATCAGGCTGCCGCCGACGCTCTGGCGGATCGCGGTCGCGCTGGTCATATTGAGATCGTCGTGATGGGTCCGATGCAGGCGCCACAGGAATCCATACTCGTGTTCGGCCCGGTGCACCCAATACTGGAAGAAGTCCCAGACCAGGGCATAGATGAAAATCAGGGCCGCGGTCTTCGCCACGGCCGGCAGCCAGTCAATCGCGCTGACGTGCGCGAGCAGATTGAGCGAAGGCAGCCGGACCACGAGGTCGCTGATGATCGGTGAGAGACCGGCCAGCAGCACCGCGTTGAGGAGAAAGAGCACCAGGCTCTCGATGCGCGCCGACACGCCCGGATCGCGTTCGAAGGGGCTCAGACGTTCGACCAGATAGCAGCCGGTGACGATGGCGAGCGCCGTTGTCAGAGACCACAGGACTGCGATCAGCTGATCGAGCGACATGTGGCCGCAGCTATGGTGCCATGATTCGGACGGATCGAGGCCGTAAGATTTTACGCGGTGTCCTGAAGGTACAGTCGTTTTCGCAGCAGCTCGTACAGGACCACACCACCGGCGGTCGCGACATTCAGCGACGTCTTGGCGCCGAACATCGGAATTCGCACATAGGTCACATCGCCGGACGCAGCAGACGTGCGAACACCCGTGACCTCATGGCCAAAGACGACGCAGACGGGCCATGACGGCGCCCAGGCGAACAGATCGACGGCGCCGGTCGCCGTTTCGGCAATGACAATGCGATGCCCGGACGCCCGCGCCTGCTCCAATGCCCGCGACGTCTCCGGTTCGTATTCCCAGCGCACGCTGCGCTCCGAACCCAGCGCGGTCTTCGCGATGGCCCGCGCCTGCCGGCCAGCCTGGTCGGGCCGGGGCGTGATCCCGCAGAGGACAAGCTTCTCAATGCCCACGGCATCGGCCGTGCGGAAGAACGCGCCGGTGTTGTAAAGGCTGCGGACGTTGTCGAGCACGACGATCGCCGGGAGTCTGATCACGTCGCACTTCTCAGGCGGTCTCGGTGTTCTGTCCTTCGCGGATCCAGTCCCTGAGGAGCGTATACGTGACCGCAAGAATCACCGGACCCACGAACAGCCCCGGCACGCCGAACGAGAGAAGTCCGCCCAGCACGCCGGCGATGAGCAGCAGCATCGGCACGTCAACGCCGCGCCGGATCAGCATGGGTTTGACGACGTTCTCCATGATGGAAATCGCCACGATCAGAAAAAGCAGCACGCCTGCCGCGACAGGGCGGCCTATCCACGCCAGCCAGGCCGCGGCCGGGAGCAGCACGAGCAGCGGTCCGAGTTGCGCCACGCACAGCACGAACGTGACGGCCAGCAGCACGCCCCACCGCGGGACCTCCACGGCCCACAGCCCGAGCCCCGCCACGACCGCCTGCAGCAAGGCGGTCACGATGACCCCGAGCGCCACGCCACGCACGGCTTGCCCCGCAAGCAGGACGATGCGCTCGCCGCGATCGGCGTTGATGCGCGTGGCGAACGCAATCACCCCGGCGGCCGCCTGCTCGCCCCTGACGTAGAGGCCCGCGGTCATGAGGACCGTCAACAGGAAGTGCACCGTCACCGCGCCGATTCCGCCGGTCAACGCGATCGTCCACCCCGCGGCCTGGCGGGCCAGTGGGCGCAACGCGTCGGCGACCTGCTCCGGTCCGCCCAGGGTCAGTTCCTGCCAGCGGCTCTGAAGTCGCGGACCGAGCATCGGGATGGACGCAACCCAGTCGGGCAGCGGTTGCAGGCCGCGTTCACTCGCGGCGCGCACCAGCTCCACTCCCTGCACGCCCAGGTCGATGAGCACCGTGACCGCCCAGACGAACGGCACGAGGAAGACGGCGGCGATCGCCAGCGTCATGAGGGCCGCCGCCGGAGTGCGGCGGCCGCCGAGTCCATGCTGCAGCTTCAGGAGAAGCGGCCATGTCGCGACGGCAATCGTCGTCGCCCACAGCAGCGCGCCCAGGAAGGGCCACAGCGTCCAGAGGCTGCCGGCGATCAGGGCGGCGATGATGACGAGGACCAGGAAGGTGCGCGTCAAATCGGGGGACCGTGTCTGCATCGTCGAATTATCCACGTCCGCGGCCGCAGGGCGTGCCACGGCCTTGAATCCGGCATGGAATAATCGCGCGTCATGACGCCGTTCGCGTTGCACCCCAGGCCGCGGGCGTTATCCGGCTTCGTGAATCAGGTCCTGGGGCCCGGCCTTGTGGTCCTTGCCTCCCTTGCGGCCGCGGCGCCACAGATTCTTCCGCTCACCGCCCTGAGTACCTTTGGCTACGACCCGCTCGATGCGCATCTCAACCTTTGGAATTTCTGGTGGACCAAACAGGCGATAGGCGGGCCCCAGGATCCCTACTGGACGAGCCTGCTGCTGTATCCAGCCGGTGCGTCGCTGGCCCTTCACACGTATCCGATGCCGTATGCGCTGATCTCCGTGCCGATTCAGTACCTGCTTGATGGTCCCGCCGGACTCGTGGCGGCTTTCAACGTCGTCGTGGGCTGTGCCTTCGTGATGAGCGCGCTCGGTGCGTATTGCCTGATTCTGCGGCTCACGGAGAGCCGGCCGGCGGCGATCGTCTGCGCCGTCGCGTTCGCCTGGATGCCGTATCGCATGCTCAACGTGCCACGCCTGTCTCTCGTGGCCACCGAATTCATCGTGTGGTACGTGCTGCTCTGGATTCGGTTTGTCGAGCGGCCCTCGCGGGGCCGGGCGCTGGCCGCAGGCGTCGTGCTGGCGCTGACGCTCTACACGTCGGCGGAATACGCGCTCTATTGCGTGGGGTTCACTTTGTTATGGATCGGATGGTTCCTCGTCTGGCAGCGTCGGGCCATGCCCGCGCTGCCGTGGCGCCGGGTCCTCGTGGCCCCCGCCGTGGCCGTCTTGCTGGCATCGCCGCTCCTCGCCGTTCAAAGCCGCGCATTCCTGAACGGGGAGATCAGGCCGGCGCGGCCGATTGGCGAAGCGGTTGACTGGAGTCCGGCGCTCGTCTCGTTCTTCACACCGAGCCGCCTGCATCCGGTCTACGGCTCTGCGCTGGCGTTTGCCGGCGAGTACGGCGATGGGCGGACGATTGGCATGCGGACGGAAACCACGATCGGATTGACGATCTGGGGCCTCGTGATGGTGGCGCTGACCCGATTGAAGCCGGATCGAACCGCGTTCTGGGCCTTTGCCGCCGCGGCGTTCCTGATCCTGGCGCTCGGGCCCGTCCTGCGGATCACCGGCACCTGGACCACCGGAATTCCGTTGCCGTACGCCGTCCTTCACGCGGTCTTTCCTCCGCTGCGCGCTTCGCGCGATCCCACTCGGCTCTTTCCCGTCGCGATGCTGATGCTGACCGTTCTCGCGGGCTTCGGCGTTCGGGCGTGCCTCGCGCGCATTTCGCGCGCCGGCGTGGCGATGGCGCTGACGGCGGTCCTCATCATCCTTGTCATCTTCGAGAGCGCCATGGTCCGGGCCGGAAAGATTGAAGCGGACGCCCTGATCGATCCGGCCTATCGTCAGATTGCCGCGACGCCGGGAAACTTTACGGTGATTGATTTGAGCCTCGATCAGGAGGCGCTCAGCGCGCAGACCCTGCACGGACACGCGATTACGGCCGGCAGCGTCTCGATTCCGCGTGCGTCGGCGGCAGGGCAGATGACCGGCGTGGAGCGCGATTTCCGGGACGCGGAACGTGTGCTGGCGTTGGACGGAGCGGCCTGGGCGGCGCGCCTGGACGTCGATCGGCAGGAACTGGATCGTCTCCATATTCGCTTTGTCGTCGTGCCCGAGGCCGCGCCGGCTCAGCGCGAGCTGGCGCGTCTACTCGGGCTGCGCGAGCACACGCGAGGGCGGGACCGCTTGCTGTTCGAGCTCCCGGCGATCCGGTGATCGGGTCATCCGCGCGGCGGGACTACTCGATGTAGTAGACGAAGATGGAATGACCGATGCGCGCGATGGGCGGGGCGCGGTCCTACGCACGAAAATTGGCTGGGCTTTGTCACGCCGGGGCCGGCTCCAGGCATGGCGCCGAGACCGTCGTTCGGGTTTACAATTTCCAGCATGGAACGCAAACACGCCTCCGAGTACCCGCAGGAACTGCTGGATCTGTTCCACGAATATCAGCACGGAGACATCGATCGGCGCGAATTTCTGACGCGCGCGCAGCGGTTTGCCGTCGGCGGCCTCACGGTCGCGGCGATTTTCGAAGGCCTGCGGCCCAATTACGCCTGGGCCCAGCAGGTGGCCAAGGACGATAAGGACATCGTCGTGAGCTCGGAAACGATTCCGTCGCCCAAGGGGAACGGCACCATCAACGGTTACTTGGTGAAGCCCGCCAACCTGAGGGGCAAGCTCCCGGTCGTGCTGGTGGTGCATGAGAATCGGGGCCGGACACCCTACATCGAAGACGTGGCGCGGCGGCTCGCCAAGGCGAACTTTGTGGCGTGCGCGCCGGACGGTTTAACCTCTGTCGGCGGGTTTCCCGGCACCGATGAGGAAGGCGCGGTGAAGTTCCGCCAGGTGGACGGCACGAAGATGTTCGAGGATTTTCTGGCGGCGTACGACTGGCTGAAGGCGCGGCCGGAGTCCACCGGAAAGGTCGGCGCGACCGGCTTCTGCTTCGGCGGCGGCGTGGTGAATCACCTCGCGTGGGCGCGGCCGGATCTGTCCGCCGGCGTTCCGTTCTACGGCTCCCCGGCGAGCGCTGAAGACGCGGCGAAGATCAAGGCCGCGATGCTGATTCACCACGGAGAAATGGACACGCGTTTGGCCGCGACGTGGCCGGCCTACGACGCCGCCCTGACCGCCGCAGGCGTGCCTCACGAGGGCTACATCTACAAGGGCGCCCAGCACGGCTTCCACAACGACACGACGCCGCGCTACGACAAGGAGGCCGCGACGCTGGCGTGGGAGCGGACGCTGGCCTGGTTCAACAAGTACTTGCGATAGCGGTGCGGGCAGAACCAGGGCGCCCGGTGCCCCTGCGGTGGATTCCACCATTACACCATTCATGGTGTACCATGGTGGAATGGCTCTGAATCTCAAGAACAGAGCAGTCGAGCGGCTGGCGGCAGAGGTGTCCAGGCTGACGGGCGAGTCCAAGACCGAGGCGATTCGGCGATCACTCGAGGAGCGAAAGCGCCGGCTGGCCGGCGCCTCCCCGCGTGAGCGCCGGGCCCGCGTCATGAAGCTTCTGCGCGGCACCATCTGGGCATCCGTGCCAGAGCATGAGCTCGGCCGCCGGCTTTCGCGCGCCGAGGAAGATGCGATCTTTGGCCTCGGACCTGACGGCGTATGACACTCGATTCCTCTGCGCTTGTCGCCCTGCTGTTCTCCGAACCCGGATACCGGGAGTTGGTCGATCGCATGCTCGAAGCCGACACGCTCCGAGTGGGCGCGCCGACGCTCGTCGAAACAAGCCTGGTCTTTGAGTCGCGCCTCGGTCGTCGTCAGCGGCCGGCTGGCAGGGATGATCCGTCCCCCGAAGTGCATGCGCTCGTGCGTGAGTTAGGCGTTACGGTCGTGCCCTTTGGAGAGGCGGAGTGGCATCGCGCCGCCGATGCGTTCGTCCGCTACGGACGAGGCCGCCACAAGGCCAACTTGAATTTTGGTGACTGCCTCGCCTACGCCACGGCGGCAGCCGCAGGGGACTCGCTGCTCTTTGTCGGCTCGGACTTCAAGCACACGGACCTGCCGGCGGCCTGAGAGCCAACGCCGGTACGTGTACCGTCGACATCGACGGCACCCAGCCTACGCCCACGTCATCTCTCGCCCGGACGTAACATGGTCGTCTGTGGGAACACGACTCCGGCTTCCGGGCGAGGACAGTCATGACGCATAGAGTCACGGCCGCCGTGGTGTTATTGGTTGCCGTTCTCAGCATCGAGGTCTTCGCCTTGACGCGGCCTTCGCCGCAGGTGCCGCGGGGCGGCGCGGCCGATCCGCTCGCGCACGGTTCAAATCTGGCTTACGAGGGCTCCTTCAAACTGGCGACGGGCGGGCCGGGTTGTCCCGACGGCGACAGTTGCACGTCCAACTATGGCGGCGGGGCCATCTCGTTCGATCCCGCGGGCGACGCCGGGAACGGATCGATCTGGGTGAGCGGCTTCGCGAATGACTTCCGCGTCGCCGAGTTCCGTGTCTCGAACATCTACGGATCTCTCAGTAAGGACCACACGACGACAGCCGCGCTGCCGACGGCCGTGAAGTTGTCGGGGTGGACCGATGCCACGGGCGGCCGCACGGCCGACGCCCACGCGAGCAGCCGGCGGATTTACGGGATCTACAAGTTCGGCGGCGATCTGTTCGTCAACGTGGGCGGATACTTCGGGTACAACCAGGACGCCGCCGGTAAACCGCTGCCGTCACTGTTCCGGACGCGCGGTGATTTGACCGGCACGATCAGCGGACCGTTCTTCATTTCGGGCGATGGGACGGCCGAAGCGACCTGCGGCGGATCGAACAGTTGCAAAGCCCGTTGGACGTCCGGCGGGATCTTCCCGATTCCGCCCGCATGGCAGCCGATCCTCGGCGGCACGCACGCCGTCGGTGGGTGCTGCCGGTCGATTATCGGCGACGACAGCAGCGGTCCATCGCTCACGACATTCAACATGGCCGACGTCGACCGCCTCTCGCCGATTCCAAGCTTCCGGCTGCTCGGCTATCCCTCCGCCGGCGGGTTCTCGCACGAAACGCTCGGCAACTGGAATGGCGACAAGCCAGGCACGGGCGACTGGATTCAGGCCATGACGGAGTCGATGGCGGGTGTCTGGCTGCCAGGGACCCGCACGATTCTCTTCAGCGGAACTCGCGGGACCGTCGCGAATGGCGCGTACGGCCACGCCGTGGCCCACGTGACTGACGGATTCGTGGAGGACGCGGTCAATCATCTGTACAGCGACTGGCCGCAAGGGAGCGACGCCAGTACCGACGCGACCGGCTGCCACGTCACGCTGCCATACGCGAATCTGATGCGGACGGGCGCGGGTTCAGTCGTCCATCCCAATCACGCGAACTACGCGAAGCGACCCGACCAGGCGTTCTGGGTCTGGCTCAAGGATCAGGCGACGCCCATACAGGATTTTCCGGTCCGCTCCTCAGCGACGGTCGCCAGGAAGCATCGCGGCGTCGCGGCGATCCAGTCCGCGAGCAACAGTGGCGCGGCCGATGCGAGCGTCACCGTGACGCCGTGCTTTCCGGGACGCTTGTCCGGGCAGCCGTATGTGGTCGGGGAGCTCACGCTCTACGATCCGCCCGATCTGGGCATGGACACGAAGACGGCCAACGCCAACAAAGGCCCGCACGCGTACCCCTACTCGTGCGGCGGGCTGATGTTCGACGCGAATGATCTGGCGAAGGTCAAGGCGGGCGGCCGCGCGCGCTACTGGGACCCGGTGCCGTACGAAACCTGGGACTGCGCGGGCACCGTCGCGTACCCGGGTGACAACCCGTTCCGCCAGTATCACTACGGCGGCTCGACCTTCGACACGATTCACAACAAATACCTGCTCGTGCAGATGTGGGCCGACGCCGGCCGTGCCGCTATCGTGCAGGTGTACGGCTATACGGCTCCGAAAGCCGATCCCTCGACGGCCACCCGCCGCGTGATCCGTTAGGCCCTGGCCGCGCCCGCTCCCACGTCCACTCTCGGGAGTGCCTTGCCCCTCTCGAGCACCGACTTGAGGTTGGACAGCACCATCGGCCACCCGCTCGAGACGCCGGCCAGCATTTTCTCGTCCTTCTCCAGGCCCTCGTGAGTGACCGTCAGTTTCACGAGCGCGTCGCCGATGGGTTCGATGTCGAACGTCACGCGCGAGTGCTTCGAGGTGTCGGCCAGCTCGCCGGGCCTGGCCCACGAAATGACGAGCCGCCTTGGCGGCGTGCTTTCAATGACCGTGCCGGCGATGTCAACGGCTTTGGTCTCGTCAGCGCGCTGGTGTTCCCAAGGCGAACCCGGCTTCCAGTCCGACACGTTCACGTGCGCGGGCACGCTGGCATTCGGGCCCATCCAATAGGTGCGCGTCACGTCCGGATCGATGATCGCCCGCCACACACGTTCCGCCGTCGTCTCGATGTAGGTCACATACACATAGCTAGGTTTTGTCATGATCATCCTCTTCAAGTTTCCGCTTGAGATCCCGTAACGCGCCGAGCCGGTTGCGCTCGAACTTGTCGATCCAGCGATCCTGGATCTCGTAGAGCGGTACCGGATTCAGGTAGTGGAGCTTTTCCCGGCCCTGCCAGATGACGGCGATGAGATTGGCATCCACCAGCAGCTGGAGATGTTGCGTCACCGCCTGGCGCGTCATGTCCATGTGCTCGCATAACGACGTCAGGGTCTGGCCGTTGTCCCGATGAAGCTGGTCCAGCAGGCGCCGGCGCGTCGGGTCGGCCAGGGCTTTGAAGACTCTATCGAGGTCGGTCTTCATCGGAGCCTCGATAATATGCAAGTAATTACTTGCATGTCAAGCATCGGGCGGTTGACCCCTGGATCCTTGGCGGAAGACAAGCCGCCGGCGAGCGGCCGCGCCAGCCAAACGCGGCGCCTGGCCGCTCGCCGGCGGAATTCCTATTTCTCCGGGTGGCTGAGCGTGCGAACGTACGCGACGAGCGCGTCCATGTCCGCGCCACGAATCGCGGGGTGGCTCGGCATGGACGGTTTGCCTTTCATCGCACCGCCCATATTGATGGTTTTGGCCATGTCCTCGTCGGTAATCGTGTCCATGTACTTGGCGTCCGTGTGGTCCTGCGGGCGAGGCTTGAAGATCTTGCCCGCGGGGCCGTCGCCATGGCCGCCTTCTCCGTGACACGGCGCGCACGTGGTCTTGTACATCGCCTGGCCTTTTGCGATGACTTCGGGCGGCGCCCTGCGCGTTTTCCTGCCATGGTCGTCATCATCCGCCCGTGCGGCTGAGCAGGCGATTGTCGCGGCCAGCGCGCACGCGGCCAGCCCCAACATGACTTCTATGCGTTTCATGTGACTGTCTCCCTCTGAAAGTGCCTGAAAAACGAAACGCGGCCACCGCCACGGGCAGCGCAATCCAGCCCGACACGGCCGCGCCGAGCAGCAGAGCGGTTCCCAGGCTGCCAAGTTGCTCGGTCAGGAAGGCGCCGGCGGGGCCAAGCAGATACAGGTCCGGCTCGAGCGCCAGCACCCCGATCACGCGTGAGGCATCAATAGGATTGAGCGCCAGCGCCGCCACCAGCCAGTGCGGCGCGAGTCCCGAGATCGCCAGCGACCCGATCAAGACCAGGTCGTAGAGCAACGCCAGCACAAACCACGCGGCTACCGCGGCGCCTTGCGCCTGCACGGCGCTCCGGCTGGACACGGAAATCACGAGCCCGATCCCCGCGAGCGCGGCCGCGGCGCCAACGGCGAGTGTGGGGAACAGCGCGTAGTGGGGCAGCAGGCCCACGCCGGAGTTCGCGACAATCAGCAGACCAGCCGGCAGGAAGCCGGCGACCGTCGCGATCGACAGGGCAATGAGCAGCCCCGCATGTTTTCCGAGCAGCAGGCGCGTGCGCGACAGTGGTTGTGCCAGGAGATGCTCGAGGGTGCCGCGCTCGCGTTCACCCGCGATCGACGCCGCACCCATCAGGACGCCGACCAGCGGCGCAAGGAGAAGGGCCAGGTTCAGCAGGGTCGCGGTCGTCCGCCCGAACATCTGAAGCCCCAGCCCCGCCACGCTGTCGTAGCCCGAAGCCGTCGCGGCCAGACCCAGGACGCCGAGCAGAATCGCAAACCCTGCAAGCCACCGATTCTGCAGGGCATCGCGCAATTCCTTGCGGACGACGGGCCAGACGTCCCCGGGCCGGATTGCAGGGACCCGAAAACGATCCCGGGAATCGTTTCCGGGATTGAGGCCTTGCGGAAAGCGATTTCCAGGATCTCTTGGCCCGGGATTCACGCTTTCCGGAAAAGCACTCCCGGGATCGTTCAGGCGGCCGTCCTCGATCGTCAGGAAGCGGCCTTCGCCGTCGAACAGCTGCTGGCCGGCGTGCGTGGAGACCAGGACCGTGCGCCCTTCGGCGGCGAGCGCGCGCAGGCGCGCCGAGATCCAGGCGCGGCTGGCGGCATCGAGGCTGGCGGTCGGCTCGTCGAGCAGGAGAATGGGCGGATCGGCGATCAACGCCACGGCAAATCCCAGGCGCTGGCGCATGCCGCCGGACAAGTCGCCGACACGCGTCGCGCCCTCAGCCGCGAGCCCGGCTTCAGTCAGCAGCGTCTCCACACGCGCTTCGGGCGCGCGCCGGATCGCCCGGTAGAACTCCATCGTCTCGCGCACCGACAGATCCGGATGCAGCCCGCCGCTCTGCGGCATGTAGCCGATGTGCGCCCGCACATCCTGGCCGCTGGTCTGCGGATCGCGGCCGCAGACCTCGATCCGCCCCTCATGGCCTTCGAGCCCGAGTACGCTCCGCAGGAGCGTGGATTTGCCCGCGCCATTCACGCCCAGCAGGAGCGTGACCTCGCCCGGGCGGATCTCCGTGGACACGCTGTCCAGCACGAGCCGTGCGCCGTATCGCTTGGTGACGCCTCGCAGCGTAATCATCGAGCCTCCAGCCTTGAGGTCATCAGCGGATGGCGATCGATGAGCACCGGCGGCTGCCGGAAGACCGGAAACATCCTGGCCGCCGCTTCGATGGCCAGGTGCGCCGGCGTATAGAGCAGCGCCTGCATCGACGGGTTCTGTCGAAGCAGCGCATCCATCGCGTCGTCCAGTTGAAACGGCACGTCGCCGATGCCGTCGCCGTTCGCGTCGAACCCGCGGTAGCGGCTCCACGAATTGCCGCGTCCGTTGCGGGACCACTGCATGCCGTCGGACAGCTGGCGCCCGAGCGCGCGCACGTCTGACAGGTTGTCGGCGATCCGGTTGCCGGTCACGATCAGCGCCGCATTGCTTTGGAGCGCCAGGCCCACCTCGTTGCCGGCGATGATGTTGCGGGCGACCTGCGCTTCAGCCGACGGATCCGAGGGAACGGACTCCGCGTAGATGCCCACGCGATTCGAGAGAATGAGGTTGTCGTCGAGCACGAGATCGCCGATGTCCTTGAGGAGCACGCCGTAGGCCGCGGGCCCGTCGCGATGCCGGGCGATCCGGTTTCCGCGGAAGACCAGCCGGTCGGACGTCATGAGCGCCGCGCCCAGCAGGTTGCCCTCTGCGCGATTGCCTTCGAAGCGCGCCTGCTGCGAGTACATCGAGTGCAGACCGTACCGGCATGACGAGATGGCGTTGCCGGTGACCGCCACATCGGATGTGAACGAGAGATAGATGCCGTCGCGCGCGTGCGAGATGCGGTTGTCCGCCAGCGTGCTGTTCCGAAGATGCCAGGCGCTGATGCCATGGCCCGGTCGCGCGCCGTGATGTTCGCCGGGTTGGATCGCGTTGTCGCGAATCGTCACGTGCTCGCCGTCACCGACGTGAATGCCGAAGTACACGTCCTCGATCCGGTTGCCTTCGACCACGTGCCGATCGCCGGTGATGGTGATGCCGGCGGCCTCCTCCGTGACGTCACGCCCGCTGTTGCGCAGCGTGAAGCCGCGGAACGTCACATCGTTGCCCCCAATCGTGACGACCGAACCGCGCCCGCCGCCATCGATCCGCGCGCCTTCGGTCGAGATCACCGTCAGC
This sequence comes from Vicinamibacterales bacterium, assembly GCA_036274235.1. Lineage (GTDB taxonomy): Bacteria > Acidobacteriota > Vicinamibacteria > Vicinamibacterales > SCN-69-37 > DASUGC01. The sequence continues at coordinate 21,556 of DASUGC010000024.1, forward strand.
GGCCCGCGGATCGTGACCGGACCGGCGTAGTCCCCGGCCGGCACGGTCACCGTTCCGCCGGCCGGCGCCGCATCAATCAGCGCCTGGAGCGACAGCGGCTGGGCCGCCGGCCGTGACACGCCGGCAAGCAGCAGGATGAGCGCGGCGGCCACCGGCACTTTCCGCACGGTGGATTTGGGAGCATGGGGGACGCCCCGCCGTTCGACGAACGTCGGCGCCCACAGCAGAAGCGCGGCGACCGCGAGACACCACACGCCCAGCGAGGGCATGCCGAACGACTTGAAATTGCCCATCGCCGTCGTGCCGACGACCCACGGCGTGAAGGCCTTGAGACGAATCGGCGCCTCCGGGTTGAGCGAATGGCCGAACTCGTAGAGGCGCCATTGCAGGTCCGCCAGCATGGCCACCGGCGTGACGGCGACCGCCAGGGCCGCCAGGCGTCGAATCAAGCGATGCAGCGGCGCCAGCAGACTCAACACGATCAGGACGCCGACGGCGTACGGGAACACCGCGGTTTCGAGCGCCGGCGCGTGAAGGGGCGGCATCCCGATGTAGTGATTGAGGATGTTGAGCTCCGACACATCGCCCGACATGCCGGTGCCGTACGCGCGCAACGTCAACCCTGACGGATATTGCGGCGCTCGCATCGTCATCGTCCAGAGCGGCAAGGTGGCGCTCCAGGCGATCAGGCCCGCGGCCGCGAGACCGCACGTCCATCTCACCAATCGATCAGTAGTCATTGCGGGTTCCCTTCGAGAGCGATGAGCGACGGGATGTCACGCACGACGCGGCCGTGCACGCGGATCGCCTCGCGCTGCGCCGTGGCCTCTTGGAGGAAGGCCGCGATGCCACCGCCCATCGGCGTCCGTAGTTCGGAGGAGACTACGAACACCGGGCTTGCGCCGGTAATCCACTCGCCGCTGGCCGCGTCGTGAAACCAGTACTGCGCGCCTTGGACGGACGTCTGCCGGACGGCCGCAACCAGGCATCCGATATCGTCAAAGACCTGATCGTGCCCGTCCGGAAACCTGATTGCCGCCGCGTACGCGCCTTCGCTGATCAACATGCCGCACTTCGCGCACGCCGACCGGTCCATCACGATGGCGGGAGGCGTGCCCGCGCGGGCAGCGCAGGCCACGGCCCAGACCATCGTGATGAACACGGCGGCGACCTTCATGACAAGCCTCTATTTCTCGACGATGAGCCAGCCCTGCATTTCCAGGTGCAGCGCCGAACAGAACTCCGTGCAGTAGAAGCTGAACGTGCCGGCTTTGTCGGCGATGAACTCCACGGTCGTGGTCTCCCCAGGATCCAGGCTGAGCATCACGTTCCGTGTCGGGACCGCGAAGCCGTGCGTGGCATCGGGCGTCCGTTCGGTGTTGGTCAGATGCACGATGACCTTGTCGCCGACTTTGGCCGTGACGATGTCCGGGGTGAAATGGCTTCGAACCACGTTCATCCAGACTTCAACAACCCCGGGTTTCTTGACGATGCGGGCTTCCTGTTCGCCGGTGATGGCGTACGGGCTCTTGGCGTCCGTCGTGGGCGACGTGCCGGGTTCGTAGACCTCGTGCGGCTTGATGATCGACGCCCGGACGAGCTGCGCATAGTGCGGCTCGCCGAAGCCGATTGGCATGTCGGCGAGCAGCTCCATCTTCGGGCCCGAGATGTCGATCAACTGGAAGTTCTGCGGGTGCAGGGGCCCGACGTTCGTATGCCGATCGATCGACCACTTGTTCATGGCAATCAGGTACTTGCCCTGCGGGTCCATCGTGTCGCCTTCGGCCGTCGCCAGATGGCCGATGTTGTAGTGAATCGAGACCTTGTCTACGAGCTTGAACGCCTTGTCCGCCGGATTGTACGGGTCGCCGAGCGTCCATTTGGCGACGGCGCTCTCGAGGTACAGGCTCGTGTAGGCGTTGCCCTGGTTGTCGTACTGCGTGTGCAGCGGCCCGGCGCCGAGCTCCACTTTGCCGGCGACCACCGCGTCAAACTTGAGAATCGGGATGCCGTAGCGGTCCTTGCCCTCGAAGTTCTTCGCGGCGATGGCCTGTTTGATCTTGTCCATGCCGTAGACGGTCACGTGTGGATCGAGCTTGCCGGATACGGTGATGTAATCGCCCTTGGGCGCCACATCGACTCCGTGCGGGCTGCGCGGTTCCGGCGCCAGGTGCAGGATCTCCTCGGCGACGGCGGTCTCGAGCGAAATCACGCGAATGCCGTTGATGGTCGTGAACTTGCCGGCCGCGACGACCTGCTCGGCTTTCTTCCAGTTGATGATGTGGAGGTAGTCGAAGTCGAGCTTGGACGCGCCGATTTCAATCGGCGGCTGGCCCTGTTCGATGCCGCCCGTGGCCATCTCCACGTTGTAGGAATTGATGAACGCGTAGCCGTCGCTCGCGCCCTTGCCCGAGTCGGCCAGGTCCTGCGTGTACGGCGGCAGTTCGATCTGGAAGCTCTGGTCCACCAGCATGTGGCCGGTCGTCGGATCGATCTTGATGAACGTGGAATAGCCCCGGTAGATGTCCGCGTACTTGGTGAGGTGATCGTTCAGCGTCACCGTCTGGCCCTGGCTCTTGTTCCACGCTTTGAGCGCCGGCACTTTCGACGAGATGTGCACGTACTCGGTGTTGGGCGTCGCGAAGACGCCGCCGTGCGACGTCATCAGGTTCGGCACCTGCAGCACCTGCTTGGTGCGGAAGTCGCTGAGGTCCGCCATGCCGATGCGGCCGTTGGCGCGATCGTTGATGTAAATCCAGCGGCCGTCATACTTGCCGTTGGTTTCACTCAGCGCCGGATGATGCGCGTCGCCCCAGCGGAGCGGCTCCTTGCTGGTGCCGGCCGCCTCGTGTCCGTTGTGTCCGTTCGTGCCATCGCCGCCTTCGAGCGCCGTCTCCGACCAGTCGGCGCCGTACCCGTAGCCCTGCCACGGTTCCGGCGTAAACACGGCAATCGTCTTCAGCAGCCGCATCGACGGCACGCCGATCACATGAATCTGGCCGGAGTGACCGCCGGATGCGAACAGCAGGAATTCATCGCGACCGCCGGGCGGCACGAACGTCTTCAGGGCGCGCGATGCGTCTTCAGGACTGAGACCTCGAGATTGCGCAATCGAGAGCAAGCCCGATTGGCCGACACCGGTGGTCCGGCAGCCGGCGATGATCGCGCCAACAACGACAATCAACGGAACGAACACGAACCAGAATCTCTTCATCACAGCCTCCCGGCGCACCAAGCGTTCTGACGCAGTGTGTGCCCGCGGCCGGATGCCGCCTATGACGGCTGTCATAGGCCCTGAAAGGCGCTCCAGTTCAAATGAATTACGGGTCCTGCCGCGGGGACGCGGCCTGTGGATCCGGAGGAGTGTGCCTTGTGAACGTTCGTGTCGTGACCGCCGTATTGGCCGGCCTGGTCCTGGTTCCAGCCGCCAGGCCTGTTGTGGCCGCCCAGACCAAACCCGCGCCCGCGACCGCCGCGGCCGCGCCCCGGCTCGTCGTCCTGACCGTGACCGATCCCGTCGGCGAAAAAATGAGCTACAGCAAGTCCGTGATTACCGCCAAACCTGGTGAACGCCTGAAGGTCCGTCTGATTTCCATGGGTCAACTGCCACGGACCGTGATGACCCATAACTTCGTGCTGCTGACCCTGGGTTCGGACCCGAAGAAGTTCTCGGAAGCAGCCGCGCTGACCCCGGCGACCGGCTACATTCCCGCGGCTCTCAAGTCGCAGATTCTGGCGCAGGCCGACATGGTCGGACCGGGCGAGCAATCGGAAGTGGTCTTCACGGCCCCCAAGGCGCCCGGCTCGTACCCGTTTCTGTGCACGTTCGCCGCCCACTTCGGCGCCGGCATGTCCGGTACCCTCGTCGTCAAGTAACCCCTCTCAACGTCCCGCCCCTGGTCTCCGCAAAACACAACGAGGTGAGCGCCGCCGCTCACCTCGCCCCACTCGCCAGTGTTCCGTCGCCTGCTTGATCAGGCCGTACCTTCACGGCGTCACAACGCGTTTTCGAGCGCCACCGCCCGCGGGAACAGCACGTAATTCTCCAGGTGGACGTGCGTATGCAAATCGGATTCGAACTCCGCGAGCTCGCTGAAGCACAACCGGTACGACATGCACGCATCCGCCGGCGGCTCGAATCCCCTGGTGAGCGTGCGAAGACGCGCCATGAGCGTCCCGGCCACCAGATGTTCGTGCTCCATCGCGCGAATCGGATTCATGATCGTGCCGAAGGGGCTGCCGGGTTGCGGCGGCCCGTCTGCCGTGGCCACCGACAGCGATTCGATGAATGGAAAGAGAATCTTCTCTTCCTTCTCCATGTGCTGCAGCAGCTCCTGCGACAGCAGATTGAAGGTGGCGCGCGCCTCGAACAGCTCCGGATGCCGGTCGCCGTGGCGATTGACCAGTTTGTCGAGCAGGCCCCGGATTACCGGCTCGTGCTCACGCACATAGTGATGGTGCCTGGAGAGGATGTGGTGAATCAGCGCCGTGAGGTCCGGCCATTCAGCCGCGCGGTCGCTATCGGCGAGACGAGGGCCGAGCGCGTGGATTTCGCCAAGCACCTCCGAAATCGGGACGTGTTGCTCTTCAGACGCTTCCAGCAGGGTTCGCTGGCCCCGGCAGCAGTAATCGAGCCCAAGGCGGTCGAAGACCGGCGTACAGCGCGGATCGTCGAGCACGATATCCGCCAGCCGGGCGTGAAGAATGGATCCAGAGACTTCGCTCATCAAGACACCTCGCCTCAAACACGCGATGACGACACAGGCGAGAGTACGTGTGACGCGCGCTGCGAGGTATGACGCCGGTCATACGGGCCCGGCGCCAATCGCGAGGGACTGCGTCCCGGGTCAGTTTGGCGCGTCCCGGCGCCCGGGATTGGGCGCAAGTGGGATGGCAAAAACCGGCCGGCTTCCTTGTGGGAAACCGGCCGGTGGGTCGAATCGATTCAGGCGCGGGCAAGCCCGCGCCCGATGTGTCAGTCGGTTACCAGCTCACGCGCCAGACGAGCTGGGCCGTGCGGGCCGCGCTCTGGGTGGACTGGATGCGGAACGTGTTGCCGCTGGTGCCCGGGTTGATGGTCGTCGGGAAGTTCAGGGCCTTGGTCGCGTTGAAGACCTCGGCGCTGAACTCGAACCGCGCGCGGCCCGGCAGTTGGAACTGCTTGGCCAGGCGGAAGTCCATTTC